>JAICLE010000097.1 GCA_025927545.1 Gemmatimonadales bacterium
CGAACTTGAGGCTCGGCTCCAGGCCGAACGTGCGATAGTAGCCCAGGATGAAGTCCATGAGGAACTTCACCTCGTCCACGATCTGGCCGTCGGTCAGGAAGACGTGGCAGTCGTCCTGCGCGAACTGGCGCACGCGGGTGAGCCCCGAGAGCGCGCCGGTCACCTCGTTCCGGTGCAGCACGTCGAAGGTCACGTAGCGGAGCGGCAGCTCGCGATAGGAGTGCTTCCTGGACCCGTAGAGCAGGTAATGGGACGGGCAATTCATCGGCTTGAGCGACGCGTCGTGCTCCCCCGTCTCCTTGTTCAGCACGAGAAACATGTTGTCCCGGTACTTCCCCCAGTGCCCGGAGATCTCCCACAGCATCTTGTTGTAGATGAGCGGCGTCTTGATCTCCTTGAACGCCTCGGCCTGCCGCTCGCGGACGAACTCGACCAGCAGGTTGTAGAGCGTCGTCCCCCGCTCCGTCCAGAACACGGCCCCCGGCGCCGAGGGGTGGAACATGAACAGGTCGAGCTCGCGCCCTACCCGGCGGTGATCGCGCTTTCGTGCCTCCTCGAGCCGGTGGAGATACCCGTCCAGCTCCTCCTTCCGGAACCAGGCCGTGCCGTAGATGCGCTGGAGCATCTGGCGGTGCTCATCGCCCCGCCAGTACGCCCCCGCGGCAGAGAGCAGCTTGAAGTGCTTGAGGCGACCGGTGCGGGGAATGTGGGGGCCGCGGCAGAGATCCTGGAACGGGCCGTCGGTGTAGACGGTGATCGTCTCGTCGTCTCCCAGCTCGCTGATCCGCTCGAGCTTGAGCGGATCGTCGGCAAAGCGCCGGTTGGCCTCCGGCCGGTCCACTACCTCCCGCTCGAACGGATAGTCCCGCGCCGCCACCTCGGCCATCTTGGCCTCGATGCGGGCGAGGTCCTCCGGGGTGAACGGGCGGTCCACCTGGAAGTCATAGTAGAACCCGTCCTCGATCGGCGGCCCGAAGCCGATCCCCGCGCCGGGGAACAGCTCGCGGACCGCGGTGGCGAGGATGTGCGCCGATGAATGGCGCAGAAGCTCCAGCGCCTCGGGGTCGCGCTCGGTCAGGATGGCGACCGTGGCGTCAGCCTCGAGCGGCCGGTCGAGGTCCCGGACGGCCCCGTTCACCCGGGCGGCGAGCGCGGCGCGGGCGAGGCCCGCCCCGATCCCCTCGGCGAGCTGGCGGGCCGTCGTGCCCCGCGGCACCTCGCGCACGCTGCCGTCGGGGAGCGTGATCCGGATCGGGTCGCTCACCGGCCCTCCGACGCCGACGGGGGGGCCGGCGGTTCGCTCGATGGGGCAAAAGCGAAGTAGAGGCCCAGCCCGATCAGCAGCAGCGCGGCGACGAAGATCCAGCGGGCCAGGTCGGGGCCGCGCACGGTCATGCGGTGGTCGTTCATCGGGACGCCTTCGAGGGGGATCGCTTCCTGCGTTTGTGGGCTGAAAATGTTAAGTTAATCGCAACACAAATCTTCACGTAAGAGGATGCGGCGTGCGCCAACGCGATCGGCTGACGGGAATGGAGATGCTGCTCTGGAGCAGCCTGGGCGCCGGTACCGGGCTGATCGCGGGCTTCCTCCTGAGCGAGTGGGTGGGCGGGGTGAGCTCCGGCCGGGTCGAGGGCATGGCGCGCCGGCTCCGGCAGCCCGCGCCACCCCGGCTCACCTCGTCGGCATCGGCGCGCGCGGTCGCCGCGGCCCTGCAGGCCGAGCCGCGTCTGGCCGGCATCGCCATCGAAACGCTCGCGGTGGCGCGCGGGGTGGTCGAGCTCCGCGGCTGGGTGCCGACCCGCGCGGTGCGTGCCATCGCCGGCCGGACCGCGCTCGCCGCGCCCGGCATCGAGAGCGTCATCAACAGTCTTCTCGTCCGTGGCGAGGACGACCTGACCCGGGCCCGGGACGCGCGCGCCACCGACCAGAGCGCATGACCGAGCCGCTTGCTCCGCAGTACAATCCGGTCGCGATCGAGTCCCCCCTCTACGCCTGGTGGCGCGAGCGCGGGCTGTTCGCACCCGACGCGCACCCTGCCGGATCGGGAATTCCCTACGTCGTCATGATGCCGCCGCCGAACGTGACGGCGGTACTGCACATGGGCCACGGCCTCAACAACACCGTGCAGGACGTGCTCGTCCGCTTCGAGCGGATGCGCGGCCGGCGGACGCTCTGGCTCCCTGGCACCGACCACGCCGGCATCGCCACGCAGAACGTGGTGGAGCGCCTGCTCGCCCGCGAGGGGCGCACCCGCTTCGACCTGGGACGGGATGCGTTCGTGGAGCGCGTGTGGGAGTACGTCCGCACCACCGGTGCCGCCATCCTCGAGCAGCTCGAGGCCATCGGGTGCTCGGCCGACTGGAGCCGCACCTATTTCACGCTGGACGAGGGGCTCTCCCGCGCCGTGCGCGAGGCATTCGTCCGGCTGTATGACGAGGGCCTGATCTACCGGGGCTTCTACATCATCAACTGGTGCCCTCGCTGCCTCACCGCCCTCTCCAACGAGGAGGCGGAGAAGCACGAGACCGAGGGCCGTCTCTGGCACCTCCGCTACCCGCTCGCGGACGGCCGCGGGAGCGTCACGGTGGCCACCACCCGTCCCGAGACGATGCTGGGCGATACCGCCGTCGCGGTGCACCCGGACGACGAACGATACCGCGATCTCGTCGGGCGCGAGCTGCTGCTCCCGGTGGTGAACCGCCGGATCCCGATCGTCGCCGACGAGGCGGTGGACCCGGCGTTCGGCTCCGGCGCCGTCAAGGTGACGCCGGCGCACGATCCGGCGGACTTCGAGATCGGCCGCCGGCACGGACTGCCCTCGATCGACGTGATGACACCCGAGGCGCGGATCAGCCTCGCCGCGCCCGAGCGCTTCCAGGGGCTCGACCGGTTCGAAGCCCGCGCGCGCGTGGTGGCCGAGTTCGAGACGCTGGGGCTGCTCGACAAGGTGGAACCGCACCGGCACGCCGTCGGCCACTGCTACCGGTGCGACACGGTCATCGAGCCGCGGCTCTCGGAGCAGTGGTTCGTCCGCATGGCGCCGCTCGCCGCCCCCGCCCTCGCGGCGTACCGGGACGGCACCCTGCATTTCATCCCCGAGCGCCGGGGCGACGACTACACGCAATGGCTCGAGGGCATCCGCGACTGGTGCATCTCGCGCCAGCTCTGGTGGGGACACCGGATTCCGGTGTGGTACTGCGAGGCAGAGAGCTGCATGCAGGTGTCGGTGAGCCGCACCGATCTCGAGAGCTGCCCGGCCTGCGGCGGCCCGGTGCGGCAGGACGAGGACGTGCTCGACACCTGGTTCTCCTCGTGGCTGGTCCCGTTCTCCAGCCTGGGCTGGCCGGACCGCACCGCGGACCTGGCCACCTTTTACCCCGGCAGCACGCTCGTGTCCGCGCCCGAGATCCTGTTCTTCTGGGTGGCCCGGATGATCATGGCCGGGCTCCACTTCATGGGCGACGTTCCGTACACCGACATCTACCTGCACGGCACGGTCCGCGACACGCAGCACCGCAAGATGTCGAAGTCGCTGGGGAACGGAATCGACCCGCTCGAGGTGGTCCAGCGCTACGGCGCGGACGCGCTCCGCTACTCGCTCGTGTCCGGCATGTCGGTCGGGACCGATGTCATCCTCGACCCGAACGATCTCGAGGCATCGTTCGCGCCCGGCCGGAACTTCGCCAACAAGCTGTGGAACGCGGGCCGGTTCATCTTGTCCAACCTGGCCCCGGGCGGGCGGGCAGCAGCGCTGCGTCCTCTGGCCGGCGGTCCCGACGCCGTCCGGCCCGGCGATCTGACGCTGGCCGACCGCTGGATCCTCGCGCGATGCGACGCCACCGTGCGTGAGGCCACCGAGGCGTACGAGAAGTTCCGCCTCAACGAGGCCGCGGCCGCGGTGTATCGCTTCCTCTGGAGCGACCTCGCCGACTGGTACATCGAGCAGATCAAGCCGCGCCTTTACGGCGACGTCCCCGGGGGCGACGCGGCGCGGGCGGTGGCGGTGCAGACGTTCGACGTCGCGCTCCGGCTGCTCCACCCGATCATGCCGTTCATCACGGAGGCGCTCTGGAAGCGCTTTCCCGGCCGGCCCGCGGACGCGTCGATCTCCGTGGCGCCGTGGCCGCGCCCCGACCCGCGGGCCGAGGACGGCGCGGCGCTCGCCGAGTTCGGGCTGGTCCAGCAGGTCGTGGGCGCGATCCGCGGCATCCGCGCCGAGTATGGCGTGCAGCCGGGCCAGACGGTGCGGGCGTTCGTCAGCCAGGACGGGGGCCAGCCGGCGCCTGCCCTCGAGCGGGAGCGGGGTACCATCCTCCGGCTCGCCAGATTGTCGGAGCTGGTCCTCGCGGAGAGCACCGAGCGGATCGGGGGCCACGCCGTCCTGCCCGACGGCATGGCCGTCTTCGTGCCGCTGGGCGAGGCGATCGACGTCGCGCGCGAGTGCGGCCGGCTCGGCGCCGAGGCCGAGCGCCTGGCGTCGCTCGTCACCGCACAGCAGAAGAAGCTGGGCAACGAGCAGTTCGTCTCCCGCGCGCCTGCCGATGTCGTGGCGCGGGAGCGCGAGAAGCTGGCCACCTGGAGCGAGCAGCGCGACGTGCTCGTGCGGAAGCGGGAGCGGCTGGGGTGCGTGTGATCCGCGCCCCGCGCATCGTCCCGGTCCTCTCCGCCCTCGCTGCCCTTGCCTGCGCCCGCATCGAGCCCCCGCCCGGCGGGCCGCCGGACACCTCGCCGCCGCAGCTCCTCGCCACCCGACCGGACTCGTTCGCCCGCATTCCCGGCTTCCATGGGAGCGTGGAGTTCCGCTTCGACGAGGTGATCTCCGAGGGGTCCAGCGCCAACGAGGGCACCGGCACGGGCGATCTCGAAAAGCTCGTCATCCTTTCGCCGTCGACGAAGGTGCCGGACGTGAGCTGGCACCGCGACCGCATCGACGTGCGTCCGAGCGGCGGCTGGCAGCCCGACCGGGTCTACCGGGTAGAGCTGCTTCCCGGCGTCACCGATCTCCGGCGCAACCGGAGCGACACGGGTGCGGTCCTGACCTTCACGACCGGGGCCCCGCTTCCGGCCACGTCGATCCAGGGCACGGTCGTCGACTGGACCACCAGCCGCCCGGCGCCGGCCGCGCTGGTCGAAGCCATCCTGCTGCCCGACAGTCTCCCCTACCGCGGGGTCACCGACTCCAGCGGCCACATCTCGCTCGGGCCGCTCCCCGCGGGCGACTATCTCGTCCGCGGCGTGCTCGACCAGAACCACAACATGCGCCTGGACCCCCGCGAGGCGTTCGACAGCGTGCGGCTGGCCCGGGGGAAGACCTCCGCCGGCGAGCTCTGGGCGTTCGTCCACGATACCACGCCACCGCGCATCCGCACCATCACCGTGGCCGACAGCGTCTCCGCCACGATCGAGCTCACGCAGAGCCTCGATCCGCGGCAACGCCTGGCCGCCGCCGCCGCGACCGTCCGTCTCCTCCCGGACTCCACACCGGTCCGGGTGGCGTCGCTCCTCCCGAAGCCGATTGACGACAGCCTGCACGCGCGCCAGGGCGCGGTGCGGGACACGACCGCGCGCGACACGACTGCGCGCGACACGACTGCCCGGGACACGACTGGCGCGCGGCGGCCGGGAATCGCGGCCGCCGAGCCCAAGCCGCTCACCACGCGTCCGCCGCTCACCGACCGCCTGGTGCTCCGGGTCCGGCAGCCGTGGAAGCCGGACACGAAGTACGCGGTCGACATTCGCGGCCTGCGGAACGTCACGGGCGTCGCCGGGAACGCGACGGGCGTGCTCACCGTGAGCAAGGCTCCGCCGGCGGATTCCCTCCGCCGAGCGGCGGCCGATTCGCTGAAGCGGATGCCGCCAGACTCGCTCCGGAACCGGGCCCCCAGGAAGACGCCATGACGGACCGCCGCCGGCAGCTCCCGTCGGTGGACCGGCTCCTGCGGGACGCCGAGGTGGAAACGCTGCTCCGGACGGTGCCGCGGGCCGCCGTGGTGACCGCGGCGCGTGAGGCGATCGCCGCCGCGCGCACTCGGCGCGCCGGGCCGGAGGACTGGGCCGCGGAGATCCGCGAGCGGCTGTCCGAGCGCCGCCGGCCGAGCCTCCACCCCGTGCTCAACGCCACCGGCGTGGTGCTGCACACCAATCTCGGCCGAGCGCCGCTGGCCGAGGCCGCGATCCGCGCGATCACTGCCGTTGCCGCCGGGTACAGCAATCTCGAGCTCGACCTCGGCACCGGCCGGCGCGGCAGCCGCTCCGAGCACTGCCGCGCGCTGCTCGCGCGGGCAGCGGGCGCAGAGGACGCGCTGGTGGTGAACAATGCCGCCGGCGCGCTCGTGCTCGCGCTCAACGCGGTGGCGGCCGGACGCGAGGTGCTCATCTCCCGGGGCGAGCTGATCGAGATCGGCGGCTCGTTCCGGATTCCCGACATCATGGCACGGAGTGGCGCGCGGCTTCGGGAAGTGGGTACGACCAATCGTACCCACCTGGACGACTATCAGCGGGCGCTCCACCCGGACGTCGCGGCCATTCTCACGGTGCATCGGTCGAATTTCGAGCAGCGCGGCTTCGTCGCCTCGCCCGAGCCGGCGGCGCTCGCGGCGCTCGCCGCCCGGGCCGGCGTGCCCTACCTGCACGACGTCGGGAGCGGGCTGCTGGCGGACCTTTCGCTCTGGGGCCTCACCTCCGAACCGCGCGTCCTCGACGCGGTCGCGGCCGGCGCCGGGCTCGTGCTCTTCAGCGGCGACAAGCTGCTCGGCGGCCCGCAGGCGGGGTGCCTCGTCGGAACGAATGCGCTGGTGGCGCGGTGCCGCGGGAACCCACTGGCCCGCGCGCTCCGCGCCGACAAGCTGACCCTCGCTGCGCTCGAGGCCACGCTCGCCGTGTACGAGGACCCCGCGACCGCGGTTCGGGAGATCCCCGTGCTGCGCATGCTCACGCTGACCCAGGACGAGCTGGCGGCGGCTGCCGCGCGGCTGGCCGGCCACTGCCCGTCGGCGCTTCGCGCGGAGCTCCAGCCCGGCCAGAGTGCGGTCGGCGGCGGCTCCTTCCCCGGCGCGGTGCTCCCGACCACGCTCGTCGCCCTCGACGCGGGAACCCTCGGGCCGGACGGGTTGAGCCTCCGGCTTCGGCTGGGTGACCCGGCGGTGGTAGCGCGCGTCGGCGGCCGCCGGCTGCTGCTCGACCCTCGCACGCTCCCCGAGGCGGCGGGGCTGGCGGTCGGCCGTGCTCTGGAGCAGGCGCTGCAGGCATGAGTGGCCGTCCAGCCGTCTTCCTCGATCGGGACGGCACCCTGATCGAGGACCGGCATTATCTCCGCGATCCGGCCGGCGTCCAGCTTCTCCCCGGGGCCGCGGCAGCCGTCCGGAAGCTCAACGCCGCCGGCAGGGCGGTGGTGGTGGTGACAAACCAGTCGGGCATCGCCCGTGGCCTCCTGAGCGAGGCCGACTACGTGGCCACCGCCGACCGGCTCGACGAGCTCCTGGCCCAGGAAGGGGCCCACCTCGACGCCCGCTATCACTGCCCGCATCATCCCGAGCTCTCCGGGCGCTGCTCCTGCCGGAAGCCCGGTCCCCTGCTCTACCGCCAGGCCGCCGCGACGCTCGGGCTCGACCTGGGCCGGAGCTGGTGGCTGGGCGATCGGGTCCGCGATATCGCCGCCGCCGGCGCGCTCGGCGGCCGCGGCCTGCTCCTGCTGACGGGCGCGGGCGCGAACGAATCGCGGCGGCCCGAGGCCCGCCTTTGGCCCACCGCACGCGACCTCACCGCCGCCATCCGGGTCGTGCTCGCCGACCGGCTGCAATGACGGGTCGCAGGATTTCCCCACGCCGGGCCCCGGTGTACCTTCCCCCGCCATGACCATGCGCGTGGCCGTGGCGGTCTCGGGACGCGGCAGCAACCTCGAGGCGCTGCTGCGCGCGTTGCCGCCTGGCGCTCCGGCCCGGGTGGTGCTGGTGCTGAGCAGCCGGGCCGGCGCGAGTGCGCTGGAGCGGGCCCGCAGTCACGCGGTGCCGGTCGAGGTGCTCCCCGACCCATCGGATGCCGCCGACTGGCTCGAGCGGCTGGCCCACCACCGGGTGGACCTGCTGGTGCTGGCCGGCTACCTCAAGCTGGTACCCGCCGCCGTCATCGCCCGCTACCGCGACCGCATCCTCAACGTCCACCCCGCTCTGCTGCCCGCTTTCGGCGGCCGGGGCATGTACGGCCACCGGGTGCACGAGGCCGTCCTGGCGAGCGGTGCCCGCGAGAGCGGCGCCACCGTCCACCTGGTGGACGAGGTCTACGATCGCGGTGCGATCCTCGCCCAGGGCCGGGTACCGGTTCTGCCCGACGACACGCCCGACCGGCTGGCCGCCCGCGTGCTTGCCGTGGAGCACCGTCTGCTGCCGGCGGCCGTGCTGGCTGCTGCGGCGGCCGGCCGCGCCGTCCCGCTTTCCGAAACCGTGGAGTCTTCCTCGTGAGCCGTCCGTCATGCCGCGCGCGCTGATCTCGGTCAGCGACAAGCGGGGCGTCGTCGCCTTCGCCCAGGGTCTGGCCCAGCTCGACTGGGAGATCATCTCTACCGGCGGCACGGCCGCAGCCCTTCGCGCGGCGGGCATACCGGTGACGCCGGTGGATGAGGTGACCCGCTTTCCCGAGCTCCTCGACGGCCGGGTGAAGACGCTCCACCCGGCCATCCACGGCGCCCTCCTGGCGCGGCGCGACCTGCCCGAGCACCTGGCCGCCCTGGACGAGCACGGTCTCGCGCCGATCGACCTCGTGGCGGTGAATCTCTATCCGTTCCAGATGACGGTCTCGCAGCCCGATGTCTCTTTCGCCGACGCGGTCGAGAACATCGACATCGGCGGACCATCCATGCTCCGCTCCGCCGCCAAGAATCACGCCTTCGTGCTCCCGGTGGTGGACCCGACCGACTACCCGCAGGTGCTCCAGCTGCTGCGCGCCGACGGGCTCACCGCCGAGGTGCGCCGCGAGTTCGCGGCCAAGGTATTCGCCCACACGGCGGACTACGACGCGGCGATCGCCGGCTATCTCACGGCGCCCGAGGACGGCCTGCCGCGCCGGCTTGGCATCGCGATGGAACGGGTGCAGGCGCTGCGCTACGGCGAGAACCCCGGCCAGCGCGCGGCGCTCTACGTGACGGAGGAGCCGCGCGGCATGCGCGATCTGACCCAGCGGCAGGGCAAGGAGCTCTCCTTCAACAATCTGCTCGACATCGACGCGGCGATGTGGGCGGTGGCCTGCTGGAGCAATCGGCCGGCGTGCAGCGTGATCAAGCACACGACGCCGTGCGGCATCGCGGTAGGTGGCTCGGCGAGCGAGGCATTCCGGCGGGCGCGCGCCACCGACCCCGTCTCCGCCTTCGGCTCGGTCGTCGCGTTCAATACCGTGGTGGACCGTGCCACGGCGCAGGCGATGAGTGATCTCTTCGTCGAGGTGGTCGTGGCCCCGTCCTTCCACGAGGAGGCGCTCACGGTCTTCTCGGCCAAGAAGTCCCTCCGCGTCGTGGAGCTGCCGGTGAGCCGCGGCCCCGGCTCGCTCGATCTCAAACGCGTGCGGGGCGGTTTCCTGGTGCAGGACCAGTTCCAGTTCGATCCGTCCGACCAGGACTGGAAAGTGGCCACGGAGCGGCACCCCACAGAGCGCGAGTGGAACGATCTCCGCTTCGCCTGGGCGGCGGTGGCCTCGGTCAAGTCGAACGCCATCCTGCTCGCCCGCGACGAGGCGGCCGTGGGCATCGGTGCCGGCCAGATGAGCCGGGTGGACAGCGCCTTCCTCGCGGTCCACAAGGCGCGTCAACTGGGCCACGATCCCGCCGGCAGCGTGCTGGCCTCGGACGGATTCTTCCCCTTCGCCGATGGCGTCGAGCAGGCCGCCGCCGCGGGCGTCACCGCGATCATCCAGCCCGGCGGCTCGGTTCGGGACGCCGAGGTGGTCGCGGCCGCCAACATCCACGGCATCGCGATGGTGATGACCGGCCACCGTCAATTCAGACACTAGCCCCGGACCCCATGGCCCTCACGTCGCGGGAACGCCCGCCGTACCTGTTCGCGCTCGGCACCTTCGTCGCCGTCCTGGTGATCTATCTCCTGACCCTGGCGCCGACCACGGCGTTCTGGGACACCTCGGAGTACATCGCGGCGGCCAAGGTGCTCGGGATCCCGCATCCCCCGGGCAATCCGCTGTTCGTCATCCTGGCGCACACTTTCGGCCTGCTGCCGCTCGTGGCGGACTACGCGGTGCGAATCAACCTCTTCGCCGCCGTCACCAGCGCCGCGGCGGCAGGCTTCTGGTTCCTCGTGGCGGAGCGCTGGCTGCGGGGCATCGTCTCGGTGCGCTGGGCGCGGTACGCCGCGGCGTTCGGCGGCGTGCTGGTGGGAGCCACTTCGTGGTCGGTCTGGAACCAGAGCACCGTCAATGAGAAGGTGTACACCGTCTCGCTCTTCTCCATCGCCCTCGTCATGTGGCTGGTGGTCCGCTGGGGCGACGACGAGCCCGGCCCCCATCGTGACCGCTGGCTCGTCCTCATCGCCTACGTGCTCGCGCTCACCTCCACGAATCATCTCATGGGCGTACTCGCGGTGCCGGCGCTCGTGGTCTACGTGCTGTGGACCGACTGGAGCGTCGTTACCCGGCCACGGGTACTCGCCGGCATCGTCGTGGTCGTCCTGGTGGGCATCTCGCTCAACTATCTGTGGCTTCCCATGCGTGCGGCCCAGTATCCGCCGATCAACGAGGGAGAGCCCGTCGGATTCTTCAGCCAGGCGCTCAAGGACGTGCTGAACCGGGTGCAATACGGGAAGCCGCCGCTCACCGAGCGCCAGGCAAGCTTCTGGGGGCAGCTCGGCAACTTCTGGCAATACTACTCCTGGCAGTTCGCGCGCGACTGGCCCGGGCGGCTCTCGGGCGTCGCCACCGCGATCTTTACCGTGCTGGGATTGAGCGGACTGTGGGCGCTGTGGAAGTCGGACCGGCGGGCGGGGCTGGCGGGACTGGCGCTGCTCGGGACGCTCTCGGTCGGGCTCGTCTTCTACATGAACTTCAAGTACGGCTTCTCCCAGTACCCGGACCAGGCGTCGCTGGCCCGCGAAGTGCGCGAGCGCGACTACTTCTTCATCGGCTCGTTCGCCGTGTACGGCGCGTTCGTCGCCTGCGGGCTCGGCGCGCTCATGCAGTCGATCGCCGACGGACTCCGCGACCGGGGCTCGGCGACCGCCCGCTGGGCCGCGGCCTCGCCGGTGCTCGCGCTGGCGTTCATCCCGTTGTTCGGGAACCATGCCACCGCGAGCCGCGCGCACGAGACGATGGCGCGCGACTTCGCCTATGACATGCTCAACAGCGTCGAGCCGTACGGGATCCTGATCACCGCCGGCGACAACGACACCTTCCCGCTCTGGTACGCGCAGGAGGTGGAGGGCATCCGGCCGGACGTAACGCTGGCGAATCTGTCGCTCATGAACACCAACTGGCACCTGCGCCAGCTGGCCCGGCGCGTCACCCCCGCGTTCGATCCTTCGAAGGCCGACCCGTACTGGCGATCGGTACCGGTGCCCCCGCGCCCCACCACGCCGGCGCTCGCGCTCTCACAGCCGGCGGTCGACAGCCTGCCCGAGGCCATGCAGGTGCCCGCCAACGGCGGCATCGCCTTTGACAGCCTGCATATCCGGTTCGGCCAGGACGTGCTGCTGCGGCAGGACCTGGCCGCCATTTTCCTGATCCGCGACAATCAGGGGAAGCGGCCGGTCTTCTTCAGCTGGAGCGACGGCGGCTATCCTGATCAGACGCTCGGCCTGAGTCCGTACCTCGTTTCCCAGGGCTTCGTGCGCAAGCTGATGCCGGCGCCCGTCCACCCCACCAAGGCCGTGGTGATGAGCCAGGGCCTGGGCTACCTGGACGTGCCGCGCACCAAGTCGCTCTTGTGGGACGTGTATCACTGGCAAACCGCGACCCGGGCGCGCCCGTTCGGCTGGGTGGACGCGCCATCGGGTTCGATCCTGCAGTTGTACGCGGTGGTGTATGGCGGCGCGGCCCGCGAGTTCCAGGCCCAGGGCGATTCGGCGCTGGCCGCGAAGGGGGAGGCGGTTGCCCGCAACGTGGCGAGGGAGCTCCGCGGCCGCGACGCGTCCTGAACTACCCGCCGGCGCCGACGGCACGGCGGAAGGCGTGCGGGTGCGGCCGGCCCGGAGTGCGGATCTGGCCGCGGTCGCCGCCCTCCTCGACAGCGCCGGGCTCTCCACGACCGGACTCCCACCCTCGCTCGCGAACTTTCTGGTGGCGGTTGACGGGAGCCACATCGTCGGCACCGTCGGGCTTGAGCCGTACGGAGCGGCGGGGGGGCGCCGGGGGGCCCGCGGGGGGCCGCG
>JAICLE010000101.1 GCA_025927545.1 Gemmatimonadales bacterium
AACAAGCCCAGATGCCATTTGCCGACCAGCGTCGAGCTGTAGCCGGCCTTCCTCAGCAGCGACGGCAGCGTCGGGTGGCTCGGGTCCAGCCCGACAGCGGGGTTCCCGGCCAGCGGCTCCTCCAGACCCGCCCTCAACCGGTACTGGTAGCGCCCGGTGATGAGGGCCACGCGCGTGGCCGAGCACACGGCCGAGTTCGCATAGGCCTGCAGAAAGCGCACGCCCGTCGCGGCCAGGTGGTCGATGTTGGGCGTGCGGAGATCCGGGCGCCCGTAGCAGGCCACGTCGGAGAACCCGAGATCATCCGCAAGAATGAAAACGATGTTGGGCGGCGTGGTTGGACCCGGTGCGATCTTCCGTTCGGCGCCGAGCGCCAGCGCGACCATGCCGGTCGCGGCGCCGCGAACCAGATCACGTCGGGAGATCGGGTGGGTTGCCATCCTCAGCGCCCGACCAGTCGCGCGAGCAGGGCGCGGGCGCTGTCGGACGCGGGCCGGAGCGCCGGCGCGGCGTCGGCGCGGAGCGCCACGTAGCGCCCCAGCGCCCGCGCCGCCTCGGCCGTGTCGCCCACCTCGAGCCCGATCCGCGCCTGCTCCCGAACGTAGGTGGACCAGTACGTCGGGCTCACCGGGAGCGCCACCTGCACCCGGCCGATGGTGCGCGCGGAGCCCCGCAGGTCGCCCGTCGCCTCGCGCAAGCGTGCCGTCACGAGGTTGGTCACCGGCCAGTCGGCCAGGACGTCGCTCGCGATGTAGATCGAGTCGGCTCGGTCGAGCAGCCGTCGGGCGGTGTCCTGTTGCCGCCCCCGGAAGGCAAGCCACGCCTGGAGCAGGCCGGCGCACATGATCTGGTCGTCCGTGGTGAAGGCGGGACCGGCCGGGAACGGCTCGCGCAGCCGGGCCAGCCAGCGGCGGACCCCCGCCTCGTCCGCGTGGTCCAGCGACCAGAAGCCGAGCCGGCAGGTGGCGCGCGACCGAACGTCGCGGGGGAGCGGCGCGGCCGGCCCTCGTCCCTGGAGCGTCGCGGCAAGCGCCCGCACGTCGGCGGCCGCGGCGGTGGTGTCCCCATCCCAGAACAGCGCGTCTTCGATGCGGGTAAGCCTCGCCCATTCTGCCCAGGGCTCGCCGGAGGCCAGGCTGTCGGTCAGCGCGAGCGCCTCTGCCGGCCGGCCGGTATTCAGCAGCCACTCCCGGCGGTACTCCCGGGCGTGCCACAGGTTGGGCCCCGTCACCGCGCGCCGCGCCACCTCGCGCAGCGCGAGCGGCACATCGCCCAGGCCCACCGCGTCCGCCTGCGCGTTGCCGGCGAGCCACAGGACGGCGTCGTCGCTCCAGCGCTCGATGCCGGCGCGCTGGCGCGCCACGAGCCCGGAGTCGCCCAGCGCCACCCCGAGCCGCCAGCGCAGGTAGGGCGAGCGATCGCCCGGCACCGTGTCCTGTGCGAGCCAGCGGTGCGCGAGGGCCCGGAACCCGGTGGTGTCCTCCAGGTAGAGCTTGGCGAGGAGGATGTGGTCGAGCGGGAGGACCCAGTTCGGATCGAGCTCGAGCGCGCGCCGGAAGCTGTCCTCGGCACGCTTGACGTGGTCCGGCAGATCGTTCGCTCCGCCGTCGTGCAGTTGGACGTCGCCGAGCTCAAACCAGGCCTCGGGCAGTTCCGGCGCGGCCTTGACCGCCTCCTGCCACGCGGCGATGTACGCGATCATCGACGAGGGCTCGGGATACCGGGGCCCGACCATCGCGCGGAGCAGGATGTGCCCCTTGGGCGTGAGCCGCTCGCGGTGCGTCCAGGCGAGGTGTGCCGCGCGCCTGCTCGTCTCGTTGTCGCCGGTGCGCTGGGCCGACGCGATCTGGTCGAGCGCCGCGAGCGCGAAGCTGGAGTCCTCGGCGAGCGCCTCGCTGTAAGCCGCGACGGCCTCCCGGTACTGTCCCCGCCGGTAGGCCGCCTTGCCGCGGAGGTAGGCGGTGAGGGCCTGCGCGGAGGAAAGCGCGCCGAGGGAGGGCATGGCGCCCGCCTGACCCGCGAGGAGCCCGGCGGCCAGCCGGTCCACCAGCCCCGCCAGCGAGTCGGGACTTCCCGACGCCTCGGCGTGCACGGGGCGGCCCGCGCCATCGGTGCGGCGGAGGGTCGCGCTCAGCTCGAGACCGGAGGCCGATCTCACCAGGCTCCCGTCCAGCACGCGGCCGGCCCCGGTACGCCGGGCGGCGGCGTCGGCTTCCTCGGGGGTGACCGTCCCGCCGGGCCGGTAGTGGAGCGCGGCCAGCAACTGGCGCGGGGGGATCGCGCGGACGCCGGCGGAGCCATCGAGCTTGACCGCGAGCAGATCCACGATTCCCTCGCCCAGGTAGTCGAGGGAGCGGTCGGGCGCGGTGACCCGGAACGGAAGGACGGCCACGCTGGCGGGATCGAGCGCGGCGCTCGCGCGCGCCGGGCGGTGCGTCGCCCAGACGGCCACCGTGCCGAGCAGCGCGGCAGCGAGCGCCGCTCCGATCATGACCGGGCGGCTCGGCCGCCGCGGCGAGTGCGACGGCGTCGGGGTCATGACCGTGCCCGCATCCGGTGTCCCCAGCGCGGCCAGCGCCGCCGATAGCTCGGCTGCGTCGGCGAAGCGGTCCGCCGGCGACTTGGCCAGCAGCCGCTGGAGCACGAGGTCCAGCGCCGGTGAGACCGACTCGCGCAGCCGGCGGGCGGAGGGAACCGGATCGGTGAGGCGCTTGGTCACGATCGCCTGCGCCGTCGGCCCGGTGTACGGTGGCTCCCCGGTCAGCAGCTCGTAGACCACGCAGCCCAGGCTGTAGAGGTCGGTGCGGCCGTCGAGCCTGGCGTCGCCCAGCGACTGCTCCGGGCTCATGTAGGCCGGGGTGCCGATCGCCAGCCCGGTCTCGGTGAGATGGGTCCCCGCGCCGGCCCCGAGCGCGCGGGCCACCCCGAAATCGGCGAGCAGCGCGTGCGGCGGCATACCCGGCTCGCCGCCGGGGGCGCTGAGGAGCACGTTCTCCGGCTTGAGATCGCGGTGCACGATGCCGTGCGCGTGGGCGTACGCGAGTGCGTCCGCCAGCTCCGCCGTCCAGCGGAGCACGTCGGAGAGCGGCTGCGGCCCGCCGCGGCGGAGGCGGTCGCGGAGGCTCTCGCCCTCGACCAAGGGCATGGCGTACCACAACACCGGCGGCCCGGGGCCGGACTCGGCGGCGATCTCGCCGGAATCGAGGAGCGGCAGGATGTTCGGGTGCTGCAGCCGCGCGGCGAACCGGATCTCGCGCAGGAACCGGTCGTCGCCGAGACTGGCGGCCAGCTCGGGCCGGAGGATCTTGATCGCGACCTCGCGATCGTGGCGAACGTCGTAGGCGCGATAGACCACGGCCATGCCGCCGCGGCCGAGCTCCCGCTCGAGTCGATAGCGGTCCGCGAGGGCGGCGGCAAGGCGTCCGGCAGGATCGGTCAGTGGGTTGTTCCGAGCGGGGGTGCCATACCATAGCACGCGGGTGGGCTGGAGGCCAGCGAAGGCGGACCTAACTCGAATCACGAAGAGGATCGAAGGCCGTCTCGCTCGGGATGCCGCTCAGCTCGTCGCATCCACCAGCCGCTCGAACCGCGGACTTTTCCGCAGCGGATCGAACGTCGGGTCGATCCGGAGCCACCCCGGCGAGAGATAGTACGGCATCTTGAGCAGCGGCTCCAGCCGGTCGAGCGCCTTCTCGAATTCACCCGTCTCGATGTAGATCCGGACCAGCTGGTGCTGCAGGTAGGGTCCCGTGTAGGCGTCGGTCGCGATCGGCAGCAGCGCCATGCCCCGCTCGCCCTCCGCGATCGCCTCGGTCTTGCGGCCCAGATACGCCAGGGTAAGCCCGCGGAAGATGTGGCTCTGCGCATCGTCCGGGGCGCCGGCGAGACGCGCCGCGGAGGCGGGCAGCGCGGAATCCGCGTACGCGCGGGCTTTGAGCCGGTCGCCTCGGAGGCGGTAGGTCTGCGCCATCACGGTGGCCCAGGTTGCCCGATCAGGGAACGCGGACGGGGTGAGCCGGACCAACAGGGCCTGCTGCTCCGGCGGGAGCACCCAGTAGAGGTCCCAGTAATTGGCGAAGGTCGCCACCAGGGACGTCGGATCTATCGTGGCCGGCGCTTCGCGCATCAGCTTGCGCGCGCCCTCGAGGTCTCCCTGGCCGAGCAACACCATGGCCTTGGCCTGAAGCGCCGCCGGGTTGTCCGGGGCCACCGCCATGGCTCGATCGCTCGCGGCGAGTGCCTCCGGGTAGCGCCGGAGCCGGATCAGCGTGTAGGCGAGTCGCCGGGCCACGGTAAACGACCGCGGGTCCAGCGACTGGGCCCGGCTGAAGTGCCCGAGTGCTTCGTCCCACTGGCCCGTGATGACTTCCACCAGCGCGCTCGCGCCCAGCAGGTCGGCGTCGTTGGGAGCCAGCCGGAGCCCGGCCTCGTAGGCCGCGCGCGCCCGCTCCTGGTCCCCTCCGACAGTGGTGAAGTAGTCGCCCAGGGCGAGATGGCTTCCCGGCTGATTGGGCGCGAGCCGGAGCGCCCGCTCGGCGCCTTCGCGCGCGCGGCGCCCGCCCTCGGGATCGGGCGTGCCGTTGGTATAGAGCAGCGAATGCGCGCGCGACAGCTCCACCCAGGCCTGGGCGAAACCGGAGTCGAGCGCCACCGCCTGCTCGTAATGGCCGATGGCGGTGCGAAGCAGCTGGGGATCGCCGGTGCTCATCGCTTGCGAGGCGGCCTCGCCCTTCAGGTACGCGTCGTAGGCCGCCGCGTTCCCGGTGGGCTTCGCCGCGAGCACCGCCCGCTGCGGTGTGGCGAGCGCGAGATCGAGCGCCTGGGCCACCTGGCCCGCCATCTCGCCCTGGACCTTGAACACGTCGGTGAGCGCCGCGTCGAACGGCTCCTGCCATTTGGTCGACCCGGTCGAGACCTGAATCAGCTCGGGACTCACCCGCACGTGGTTGGCGCCCTCGGCCTTCTCCCAGCGAACCGTGCCGGTGAGCAGCCAGTCCACCCCCAGCTCGCGCCCGATCTCCTGCGGGCTCCTGGCGGTCTTCCTGTACTGGTTGGAGCTGCTCCGCGCCGTGACCTGCAGACCGGGAAGCGCGGCCAGCTTGCCACGGACCTCGTCGGTGATCCCATCCGCGAAATACTCGTCGTCCGCGCGGCCCAGGTTCTCGAACGGGAGCACCGCGAGCCGCTTCGCGCCGCCCTCGCCCGGTGTCTCGTTGCCGTGCCGCCGGAGCCAGCCGAACAGGAGACCGAGGCCGAGCACGAACCCGAGCGCGAGCGATGCGGCCGCGAGGGGAACCCGGCGGCGCGGGCGTGTGGGGACCGGCGGGGCGGTCGGCGTCGTGGCCGCCGAGCGGGTGGACGTCGTCGAGCCGGCCGCCGCCCCCAGCGCCGCGGCGAACTCCGCCGCGCTGCCGAACCGGTCCGCCGCGGTCCGCGCCAGCGCCTTCCGGAGCGCCTGCTCCACGTGCTCCGGCACCGCGTCCCGGAGCTGCCGGACCGGTCGGGGAGTCTCCATGAACCGCCTGGCGATCATCGCCTGCGCGGTGGGCGCGGCGAACGGCGTCTCCCCCGCCAGCATCTCGTACAGCACCACGCCCAGCGAGTAGATGTCGGTGCGCGCGTCGAGCTCCCGCTGGCCGCTCGCCTGCTCGGGGCTCATGTACGCCGGCGTGCCGATCGCGAGCCCGGTCTCGGTCAGCTTCTCCTCGCCTGCGCCCAGCGCCCGTGCGATCCCGAAATCCGCCACCAGGGCGTGCGCCCCGGTAAGCAGGATGTTCTCCGGCTTGATGTCCCGGTGGATGATCCCTTCCTGGTGCGCGTACTCGAGCGCATCGGCCGCCTCCCGTGCGATGCGGAGCGCGTCTTCGACCGGGAGTTGGGTCTCGCGGTTGAGCCGGTCGCGCAGGCTCTCGCCGCGGATGTAGGGCATCGTGAACCACAGAAGGGTCGTAGGTCGTAGGTCGTAAGTCGCAGGTGCATCACCTACGACCTGCGACTTACGACCTACGACTGCTTCCCCCGAATCCAGCACCGTCAGCACATGCGGATGCTGCAGGCGAGCCGCCAGCCGGACCTCGCGCAGGAACCGCTCGGGGCCGAGTGACGCGGCGAGCTCGGGGTGGAGCACCTTGAGTGCCACCGGCCGGTCGTGCCGGAGGTCGCGCGCGAGGAAGACCGTGGCCATCCCGCCACGCCCGAGCTCGCGCTCGAGGGCATAGCTCCCGCTCAACCCGTCCTGGAGCTGCGCGCGGAGGTCGGTCATGGTGTGCCGGTGAGATGGGGATGGCGTGAGTTGCCACGCCAATACTAGGCCCGCCGAATACCGCGCGAAAGCCCAGCCTCCCGCCGGCGCCAAGCCCCCGATCCGCCCGCTGGCACTCCGCGCCCCCTGCCCGTAACTTCAGCGCGCCCCCTTGCACACCACGGCACCCGCCCCGAGCGACCTCAGTAGCCTCCCCACCGCGCTGGAAGGCCTGCGAGCCGCGGATGCACCGCTCGATCAAGGAGTCCATAATGCAGACCAACTGGCGCCGCGCGCTGACAGCGATCGCTGCCGCGCTCGCGCTGGCGATCGGAGTGACGAATTGCGGCGAGAACGACGCGGACGCACCCAGCGCGCCCCCGACCGGCGGCATCGACGCCGACCGGGACGGCTCGCATCCCCAGGAGGGAGGAGAGGCCCGGACTCTCTACGTCTGGGGCAGCGACGTGGACGGCAGCGCACCCGACTTCGTGGCGGTCATCGACTTTGACCGCCGCTCGCCCACCTACGGCAAGGTGCTGAGCACCGTGCCGGTCCCGGACCCGGGCAACTTCGGCAACGAGCCCCACCACTGCCACACCTCGCTCGATGGCCGCGTGCTCGCCTGCGGCGGGCTGCTGAGCCTCCTGAAGGGGCAGAACAGCTTTTTCTTCTTCGACATCAGCAACGCGCGCCGGCCGAAGTTCATGTTCTCGAGCGGCGCCACGAACTCGAGCATCACCGACGACTTCGTGGCCCTGCCCGGCGGCGGGTTCCTGGTGACCAACATGGGCTCGGCCGGCGGCGGCGCGGGCGGGCGCGTGGTGGAGCTGGACCGCTCGCTCCGCGTGGTCGCGGAATATCCCGAGACCAGCCCGGCCGACGGCGGCTTCAATCCCCATGGCATCGACCTCGACTCCCGCCGCAACCTGATGGTCACGAGCGATTTCGTGAACCCCGTCACCACCCTCAACGCCTTCGCCGGGCCGATGGAGTTCCGGAGCTCGCTCCGCTTCTGGAACCTGCGCCAGCGGCGGATCGTCCGCACGGTCGTCCTGCCGGACGCGGCGGGCACGATGGACGTCAAGCTGATCCCCGGCGACCGTCACGGCCGCGCGGTGACCGCCAACATGCTGACCGGCCTGCTCTACACCGTGGACCCGACCGACGGGAGCTTCGTCCAGTCGTTCGACATGTCGACCATCGTTCCCCACGTGGACACGCCGGTGCCGGGCGGGATGCCCCAGCTCCTGGCCATGCCGCGGCGCGGCGGGCGGCTCATCGTCGGGAGGTTCATGGCGGGGCAGGTGGCCATGCTCGACATCACCGACCCCGCGAACTTCAGGCAGGTATCGGTGGTGAGCTTCGGCCCCGATGCCGGCCCGCACTCGATCCACCTGACCCACGACGACAAGCGGCTGGTGGTCACCGACTACTTCCTGGATGAAGGCACCATCGGCAAGGTGCACCTGGGCGGCGACAACAAGGTGCGGGTGCTGGACGTGAGCCCGAACGGACTCACGGTGTCTCCGAACTTCCGGGTGGTCGACTTCAACACCGCCTTCGCGACCGGCCCGGCTCGGCCGCACGGGGTCGGGATGAAGTGACCGGAGTTGGCCGGTCAACCCCTCGGCTCCAGACCCCGGCTGGCCCCGGGCAGCCCGTGCGATGGGATGGCGCGGGAGAGTTTATCCGGGTCCACCCGCGAGCCGACCGGACCGCCGGGCGAACCTGAGGTGCGTCACCTTCGCCGTGGCCACCGTCCGCACCGGCCGGAGCCCCGCGAGATCGGTCCTCACCCCCTCGAACAGCCGCTCGCCGCCGCCGAGGAGTACGGGAACGAGATTGATCAGCATCTCATCCACCAGGCCGGCGGCGAGGTACTGTTGCGCCGCCCTGGCCCCGCCGGCGAGCGCCACGTCGCGCCTTCCCGCGGCCTGGCGGGCCCGGTCCAGCGCTTCCCCGATGCCATCGGTGACGAAATGGAAGGTCGTCCCGCCCTCCAGCTCCAACGGCGGGCGGGCATGATGGGTCAGGACGAACACGGGGTGATGGAACGGCGGGTTCCGGTCCCACCAGCCGTTCCACGGTGCCTCCGGGTTCCAGGGGCCGGGGTGCCCGCCGAACATGTTGCGCCCCATGATGGTGGCCCCGATCCCCGCAGTCGCTTCCTCCAGGACCGCGCTGCTCTCATTCACCTCGCCGCCGGCGAGCCCGTGGGGCTCCCGCCAGGCGGCGAGCGGGAAGGCCCACTCGTGGAGCTGCTCCCCGCCCACACCGAGCGGCTCGTCCACGCTCTGATCGGGACCGGCCACGTAGCCGTCCAGCGACATCGAGATACCGAACCGTAACCGGGACATGATCGCCTCCTGCGGCCACATTTAGCTCTTACATGGCCCCCGGACCCCGCAAGCCGGATGGCCGACACCTGCAAGCTGACCGCCGGGCCGTCCACCCCCGCCGCACCAAGGCCAACGTCACCTTCACCGAGCGCGACCACAACCATTTCCACTCCGAGACGTCCGGGCTGTCCTTCAGGGGCGCGTTCTTCATCCACGTCGTCGTCCTCCCGAGTGGCGAGGTAAAGGTCACCAGAGAGGTCGACTCCGAGGACGGCGTGTGCCTGGGTTGACGGCGTAGCGATCCAGCGAATTCCGCCTTAATGAGAAGCTCTTCTCTCCGACCACATGGAGGCACCATGCCACGACTCTCTGGACTCCTCGTTACGCTCGCGCTGGCCGCCGCGTGTGACCGCGCGACCGACCCGGTCGATACCTCCGCCCTGAGCGCGGCGTTCGCCACCGGCGCCAAGACCGTGGATCCCGGCGCGCTCACCCCCGTGCCGGCTCCTCCCACGGTGGCAGAGTGCCGGGCCGACGGGCGGTGGATCGTCTGCCACACGACCCTCACGATCGAATTGGTCAATGAGCCGCTGGTGGACGTTCCCGCGGTGCCGTGTGGCACCATCTACGAAACAAGTACGGACATCCGGCACGGCATCCGATGGTACAATGCCGCCGACAGCATCATCGTGAAGCGCCACGTGACCCAGAGTGCCGAGGGCACTTGGAGCCTGTCGCCGGACGGATCGGGCCCGACGGCGAGGCTCCAGGCCAGTGGCAACTGGTACGACAGTGACTACGCCGACCCCAACGACCTCAGCAGCGGTACCGGGGCAGCCCACGGTGAAGTCAAGATCCTGGCGCCCGGCTACGGCAGGATCATCCAGATCGCAGGGCTGGACGACCCGGAGGGGAATCACCACGGGTTGTTCCGTTTAGCCGACGATCCGACGGTGGCCGCGGAGCTGTGCGCCGCGCTGACGCGCTGAGTCATGTGAGGGGGCGCCGCGACAACCGCCCTCGGCGGCCCGCCCCGCTACCTGGGCGCGAGCGCCGCCATGTTCTGGGCCGGCGGCGACTCGCTGCTGGTCGGCCCGCAGTCCGCCGCGAGCGATTCCGTCTTCCAGGTGCGCGTCACCTCGATCGACGGCACCGTGCGCGACAGCATCGCGATCGCCGGCCTCCAGGCGCTGAGCGTCTCGCCCGACGGGCGCTGGATCGTGGCGCTGGGGTACAGGGCTCCCGGGGTCTGTGGCAGGTGCTCGACCGGAGCGGCGCCGTGGCCGACCGGGTGGTGAACTCGTGCACCTGCGCCGGCCGGATCACCCACGATGCGCTCTGGCTCACCCGATCGGGGCAGGGTACCGAGTCGATCGTCCGGATCGGCCTCGACCCCGCGACCGGCAGGCTCGCCGAGCGGCAGGACACACTGATGAGCGGCAACTTCAACAACTTCAGCGTCACCGCCGACGGCTCGACCCTGGTGATCGACGACGGCTCGCCCGACTACAGCCTATGGGCCCTCGATCTGCCAGACGCGGTGAAGGGAAGATTCCCCGACGCCGCGGAAGGCGCCGACCTGATGTGGCTCGACGACGGCTCGCTGCTGTTTGCGCCGCGGGATACGCCCGAGTCGTCGCTGCTGATGAAGCTCGCCGGCCCGGGCAAGCTCACCCGCCTCGGCCGGATCTCCCGACCGAACGCCGGCATCAGCGTCTCGGCCGATCTCAAGCGCGTCAGCGTCGTCGAGAGCAACTACCACGGCGATGCCTTCACCAGCCGCATCGTGCGGCGCTAGGCTCGTCGCCACGGGAGCCTGAGTCGCCGCGTTTCGCTCACCTGCAGGTAAACCGCGCCTTCTCGAACTCGACGATCAGCTTCCCGCTGGGCCCGACGGTGATGTGGTAGGTGACGTGCCCCAGTGCGTCCGGTGCCTTGCCCTCGCCGATGAGCGAGGTCGTGGACACGAAGGTCTGCACCTCGTCGATCTTCGCCGAGATGAAGAACGAGCTCTTCTGGGCCCCCACCTGACGGTAGTGGGCCCCGGTGGTCAGCCCGACCCCGTTCGAGCCCCGGTCCATCTGGACAAGCTGGGCGTGGAATTGCCGCCCCACAATCTCGAGATCGTGGGCCACCATCAGCTCGTTGAAGTGGAACTGCATCAGCTCGCCGCTGCATTCGTTCAGAACGATGTCGTCCACGATGATCTCGGCGCGCTGCGGAGTGTGGATGACTTTGGCCGCCGCGAACGCGGGAGCATCGGCAGGAGCGGTCGGAGCGTCGGCAGATTGACAGGCGGCGAGCAGCGCGGCGCAGAGGAGCACGGGAGCGGTGCGTGACATGACGGTTCCGGATAAAGGTGGGGCTGACGGGTGAGGCTCTGAATTACGGTGCAGGGCCTGTGCTGTCAATGCGCCACGCGCGCATCACCTCGGGGGCGCCGCCCACCTCGAGCTTCTTGAAGCGCGGCGCCCGAGGGCGGCGGCAGGCGGTCCGCGACCGAAACGATCGAAGCCGCGCTGGACATGGTCGTGTTCCGCGAG
>JAICLE010000161.1 GCA_025927545.1 Gemmatimonadales bacterium
ACAGCCGCTCTCGGCGGCGGGCGACGTAGCTGAGGTAGTGCACCCGGGCCTTCGGGCTCAGCTTCGCGTATCGGGCGGAGACCTGGGGGCCGGTCCCCTCAGGCAGGCGGATGACCATCGTGGCGCGGGGCGGGGTAACCAGCCGGAGATACTGCGGGTTGAGCTCCTGCAGTTCGGCCACGCCGGCGTCCGCCAGCCGGGCGATCACGTCGAGTCCGGTGGCTTCGGTGACCACCAGCGAGTCGTACGCGAACGGCGCCGGGACGGCTATGGGGAAGCCGTAGCGCAGCGGGTCCTTTGCGATGATCGCCGCGGCGATGAGCTTGGGCACGTAGTCCTGGGTCTCGGCCGTCAGGAGATCGGTCGAGGCCAGGCGAAAGAACGCGGCGTCGCTGGTCGGGTCGGGCGGGGTCGTGGCCTCCGCGTCGGCCCCCGCGTCCTCGGCATCGGCGAGTGCGGCGCTGCTGTCGTCGGCGAATGCGGAATCATCCGTAACGTCGGTGGTGTCGGCCGGTGCCTGCTCAACAGGCGTCTCCCACTCGAGCTTGCCGAGGCTGCGGGAGACCTTGCCGGCACCGGCGTTGTAGGCGGCGGCCGCCAGGTAGAGCGAGCCGAATCGCTGGCGCAGGTCGCGCAGATGGCGGGCGGCGGCGTCGGTGGCCTTCACCGGATCGCGCCGCTCATCGACCCAGGAGTCCACGCGGAGTCCGTATCCCTGGCCCGTGGGTCGCATGAACTGCCACATCCCCACAGCAAAGGAGCGGCTCACCGCCTGGCTCGAGTAACCGCTCTCGATCAGCGCGAGATAGCCGAGATCGCCGGGGAGTCCCTCCGCCTGAAACCGCGCGCGGATCATGGGCTCGAATCGCGCGGCCCGGGCGAGAAAGATCTCCATCCGCCCACGCGCCGGGCCCTGGAAATAATCGAGGTAGTAGCGGACCCGTGGATGCGAGGCGTAGGACCTGACGTCAATGTCCCAGCTTATGCCGCGCGCGTCGAACGCGGGAACGACGGCATCGTCCGGAGTCGCCGCGGCCAGGTCGTTGAGTACGACGGCGTCCGCCGCCGAGCTCTCGTGGGTCGGTGCGCTCGGATCGAAAACGGAAAGCAGGGAGTCGTTGATGCCGGCCGCCATCGGTGCCATGACCGGGGCCGGGGGCAGTCCGGTTGCGCAGGCCGCCAATCCCGCGAGCGTACAGGCGAGGAGCAGTCGCGTCATGCGGCGCGTATCGGGGACTGCGGGGTTACGGATGGACGGAGATTGCGGCGGGAACTACGCAGGAAACGGGCCGTCTGGCGGCCGCGCGAAAGTATCGATGACGCAATAGTTTGAGCGCGCTCGACAGCGGGCGCGCGCGACATCCCTCACGCAAAAACTCGGGCCGATGGCAAAACGCGTCCTGCCGCCACGAACCGAGGCAGTTCTCCAATGAAGTGAAGGGGGCGTACCCGAAGGCACCCCCCCTTCACTTCATTCGGTCGGGTGACTCGCTCACCCGCGCCGGCTCAGGCCGCCGACTGCCCGCGGTTGGCTTTCCGCGTCTCGACCTGTCGCTTCAGCCAGTCGATCTGATCCTTGATGGTCTGCCGGGTGGCCTTGCTGGCCAGCCACTCGAGCGCTCGGCGGCGCTCTTCCTCGCTGAACACCGGCGACTCGGCGAGCCGCTGGTAGAAGGCCACCTGCTTTTCGGTCGGGGCGTACGGCCCGACGCGAGCAACGACTTCGGCCGGCGCCGACGCGGCTGCCGTGCGCTCGACCGGCACCTCCGCGGCCGCCACCGGAGGCACCGGCGCGGACGGCTGCGCCTTGGAGACGCCGCGCAGCGTACCAGGCTGCGCCTCCACCACCCGTGTCTGGCCGCCCTGCCGCGCGCTTGCGATGACCTGCGCGCGCACGTTGCCGGGGATCAGACGGAAGCGAGCGTTCCGCGCCGCCTTCATGGCACCCGCTTCGTACCAGTGCGGGTTGAGCTGACGCTCGCGCTGGACGCTGATCTCTTCGCCCGCGAGAATCTGACGGACGAAATCGCGGATGGCGGGCTCGCTGAAGTTCTCCGCCATCCATGCCAGGTAGTCCCGGCCATCGGCGGTGGCGAGCAGCTCACGGTAGGTGCGACCCCGATACTTCTTGCTGGGCACCCGAGCGTCGAGGTCGAGCTGAGCCGGCTCGTAGAAGAGCGGCTGGCGCTTGACGCCGATGACCTGGTCGAGCCGGACCTCCTGACCGGCAGGCGACACCGCGAACCGCGCGGCCTTGACCTTGAAGAGCGCTTCGCGGTCCTCGCCCTCGCCGATGACCTCGTACTGCAGGTCTTCCTCGCGGATCACCTGACCCTGCGACACCAACGCCATGCAGCACTCATCCACGCCGGTCTTGGAGAGCCCGACGACCTCCTGGCCCCCTTCCTTCACCACGTACACGAGGTCCGTGCCGGCGACCCCATCGAGCTCCTTGCGGAGCGCCTCTTCGTCCATCCGGTCCATCAACTGAAATGGGTCCCAGGGCTGCGGTGCTGGCACCGCCGTGTCCGCGGGATTCGGCATCGTTTCCGCCATGTGCCTCGATCTCCTGATTCCTGTGCATGGAACCGCCGACGGGCGGCCCCTCCGGGTCCAACGGCTCGCCAAAACGCGGCCGTTTGCGTTGTCGATGACCGGGTGGTCTGTTCGACGTAAGTTACAAGATAGCAATTGTTTAGCTGCTGTCAACAGGGGCTAAGCTAGGACCGCGCAACGAGTTACATCGGCGTTTATTCGGGGTGTCAAACAGGGCGCAAACGCGGGCTAAAAAAATCGAGAGGGGCCGGTATTCTCCTGCCCCTCTCACGCTCCAGCGTTGGTGTGCAGATTACTCATCGCCTTGCTGCTTCTTGTAGAGCCAGTATTCCGGGCCGGCCAGATTCTCCGGCCACTCCCCCAGGTGGAGCTCCCCGCGCCAAACCTCCGGTTCGGCGGGCTCGCAATCCCCGTCCGGCGTGTCCCACGGGAGGTCTCCATCCCCTTCCCAGGGGCGCCCATCGCTTAGGCTCATCTCCATACCCTCCGCTCACGGCGTGGATGGCCAACCGGCCAGGTCCACGTGCGCAAATGCCGGGCCCGGGGCGCCGTCGGGGCAGGCGGCCCGGCTGTCGCTGATCGCCTGCCTCGGCAACCACCGGCCTCCGCGCCCGCGTCAATGCCCGAATGCCATCCGCCCCTTTCGCGCATCCCTCCCGCAGGCTACACTTCGGCCTCGCATTTCGGGACGTAGCGCAGTCCGGTAGCGCACTGCAATGGGGTTGCAGGGGTCGCGGGTTCAAATCCCGCCGTCCCGATGAGTCGTGGGTCGTGAGTCGTGGGTCGTGAGATGACGGCCCACGACTCATCGTATTTCCACCGGACGCAGCCCCACGACCACACCACTCCCTCCACACCACTCACGACCACACGACCACACGACCACACGACCAGAGGACTCACGAACCCCATGCGGCCTCTCCCCTTCATCGCCCTTCTCGCCGTTCTGACCGCCTGCGGCT
>JAICLE010000008.1 GCA_025927545.1 Gemmatimonadales bacterium
CCATGATGACGTAGTCGTTGGCCTTGTCCTGGGGAATGACGCCGCTGGCGACGGAGTCGACGACTGCGCGGGCCACGGCGGCCTGCGCCGGCCCGAACATCTGGACCGCCTGTCCGGCGCCCTTGATCGTGACCTTGTTGAACATCAGCGTATCCGGCTTCGCCGGCAGGTTCGGCGCGACGACAGCAAGCAGGGTCGTGAACCCGTCCTTGTTGTTCGTGAGCGCGTTGCAGAAGGCCACGCCCGCGGGACCCGACTTGGACCCGATGATGAGGTCGATGTGCGCGATCTCGTTGCCATCGCCGACGAGCGATTCACCGATTGAGAAGTCCGCGGCCATACCTGCCTCCATGTGCGATTTGGTGAAGAGCGAAAGGATTTGCCGAAACATTCGCAGCTCGACGAGAGAGTGAGCCGGCAACTGGAGCGACGTGGACGGGAGCGAAGCCACGCGGTCCCGCAAGGCGGGTAGCTCGAACTGGGCAATGCAGCTCGTGCGTAGAGGCCCCTAGTATGGCCGCCACCCATAGACCTGTCAAGGAGCCCGCCAGCGAGGCACGCCGGGCGATGCGCGATTGCAGTCGGCTCATTTTCGGTGTATATTCGGTGATCGGCAACCCGAACGCAAGTGGTTCATGACAAAGCGCTTAGTCCACAAGAAGCGCCCGCGTGAGCGGGCCAACCCATTCCAGGCTTACCTCCGGCGGCTCCGGGCCGGCGGCCGCAGCAACATGTACGGCGCCATTCCCTACCTGATGCAGACGTTCGGGCTCGACCGCGAATCGGCCTTCCGAATCGTGTGCGAATGGGTGGATCAGCAGGCGGAGGAGGCGGAAGAAAACCGGCAGTCGTCCTCCCGGCGCTGAGGCGGCGGGGTCATCGCGTCTCGCCCCGGAGACGGCCGCCCCTCCGCTCCGCGGCTCACCTCAGGAATTGCAACGCGTTACGTGCTGGCACGGCCCTCGCACATCGGGCGGGACGCTGTCTTCCCGTTCACAAGCGAGGCCACCATGCACACCAGCATCATCGCGGGTTCGCTGATTGCCGCTCTGTCGCTCGCCGCACCGCTTCAGGGACAGCAGGTTGCCGCCGACGTCGTCATCCGGACGGGTCCCGTCGCCGGCCATGTCGCAGTCAATGGCTACTCCACCTACCGGCGGCCGGTCACGGTGTACCGCCGGGCTCCCGCCCGGGTGATCGTGGTCGAGCGCATCGTGCGCGGTCAGCGTGGCCACGTTCGTGGCGCGTGGAAGGGCGGGTACCGCGCAGTGACGCTCTGGTATGGGGGCGGCAGGTATTATGACCGGTACGTCCGCGGGTATCCGGGGCTGCGCGAAGTGGTGGTGTACGAACGGGCCGGCCACTTCTACCGCGTCGCGGATGGCGATGACGGCGGCCGCGGGAACGACTGACCACCCTTCCTGGTTCGGCCCGGTTCCACGATGGATATCCCCGCTTCCGGCGGGGATATCTGCGTTTGGGGTGTGCGCTGAATCACGGCAAGGGCGTCAATCGAAGACATAATGGGAGTCCGAGACAGAGAGGCAGGCTCGCCGTGGCACGTCCCGCATACAGCTCCGCCTCAGCCAGGCTGATGGCGGGGCTGCTCGTCGGCCTGGGCTTTCTCGCCGGCCGCCCCGCGCACGCCCAGTACTTCGGCCAGAACAAGGTCCAGTACGACAACTTCAAATTCAAGACGCTCCGGACCGAGCACTTCGACCTCTACTTCTATCCCGAAGAGCGTGAGGCCGCGGGGATCGCGGCCCGCATGGCCGAGCGATGGTACGCGCGGCTCGCGACGGTCTTCCATCACGAGCTCCGCGGGCGTCAGCCGCTCATCCTCTACGCGACGCAGCCGCAGTTCGAGCAGACCAACGTGGTCAGCGGGATCGCGGAGGGTACGGGCGGCGTTACCGAAGCGCTGCGCCGGCGGATCGTCCTGCCCACCGGGGGCACCCTCGGCGACCTGAACCACGTGATCGGCCACGAGCTGGTGCACGCCTTCCAGTACGACGTGACCGGCGGCGGATCCTACGGCGGCATGCCGGGCGCCACCAACCTGCCGCTCTGGTTCATCGAGGGGATGGCGGAGTACCTCTCGCTCGGGCCCGAAGCGCCGCTCACGGCGATGTGGATGCGCGGGGGGCTGCAGGACACCACGCGTGACTCGCTGCCGACCTACCAGCAGCTCACCGATCCCCGGTTTTTCCCGTACCGCTACGGACAGGCGCTCCTGGCCTACGTGGGCGGCACCTATGGCGACGACCGCATCGGCGAGCTCCTGCGATCGTCCGCCCGGTTCCGCACCACCGACCAGGCCATCCGCGGCGTGCTGAGCCTCACGCCCGATCAACTGGTGGCCCGCTGGCATGCGGCCACGCATGCGGCCTACGATCCGCTCCGCGCACGCACCGAAACGCCGGATCGCTACGGGCCGAAGCTCGTGGGCGTGAAGGAGAGCGATCTGGGCCAGTACAACCTCGCGCCCTCGCTCAGTCCCGATGGCAGCCGCATGCTCTTCTTCTCGGACCGCGGCCTCTTCTCGATCGACCTGTACCTAGCGGATGCGAGGACGGGGAAAGTGGAGCGGCAGATCACCCGGACCGCGCTGGACCCGCACCTGCAAAGCCTGCAGTTCATCGAGTCCGCCGGCACCTGGTCGGGCGACGGGCGGCAGTTCGCCTTTGCCGGGATCTCGTCCGGGCGCCCGGTGCTCGACCTCTACGACGTGGCGCAGCACAAGGTCGCCCGCGAAATCAAGTTCCCGCAGCTCGGCGAGATCATCAACCCGAGCTGGGCGCCGGATGGAAGCGCCATCGCCTTTTCGGCCAACGTGGGGGGGCTCACCGATCTCTACGTCTACGACCTGAAGGCCGACTCGCTGGAGCGGCTCACCCGCGACCCGTTCGCGGATCTGCAGCCCGCCTGGTCACCGGACAGCCGGAGCATCGCATTCGCGACCGACCGGTTCACGACCCGGCTGGATGACCTGGCCATCGGACCCTACACCCTCGCGGTGCTGGACCGCGCAAGCGGGCGCATCACCCGGGTTCCGGGGTTCAGCGGGGCCAAGCACCTGAACCCCCAATGGTCACCCGACGGCGCGAGTCTGTTCTTCCTGTCCGATCCCGACGGGATCACGAACGTGTATCGCGTTCGGCTGGCGGACGGTGAGCTGCGTCAGGTCACCAACCTGTTCACCGGCGCCAGCGGGATTACCGAGACGAGCCCGGCGATCAGCGTCGCCGCGCAGTCAGGCCGGCTGGTCTACAGCGTCTTCCGCACCAACGGCTACGAGCTCTACGCCATCGACAGCGCCGAGACTCTGGCCGGCAGGACGCCCCCGCCGCCGTCGGCCGGCGGTGCCCAACTGCTGCCGCCGCGCGAGCGCGCGAGCGCGCAGCTCGTGCAGTTGCTGAACGACCCGGTGACCGGTCTCCCGCCCCGGGACACCACTTTCGGGGTGCAGCCGTATCGCCCGGGACTCTCGCTGACCTACATCGGGCAACCGTCGCTGATCGCGGGATCCAGCCAGTTCGGGACCTACGTGGGCGGCGGTGCGTCGCTCTACTTCAGCGACGAGCTCGGCAATCGCAATCTGATCACCGGCCTCCAGGTGAACGGGGGGTTGAAGGACATCACCGCGCTGCTCGCCTACCAGAACGTCTCGCACCGGCTCAACTGGGGGGCGGTGGTCCAGCAGGTGCCGTATGTGACCGGGGGCTTCGCCGCGGGGACGACCACGCTCAACGGCCAGCCGGTCTACGTCGAGCAGGAGTTGCTCCAGCGGCAGACCAACCGCGACTTGCAGCTGCAGCTCGCATATCCGTTCAACACCGCGCAACGGATCGAGTTCGCCGCGGGATACACCAACATCTCCTTCGATACCGAGCTCCACACGAACGCGTTCGACGTCTCCGGGGCGCAGGTGCTGGACGAGAAGCAGGACCTGCCGGCCGGCGACGCGCTCAACCTCGGCCTGGCGAGCGCCGCGCTGGTCTATGACAACTCGATATTCGGGGCCACCGGCCCGATTCTCGGACAGCGGTACCGGCTCGAGGTCAGCCCCACCGTGGGATCGCTCGGCTTCGTCAGCGCGCTCGCCGACTACCGCCGTTATTTCTTCCTGCCGGCCCGCCCGTTCACCCTGGCGACCCGCCTGCTGCACTACGGCCGCTACGGCGCCGACGGCGAGGACCCCCGGCTCCAGCCGCTCTTCCTCGGGTACCCCGGACTGGTGCGCGGGTATCATGTCGGGTCGTTTGCCGCCTCCGAGTGCCACGCGCCGGCGTCGGACCCGAACGCCTGCCCCGTGTTCGACCAGTTGCTCGGCAGTCGGATGGCGGTGGGCAACATCGAGCTTCGTTTCCCGCTCCTCGGCGTCCTCGGCCTCGGCTCGGGCTACTACGGGGCGTTGCCGCTCGATTTCCTGGTCTTCGGCGATGCCGGACTCGCGTGGGACACCAGCCACGAGCCCAAGCTTACCGGTGGCGACCGCCAGGCGGTCTACAGTGCGGGGGCCGGGCTCCGGTTCAACCTGTTCGGCTTTGCGGTGCTCGAAGCGGACCTGGTCCATCCATTCCAGCGGCCCGACAAGAACTGGGTCTGGGAGCTGAATCTGCAGCCCGGGTTCTAAGCGTTTGCATTCGGTCGCCGGCGGGCGTTCATTCCCTCATGCACCCGCCGCGCGACCACCATCTTCCCCCCGATCCCGACGCCTACCGACACGCGCCCCACGCCACGGGTCGCGTCATCGTCATCGCCCCCACGCGCGCGGCGTGCGAGACGATCGAGCTGGCGCTCGGCCTGCACCTCGAGACGCTGCTCGAGCGCGAGCACGGCGAGGAGATCCGCGAGCTCGCCGGGTCCGGCAAGGGGTTCGGAATCGTGGCCGGTACCGGCACCGGCAAGACGCTCGCCATCCGGCCGATTGCTGAATCCATCCTCCAGGAGCCGCTCGACGTCGGCGTCGTGAACCGGGAACGCGAGGCCACGCCCGACACCCCCAACTGGAATGTCGTCATCGTTACGACCGGGATCGCCCGGCGGTGGTTCCAGGACGATCTCATCACCGGCCGCGACACCGTCATCGTGGACGAGATCCACCAGACCTCGGCCGAGCTGGAGCTGTGCCTGGCACTCGGCAAGCGGGCCGGCTGCCGCTTCATCTGGCTCAGCGCGACCGTGGATCCTGCTTTCTACGCACGCTACCTCGAGAGCGCGGACGTGCTGGCTACCCAGGCGTTCGACCCCAAGCTCAAAGCCAAGGTGCAGGTCCTGCCGCAGAAGCCCGACGAGTTCCTGAACGAGCGCTACATCCGGCACATCATCAAGGAAAAGCGCGGCGTTGCGGTGTTCCTGCCGACCCGCGCCGAGGTGGAGCGGCTGGGCGCCGAGCTGGGCGAGCAGTGGAAGCGGCTCAGCACCGCCTTCTACCATGGCGGCGAGCCGATCCGGGTCATCCGCCCCTTTCTCGAGGGCGACGTGGAGCGGCCGTTCCTCCTGGCGATGACCGCCGCGGGCCAGTCGGCGCTCAACGTGCCCGGGCTCGACACCGTGATCATCTACGACGCGCGCTACGGCAACGTCGTGGAGCGGGGCCGGAACGTGCTGCACCGGCTCTATCTCGGTTCCAACGAGATTCTCCAGATGGCCGGGCGGGTGCACGGACGAGTGCCGCACGGCGAGGTCGTGATCTTGAGCGACCGGGACCTCGTCTTCGACCAGCTCCGCCCGACGCCGCCCGAGTTCCAGCTCGCGGGCGACGCCGAGCGGGTGGCCCTCACCTGCGCCGCGCTGGGCGTGGACGCGCGCGATCTCGAGCTGCCGGTGCCGCTCGACCGGACCGCCTACCGCCGCACGCTCGCGCTGCTGACCAGCCGGGGGCTGGTGGAGGATGGACGGCTCACCACCTACGGGCGCGCGGTCGAGGCGATGCCCGTGGAACGGGCGTGGGGGGAGCTGCTGGTCCACGCCGATGCCGCGCTGCTCCCCATCGTGGCGGTCTGCTCGAACATCGACTCGCTCCACCGGATGACGCGAGAAGAGCGCGACCTGCACGGCGTCGTGGTGAACGGGAGCGACCATCTGACCGCCTACAATCTCTACGCCGAGGCGGTGAACCAGCACGGCTACGTCGGACAGGTGTACGGCCTGCCGAGGCACCTGTTCGAGGACGGCCTGGCGGAGTGGGCCGAGCGACGTGGCGTGCTGGTGAAGGCCATCGAGGACGCGGCGTTGGGCACGGCCTCGGTGTACCGCTCGCTCGAGCTGCCGCTCCCCAAACAGCTTCCCTATGCCTCGAAGGAGATCCGGAAGGCCTGGGCCGATCTGCTCGCGCGGTTCATGCCGTTCGACGTCGTCATCGACGAGCACACCGTGGATGGGCAGGAGGCGCGGGTCTCGAAGACTTCGGTCGCGGGAAGCTGGGGGGCGGTGGCCGGGGTTCTCCGTTTCTTCGCCGACCGGTTCGGCGTTCCGCGCGCCGGCATCGAGGGCACCACCCTGTCCTACGACCTGGTGCGGGAGCACGCCAGGTTGGGCCCCTCGCGCGTCGTGCTCACTGGCCCGCGGAAGCAGCAGGGCCTCGCCGTCGAGCGACGGCGCTCGTACTTCGGATTCGACCTCGACACCGAGGTGGAGCCCCTCCGGGGAGAGCTCCCGGCAGCGCTGCGCGACGACGCCCGCGACGTGCTGGCGGGCGCCCTAATGGCGGGCGAGACCCCGCATCCCGACCAGGGCCGCGTCAGGCGCGCCGTCGAGGCGCTCGACGAGTTGTGGCGCCGCTCGGGCGGAACGCTCGCGGCGGCGGCGCCGGCGTCCGTCCGGGCGCTCGTGCGCGCCCAGCTCGAGCTGGTCGGGAGTTGGGACGACTTCCTGCACACGCGGATCGTGGTGGACCCCGCGGGACTGGTGGACCCCGCCATCCGCGAGCGGCTCGAGGCGCTCCCGGCGATGGTCCGGCTCCGCGGCGACGCGGTGCCGGTGGACTACGAGCTGGCCGACGGAACGGGAGTGGCGCGGATCCGGCTCCGCGAAGGACAGGCCAAGCGGCTCCGGGCCGACGAGCTGCCGCCATTCGACCGGCCACTCCGCTTTGCCGTCTGGCGCGGCAGGCACGCGCCGGTCCTCGCCGATACGCTCCCCGAGCTGCAGGCCGAGCTGAAGCGCGCCCCGCGGGCACCGCGCCACGAGCGCGAAGGCGAACCGCGGCGACCCCGCCGCGGGCCCCACCGCCATCAGCCTGGCCGCCGCCGCTGAGCGCGCTCGCGTGGGCCTCGCCGGCTGTGCAGACCGGCTCGCGGCCGACGTCCTGAAAGGATCGGCGGGCAAGTCGCCTGCCTCGAGCGCCCGCGCGGCGCGCCGGCGGGTCGATGTCCGAGTGCGAAGCAGCGCACGCAGTTACTGAAACTCCTCGGCTCCGGGCCCCGTATCCTGATGAACATGCCAGACACGCTGCCACTCGGATCGCTGCCCTCGGTCTTTTCACCGCTCGCCAAGGCCCTGCTCGACGGCTTCAGCGAGGGCGTCATCGTGTTCGACGTCGAGGGCCGTCTGCTCTACGCCAACCAGCCCGCGCGTGACGCGCTCGCGGGCATGGACCTGCACGAGGACGCTCCCGACCTTCTGCCCCGGCTGGCTGCGCTCGGCGGCCGCCTCCGGCCACTCAGGGTCGGTGCGCTCGAGCTCGGCGAGGCGATGTTCATTCCAGGCATCGAAGGTCCCACTACGCTGGCGGACCGGGAAAAGGAGGCTATCGTCAAGACGCTCGACGCGAACAACTGGAAGCTCGCCGAGACGGCCAGACACCTGGGCATCAGCCGGACCACCCTCTGGCGCCGTCTCAAGGCGTATGGGCTACACCGAGACGGCCGGAGCAAATGGGCGCAATCTTCGTAACCCTCTTCGTGTCCGCCGCCGTCCTGCAGTCTCCTCCGCCCGATTCCCTCCCGACCTTCAGCAGCCCCGCGATCCACCAGCTCGTCGAGCGCGCCATGGCGCGCCGGCGGACGAGCGACTCGACCGTGCACGACTATCAGGCGACGATCCGATACCGGCTCTCGGTGGGCATGGGCCGGCGCGTCTGGTCGAAGGTGGCGGCCTCCGCGGTGGAGGAGCAGGTCGCGCGGGTGCAGTGGGAGCGGCCCAACGACCTCCGGGTGGATGTCATCGGCCGCCGGGCCCGCTCACGCAATGGAATGATGGAGCTCTCGAGCGTGTGGGACCGGCCCTGGTTCGTGCCGCGCGGCGTGGACGACTCGGTCCGCATCTTCAGCAACGATTTTCCCGCGACCGGCACGCTGCATCCGCTCGCCCGAACGGGGCCGGATTCGTACCGCTACGTCATGACCGGCGGGCTCAGGCTCAACCCGGCGCGCGGCGGTGCGCTCCGGGTGGTCCGGATCGACGTCACGCCGAAGCGTACCGGCCCGGCGCTCATCGCCGGGCAGCTATGGATCGACTCTGCCAGCGCGGAAGTGGTGCGGCTGACCTTCCGCTACGTCGGCACGGCGCTGTGGGTGCGGCCGGCGGCGGGGCCGCGGGGTCCCGACTCGGCCAAGGCGGGCCGGCTCAACGCACTGGCGAACGGGATTGTCAGCATCGACGTGGACCTCGAATACGGTCTCCAGGAGGGGCACTACTGGATGCCGCGCCGGCAGGTGATCGCCGGGCGAGTAAGGCTCCCGCTGGTGAGCGACGTCGTGATTCCCTTCCAGGCCACCACGACTTTCGAGGATTACGCGATCAACAACGGCCGGGCGATCGCCTTCGCCATGCCGCCGCCGGCGGTAGCAGGGCTCAGCCGCGACTCCCTCCGGGCGCTCCGGCGCGCGCGCCGGGACTTCCGTCGCGGCCGCGAGCGCGCCCGCGCCGACAGCCTCCGCTCGTGGAGCTACGCCGGCCGCTGGGCGGGCGGACGCTACGAGCTGCACCGGCCATCCAACGTCGCGCTCGGCCGGTACCGTGACTGGCCCGACTCGCTCTCGCTCGAGCCGGACCCGGCCGACGTCCGCCGGCTGCGCGAGGCGGAGGTGGAGCTCGCCCGCCTGGCCGAAGCGCTGCCCGGCGCGCTTACCGGGGAGCAGACCCACGGCGTGGCATACGAGCGGCCGTCGGACGCGCTGCGCTACGACCGCGTGCAGGGTCTCTCGCTGGGCGTGGGCTACCGGGTGCGGGTGCCCGCCCTCCGGTTCACCGACCTGTACGCCACCGTCCGCTACGGCCTGAGCGACGATCGCGTGACCGGCCGCGTTTCGCTCCGGCGCGATGCGCCGGGCGGGCGACTCACACTGAGCGGGTACCGCGACGTCGCCGACCTCGATCCGTTCTCGCCGGGCCACACGGTGGGGAATACCCTGAACGCACTCTTCGCCGCGCACGACGACGCCGACTACATGCTGGCCGCCGGCGGCTCGGCGAGCTTCGAGACTTCGCTCCGCACGGGCCTCGATCTCGTCCTCGGAGCCCGGGTCGAGCGGCAGCAGAGCGCCGGGCGCCGGGCGACGTCGGCGGTCAATGACTTGCTCGGCGGAGACGGGCGCTTCCCCCCCAATCCGCCGGTGGACGAGGGGACGTTCGCCGCGACATCGGCCCGGCTGAGCCACACGGGTGGGCTCCGCTGGAACCTCGCCGCCGACGTGCTGGGCGGCGCGGACCGGGTGACGGGCCGAGTGTACGGCGATCTGCGCCGGGACGTGGGCGACCAGGCCGGTGCGAGTCTCCGCCTCGCGGCAGGCGTCGCCACGAGCCCGGCGCCCCCGCAGTCGCAGTTCCGTCTCGGCGGGCTCGCGACGGTGCGCGGGTTCGACTACGCTGAGCGGCGGGGACAGGCGTTCTGGGCGGCGCAGCTCGACATCGCCCCCTTCGGCGGGCGGCTGCGTCCGGTGGCGTTCGTGGATGCGGGCCAGGCCGCGCGCGTGGCCGACCTGTTCTCGAGCGGAGCGCTCGTCGGCGCAGGCGCGGGCCTCTCGCTCTTTGGTGGGGTGCTCCGCCTCGACCTGAGTCATCCGCTCACTCCCGACACCGGAGGCAAGGTGCGGTTCGACATCGTCGTACGGGCCATGCGGTGAGGCGCGGGCTCCGGTGGTGCGTGGTGAGCGCCTTGCTCGCGGCCGCGCCGGCGTGCCGCAGGGAGGCGCGGCGCGAGCCGACCGGTCCGCGGCTCGAGGCCCGATGGTCGGGCACGGATACGGCGGCCTTTGCGGCCCCGGCGGTCGCCGAGTGGTGCGACTCGCTCGGTCTGCTGGAGTTCCGGGCTGTCGCCGGAGACACCGGGCTGGCGCTCGCGGTATACCACACGGACACCATCCAGCCGGGCGAGTATCCGATCCGCCCTCCCGATGTGGCCGATACCACCCCGCCATCGGCGGCCCTGGCCCTCCGCTGGTTCTCGCGCATGTCGGTTCGGGGGGTTCGGAGCGACAGCGGGACGCTGACTCTGCGCCGTGCAGCGGACGGCGCGCTGTCGGGGAGCTTTCGCGCCAAGGCCCGCGGGATCTCGGACGCGGGCCGGCTTACCGTAACGGGCTCGTTCGCCGGCCTTCGCGCGCGGCCGGCGCGGCGTGGATGCACGGCGCGGCCGGCGACGCGGGACTCCGCGGCGGGTGTACATTAGGGGGCATGGAAAGCACTTACTTCCGGCGCGGTTTCGGTCTCAAGGCGGCGATCGAAGGGAGGCTCACCGCCGACTACCACAGCTCGGTCGTCGAGGCGCTGCGCGCGGGTCAGTACCGGCTCGACGTCGGACCGCTCACGTTCCGCCTGGCGCGCGAGTTCGGCTTCTGCTACGGAGTCGACCGCGCGGTGGACTACGCCTACGAGACCCGGCTCAAGTTTCCCGACCGTCGGCTCTACCTGGTGGGTGAGATCATCCACAACCCGCACGTCAACCAGAAGCTGCGCGACATGGGCGTGCGCTTCCTCGCACGCGGCGAGGGCGGCGAGTTCGACTTTTCCGACATCATCCCCGGTGATGTCGTCATCCTGCCGGCATTCGGGGTCACCATGGGCGACTTCGAGCGCCTCCGGGACATCGGCTGCGTGCTGGTGGACACCACCTGCGGCTCGGTGCTCAATGTCTGGAAGCGGGTGGAGGGCTACGCCCGAGACGGCTACACCGCGATCATCCACGGCAAGCACTACCACGAGGAGACCAAGGCCACCGCGAGCCAGGTGATGAAGTACCCCGGTGGCCGCTACCTCGTGGTGTTCGATATGGCCGAGGCGCGCATCGTCTGCGACTTCATCGAGCGGAGCGGGGACGCGGCGGCGTTGGCGGAGCGTTTCGCGCGCGGGGTCTCGCCCGGGTTCGACTTCCAGCGGGACTTGGTGCGGGTCGGGATCGCCAATCAGACGACAATGCTCTCGGGGGAGTCGCTCGCCATCGCCGAGGAGTTCCGCCGCAGCATGGAGCGCCGCTACGGGACGGCAGCGCTGGCGGACCACTTCCGCTCGTTCGACACGATCTGCTCCGCCACGCAGGAGCGGCAGGATGCGGTGGTGGCCCTGGTGGAGGAGCCGCTCGACGTGATGGTGGTGGTCGGCGGCTACAATTCGAGCAATACCTGCCACCTGGCGGCGCTGGTGCAGTCGAAGGGCGTCCGCACCTTTCATATCGAGGATGCCGAGGGCGTGGACCCGGCCACCGGCGCCATCCGGCACCAGCCGATCGGCGGCCGGCACGAGGAGACGACCGCCGGCTGGCTCGGTGACGCCCGGATCATCGGGATCACCGCCGGCGCGTCGACGCCGAATAACAAGGTCGGCGAGACGATCGCGCGCATCTCCGCGCTGGCCGGCGTGGCGGAGGAGCTCCGCGCGCTGACCGGGTGAGCGGGGCCGGTGAGCTTCATGGACCTGAGCCACGTCATCGAGCACGGGATGACGACCTACCCCGGCCTGCCTGGGCCCCTCATCTGTGACTTCCTGAGCCGCGAGGCCTCGCGGGCGCGCTACGCTCCCGGCGTCGAGTTCCAGATCGGGAAGGTCGAGATGGTGGCCAACACCGGGACCTACCTGGATGCGCCATTCCACCGCTATCCCGGCGGGATCGACATCGCGGGCCTGCCGCTGGCGTCGCTCGCGCGCCTCGAGGCGATCGTGGTGCGGGCGCGCGGGGCGGGCAGGGCCATCGGCCCCGAAGCATTCGCCGGGCGCGACATCGCGGGCAGGGCGGTCCTGGTGCGCACCGGCTGGGACGTCCATTGGGGCACGTCAGCATACCTCTCCGGCCATCCGTTCCTCACCGATGCCGCCGCCAAGTACCTCGTGAACGGGGGCGCGGCGCTCGTCGGGATCGATTCGCTCAACATCGACGACATCGACGACGGTGCACGTCCGGTCCACTCCCGGCTGCTCGGCGCCGGCATCCCGATCGTGGAACACCTCTGTGACATGGGCTCGCTGCCGGAGGAGGGGTTCCGCTTCTCGGCCGTGCCCGCGAAGGTCGCGGGGATGGGGAGCTGGCCGGTGCGGGCGTTCGCGGAGCTCTGAACCGGGCGACGCATTCATGTCCTTCCGCCAGACCACCGTCTCCGGCTTCCCGGCGATCGCGCTCCGCTCCGAGGAGCTCGAAGTCGTGGCCGTGCCCGCCATCGGCGTGAAACTCACCCACCTCCGCCGGCTGCGCGGCCGGGAGTGGCTCTGGCGCAGCGACCAGATCCCGCTCGCGCTCCCGCGGCCCGGCGCCTCCTACGTCGACACCGCCGACAGCGGCGGGTGGGACGAGTGCTTCCCCACGGTGGGGCCGTCGCTGCTGCCGGGCGCGCCGGCGGACGCGCCGCCGCTGCCGGATCATGGGGAGCTGTGGAGCGCCGAGTGGACCAGCTCGGTGTTGGACCATGCAGGCGGGACCACGCTCGAGAGTACGGCGATGGGAACGCGGCTCCCCTACGAGTTCCACCGGGCGGTGACGCTCGAGCAGGGCGCGCCGGTGGTGCGGATGGGCTACCGGCTGCGCCATACCGGCGAGGAGCCATTCCCCTGGATCTGGTCCGCCCACCCGCTCTTCAACGTGCAGCCCGGGACCACCGTCGAGCTGGCCGGCGTCCGCCAGGTCAAGCTCGACCAGGTGCACGGCCGGACCGACCTCGGTCGAGACGACGTGGTCAGCTGGCCCGGCACGATCGGCGGCGACGCCGGTCGGTTCACCCTGCCGCCGGACGGGGGCTGGGCGGTCAAGCTGTTCGGCGACGTCGGGCCGCAGGGTCGAATGGCGCTCACGGACCCGCGTGAAGGCGAGCGATTGGAGATCCGGGTGCGCCCGGAAGAGGTGCCGCAGGTGGGGCTGTGGATCAACTGCGAAGGGTGGGCGCCCGCAGGCCGGCGCCCGTATTACAACCTGGGGCTCGAGCCGTGCATCGGCGCCCCCGACCGGCTGGCCGACGCGGCAGGGTCGTGGGCCACGGCGCAGACGCTGATACCCGGCGAAGAGCGCCGCTGGACGCTGGAGGTCAGGCTTCCGGCGCCTTGATCTCCGCGCTGTCGCCGGGCTTCCGCTCGAGCCGCGTGTCCTCCCACGAGACCGGGTCCTCCACCGGCTCCAGATGCGTGAACACCGTGCTGTTGGGCACGGCCGCGCGCACCTCCTCCTCCAGCCGCTCCAGCAGATCGTGTCCCCGTTTCACCGACCAGTTCCCCGGCACCAGCACGTGGAAGTCGATGAACCGCCAGGCGCCCGCCTGGCGGGTCCGCAGCGCATGAAAGCGCACCCCGCCTGAGGTATGGCGGGCGAGAATGTCGGTAACGCCGCGCTGCAGCTCGTCGGGAATCGCGGTGTCCAGCAGGCCCATCAGCGAGCGCCTCAGGATGCCGACGCCGGTGTACACGATGTTGAGGGCGACCCCGATCGCCACGATCGGATCGAGCCGCTGCCACCCCGTGACCGAAGCCGCCCAGATGCCGATGATGACGCCGAGCGACGTCCAGACGTCGGTCATCAGGTGGTGGGCGTCGGCCTCCAGGGTGATCGACTGGTGCCGGCGCGCGGCGCGGAAGAGCACCCGGGCGACGAGCAGGTTGATGACCGAGGCAGCGACCGAGATCCCGACGCCGAGGGTGAGCTGCTCGATGGGCCGGGGCGAGAGCAGCCGGCGGATCGACGCGTAGAGGATGCTCGCGGCCGCGAGCATGATGAGCGCGCCCTCGAAGCCGCTCGAGAAGTACTCGGCCTTGCTGTGCCCGTAGCGGTGGTCTTCGTCTTCCGGCCGCGCCGCCGCGGTCAGCGCGATGAGCGCCACCACGGCCGCGGCCAGGTTCACCAGCGACTCGAACGCGTCGGACAGCAGGCCGACCGATCCGGTGACCGCGTAGGCCCAGCCCTTGAGCCCGATCGTGGCGAGCGCCGCCAGGATCGAGATGACGGCATAGCGGCGGAGCGAGCGGCGCTGCTCCGTCACGCCGGCGCCCCGGGCAGCATCCGCAGCACCCCGGCCACGGTGAGCGGTGCGCTCCCTTCCGCCCGATTGTTCACCAGCAGGTATGCCGGGATGCGGGTGCGGACGGCGGTCTCGATCAGTCGCAGCAGGTCGTGGCGGAGCGGGGGCGACGGGTCCTGGATGCGGTCGTATGGCGCGAAGGCATCCACCGCCTCGTCGTAGGTGCGGCCCGGCTGGAGCAGCGCCCGCGCCACGATGAAAGGGCCCGAGACCGCGCCCGGCAGGTCGAGCTGGTCGCCGATGGGCGGCATGCGCGTCCAGGAATTGAAGACGTGGGCGACACCGTGCTCCCGGAGCACGGCGAAGTACATTGGCGTGAGAAACTCCTCGTTGCGGATCTCGACGGCGTACATCCCCTCGCGCGGCAGCACGCCGAAGAACTGGTCCAGCATTTCCGCGAACCGCCCCGCGGTCATCCCGCTGCCCCGGCCGATGGTCTGGAACTCGAAGACGAACGGCCCCGCGTGCCCGGCGAAATGTCGCTGGTACGGCTCATACACCGCTTCGAGGAACAGCTCGGGGCTCAGAAAGTCCGGATTGACCTTTCCGGCCCGCGCCTTGTCCTGCGCCTTGCTGAACGTGTGCACCGTGAGCTGGTTCCAGACCTTGCTCACGCAGGGGAAGCCGGCCGGCAGGTTTTCGGCGTAGGATCCCAGCACCGCATCCGTTGGCGGCGCGTAGAAGCTGGAGTCGATGCCGACGGTGCGGAAGAGGGGGAACGCCGCGTATTCCTCCAGCATCCTGGCCGGGGCACCCCGTCCCTCGTATTCTCGATGGTAGACCAGCCCCCGCCAACCCGGATAGTTCCATGAGGACGCCCCGAATCGGACCTCCGCCGGCAGCCGGGCCGCGAGGGCCCGGAGCTCCTCGGTCATCGGTGCACGATCCGGAACACCCGACCCTCCGCGCTCAGGACGTACATCTCGCCGGCGGCATCCTGCCCGAAGCCCGGGACCCCGCCGCCCGGGGCGAGCGTGGGCCACTGCCGGGGGTCGGTCGCCTGGCCATCCTGGAAGCGAAAGCTCCGCACCCAGCCCTGGCAGTAGTCGGCGTAGAAATAATGCCCCTGCAGCTCGGGAATGGCAGCGCCCCGGTATACGTACCCACCGCTGATCGAGCAGCCCTCGGCGTGCGAGTACTCGAGCACGGGCAGGCTGAACGGGGCCGGGTCGCACGCCGGGTCGGAAAGGCAGTGGCGGCCTTCCATGACGTTCCAGCCGAAGTTCGCTCCCCGGCCTGTCCCGCCGGCGGCCGTGGCCACGTCCACTTCCTCCCACGCGTTCTGGCCCACATCGGCAATGTAGAGGTCGCCGGTGGCGGGATCGAAGTTGAACCGCCAGGGATTCCTGAGGCCCACGCTCCAGATTTCCGGCCGAGCGTCGGTGCGGCCCGCGAACGGATTGTCGGGGGGGATCGTGTAGCCCGTGGCGGCGGAGACGTCCACACGCAGGATGCCGCCCAGGAGATCCGTCAGGGATTGGCCTCGCCCGCCGGGATCGTTTTCGCTGCCGCCGTCACCCAGGCCGAGGTACAGCATCCCGTCCGGCCCGAACAGCAGACGGCCGCCGTTGTGGTTGGCGAAGGGCTGCTCGGCCGTGAGGATCACCGTCTCGCTGGCGGGGTCCGCGCGGTCGGGGTCGGTCCCGGATACACGAAAGGACGAGACTCTGGTGTTCCCGTCCGGATCGGTATAGTGGACGAGGAAGCGCCCGGTGGTGGCGTAGGCGGGGTCGAACGCCAGATCGAGCAGTCCCTGCTCGCCCCCGGTGGAGACCCGTCCAGCGAGGTCGAGGAACGGAGTCGGGAGCAGCGCCCCTTCCTTCACGACGCGAATGGCGCCACCCTTCTCGACGATGAACAGGCGGGGATCGCCGGGCGGGGCGGTCAGCGCGAGGGGGAAGCTCAATCCCGAGGCCACCTCCTCCAGGCCGACCGGCACGGCGCCGTCGGGCGGGCCGAGTCCCGCGGCATCACCGGATCCGCAGCCCTGGCCGGCGGCCGCGGCCAGCAGCCAGAGCGAGCGACTCAAGCACCGGACGCGGACCATGCTGAATCCTTTCGAGGTCGAGGCACGATGAGGCGGTGCCGCCTGCTGGAAAAGACGTGGGTGCTGCTCCCGGCGATGGCCTGCACGCCGCTGGGCCTCTGGATGTACCAGGACCCGGGGGTGACGGTGTCTCGCGTGCGGCTCGGCAGCGAGCCGACGGACTCCGCGCCCGTCGTGGTGGCGCTCGACGTCCGCAACCCCAACGACTATGGAGTCTCTACCACCCGGGTCGAGCTTCGGCTGGCACTGGACGATCGGCCCATCGGCCGCCTCGATCGCGCCAGCCATGTGGCACTGCCCCAGGTGGCGACCTCCACCGTGGCTCTTCCGCTCGTGCCCGACCGGGCCACGAGCGCCGCCCAGCTCCGGGCGTTCGGATCCGGGGTCCATCGCTTCCTGGTCGAAGGCCGGGCCACGTTCGCTACCCCGATCGGGAGCCGGAAGGTCCGGTTCGCCCAGGAAGGCCAGTTGGCGTTCGGGCCGCCAGCTTTGCCAGCATCCGCTCCAGCCGGTCCAGCTGCGTCACCGTGAGCGTCACCACCCCGAACTCCTCCTCGACCTTCCCCCGAAAGATGAACGGTCCCTGATCGAACAGCACGTGACCGCGCTCACGATAGATGTCCGGGAAGAGCACGACCTCGATGAGGCCGTCGCCGTCGTCGAAGGTGGCGAACTCCATCGGCTCGTCCTTCAGCGTGTGGACCGGCTTGGCGCTGGTGAGCATCCCGGCCGCCAGCACGTGCTCGCCTACGTGCCGGTGCAGCTCGGTGCTGGGACAGAGCCGGAACCGCCGGAGATCGTCCGCGTAGAGCCGCATCGGGTGCGCGTCGGTGGTGAAACCGAGGGCGGCGTGCTCCTCCCGGCGGCGCCGCTCGGGGCCGTACTCCTTGAGCACGGGCACGGCGGGCGGAAGGTGGTCGAACCAGTCGCCCGGGCGGTCGTCGGGTGAGCGGACGCACTCGGCGGTCGAATCCACCAGCCAGAGCATCATCGGCCGGGTCCAGTCGCCCGCGATCGAGTCCAGCGCGCCGACCTTGATGAGGGCGCGCAGGTCGGCGGGGGAGACGCCGGTGCGGGCGCGGAGGTCGGCGAGGCTGGTGAAGGGGCGGAACGGGGGAAAGACGGAAGGACGGAGGGACGGAACGTCTCGCGCCTCCCGCAACCGCTCGACCCCCTCCGCCGACAGCTCCTTCACGAACTGCAGCCCGATCCGGAGCTCCCGCCCGCGGCCGGTCGTGCGGAAGTCGCTCGCGTTCACGTCCGGCGGCAGCACGGTCAACCCCATGCGCATGGCCTCGGCGACGTAGACGAACGGGTGGTAGAACCCGCCCCCGTTGGCCAGCACCGCGGCCATGAACTCGGCCGGATGGTGCGCGCGCAGGTAGCAGGCGTGCTGCGCCACCTGGATGTACGACGCCGAGTGCCCCTTGCAGAAGCTGTAGCCGGCGAACGACAGGATCATCGCCCAGACCCGTTTGGCCGTTTCGGCGTCGCGGCCGAGCGCCAGCGCGCCGGTGAAGAACTCCTCGGCGTAGCCGACAAGCGCCCTGGCGGGCCGCTTCTTGGAGAGCGACTTCCGGAGTCCGTCGGCAGTGGCGAGCGGCATCCCGGCAAAGGCGGCGCACACGTTGACCACGTCCTCCTGGTAGACCATGACGCCGAACGTCTCCGCCAGCGTGTCGCGCAGCACCGGGTCGAGCGGTTCGTAGGGCGCGCCGTGCAGCCGCTCGAGATAGAGTCGGATGAAGCGGTTCGAGGCGGGGCGGATGATGCTGGTGTTGAGCACCAGCAGCTCGAACGTATCGGCCCGGCTCTTGGCGCAGAGCGCCCGCGAGGCGGGCGACTCGGTGTAGAACACGCCCATCGTCCGGCCGGTGCGGAAGAGCTCCTTGGTGGGCTCGTCGTCGCCCGGGTCGGAGGAGGTGTAGTCGATGTGCCGGCCGGTGTGCGCGTGCACCGCGGCGATGGCGTCACGGATGACGGCCAGCGAGCGGTTGCCAAGCAGGTCGATCTTGATCAGTCCCGCGTCCTCGGCGCCGTCCTTCTCGAACTGGATGACGGGGACCGTCAGATCCGGGTGCCCGCCGAGCGTCCTGACCGCGCGCTCGGTCGGCACGTAGTCGGTGAGCGCGGTGGGCACGATGACGGCGCCGCCCGGGTGGAGCGAGAGGTGCCGCGGCACGCCCACCAGTGGCGCCGCCATCCGGGCCAGCTCCTGCCAGCTCGGTGGCAGGTCGAGCGCCTTGAAGTTGGGGTGGGTGGCGAGCATTTCCTCGAGCGGCTGCTCCTCGTACCACGGGATCCGGCGCGTCACCTCGCGGATCTCGCCGTTGGGCCGCCCGTGCACCTTGGCCACCTCGCGGAGCGCGCCGCGCAGGCGGAAGCAGTTGTGGTTGGCCACCATCGCGGCCTGCGGATGGGGATAGCGCCGGAACACGTAGGCGAGCACGTCGTCGCGCTCGTCCCACGGGAAGTCGAGGTCGATGTCGGGCGGGTCCGTGCGCGCCGGATTGAGGAACCGCTCGAACAGGAGCCCCGCGCCGAGCGGCTCGACGTGGGTGATGCCAAGGCAGTAGCTCACGATCGAGTTGGCGACGGAGCCGCGGCCGCAGTGGGTGGGGCCGTGCTCGACGATGTCGCGCACCACCAGGAAGTAGTCGGCGAACCCCTTCATGCCGATGATCCGGAGCTCGTGCTCGAGCCGGTCGCGCGTCACCGGCGCGATGGTGCCATAACGCCGCTCGGCGCCGGCATAGGCGAGCGTGCGGAGCTCCTGGGTGGCGTCGTCCGCGTCGGTGAAGCGCGGCGACACCACGCGGCCCACCGGAATCCGGTACGCGCAGCGCTCGGCGATCTCGGCCGCGGCCCGCAGCGCCTCCGGACAGTCGGGGAACTGGCGCGTGAGGTCGGCGGTGGGCCGGAGCCAGGCGTCGCGGGGAGCGGGGCAGTCGGGAGGAGGGTGAGATGGTGCCGCCGACCGCCCGACCGCCTGACCGCCCGACAGCGTCCCGTTGAGGTGGATAGCCCGGAGAAGCCGGTGGCGGCTCCAGTCTTCGGGGTGCGCCATGACGACGGCGTTGGTGACGACGGCCGGGAGGCCCATGCGGCGCGCGGCGACGAGCACGGCGTGGCGCTCCTTACCGGGACGGAACTCGGCGTAGAGGTCCCGCGGCCCACTCAGGCGAAGGACCCGCTCCAGGAAGGCGGGGTCCTGTGAGAGGAGGACGAGGCCGGCGCGATCGGCGGCGAGGGAGGCGGAAAGACGGAAGGGCGGGGCGGAAGGACGGAAAGGCGGCGCAGGTAACCGCGATCGCGGCTGATTGTCTTTCCGTCCTTCCGACCAGTGAATCTTCGTGATCGCCCGGCAGAGCGCCGCCCACCCGCGCTCGTCCATCGCGAGGGCGACGGTCTCCTCATCCTCGGTGACGAGGTGCGCGCCCAGGATGGGCCGCACGCCGGCAGCCTCGCAGACGCGCTGGAACTCGACGGCTCCGTAGACGCCATTGGTGTCGGTGCAGGCAAGCGCGCCGAACCCCCGCTCGGCTGCCGCGCCGGCGAGGACCTCGGGGCTCGAAACGCCGATGCCGAAGGAGAAGTGGGTGTGGAGGTGCAGGTGGGTAAACATTTGCGCGTGCGCCCACCGGGTACGGGACGGGGTGGCTTCGGGTTTTCTTCGGTAAGGTGGTGCCGGAGGCAGCGCGCGTCAAGGAGCGCGCTTGCAGAACGCCGCCCATGCCGCTGGCCGCGGGCCGGCCACCACTCGATACCCTCCGCCACCGCACCCGAGAAGCTGCCCGTTCCTTGCGTACCAGGCCTCGCACACACCCACGAGGCCGCCCCGATGCTCCCCCGTCTCCAGGCCCAACTGCATGAGGTCCGTCTCGGCCTGCGCCGCCGGCAACTGCAGCGGCGGGAGCGGCTCGCGTTGCGGCGGCTCGGCGAGGAGATCGCCCGGGACTCCGAGCGGACCGGCCACGAAGCGCTCGGCGGGATCATCGCCGAGATCGACCATGCGCATCGAGGGCTGGCGGCCCTCGCCGCGGAGAGCGACGCCTCGATGGAGGCGGACCGCACCGACCTGCGCCGGGTTGCCGCGTGGGTCAAGCCGGTAGTCGTCACGCGCGGCGTGTGTACTCGGTTGGTTCTGCGACACCAGCGCCGAGCCGACCGTGGCCGGCTCGGCGCGCGATACGAGGCTCTGGGCGAGCTCGCCGCGCGGCTCGGCATTGGTGTGGCTCGGCCCGAGCTGAGGCACACCCGGGCCGGCCTCGGGCGAGTGCAGACGGAGCTCGAGCGGCGCCGGGCTCCCTTCGGTGGCGCCGCGCATCCGGCGTGGACCGTGCGAGCGGGCGCGGAAGCCGTTGGCCTCGGACGCGCCATACTGAGCCAGCTCCACGCCCACCTCCTGCCAAAGGCCCCGGCACTCGCCGGCATGGTGGCCGGCTGGTGGATCGCGAACACTTTCACCGATTCTCCCGTGCGTTCGGTGCTTCGCTCGGTCGGCATCGGCCGCGGAGGGACTCACGTGGTCAGCGGTTCGACGTACAAGGCGATGCACTTCTGGCTGCCGCTGCTGGCGGCGGCGCTCTGCGCCTATCTTGGCGAGCGCATCGCGAGCTATTACCGCCAGCCGGCCGGAGCACGACACCCCATCGCGGCTGCCGATTTCTCCCCCGATGATGCTTGATATCTCTTCGGCCCGCGGTTAATCTTCCCGCGGGAGTCGCGTCCCGATGATGACTCGTAGCGGCGGCAAAGTTTCGATCGTCGGCGGGTGTGACCAGGCTGGTCACGATCATTGGTGGCGCGATTTTGCATTTCGACCAATCACGAGCTCTCAGAGGAGCGGCATGTTACTGTCGGTGAAGGCGCGGAGCAGCGAAATCAATCGGCTCCCACGGGGCGTGCATCGGACGCGGATGTCCGAGACTCGCACGCTACGGGGGAGTGCGGCGGTTCGGCGGGAGCGAACCGCACCGCGCTCTCCGTACCCGAGCCTGAAGCGCACTGAGGCCGTGAGGCTGCCCGAGTCCACCGGGTAGTCCGTCACCGCCCTCCCGGCGGCAGCATCGCCCCACCTGCGCTTCACGCTCAGGTGGGGCGATGTGTTTTCGGGATAGCGAGCGCGACCTCGACGATCCCGGCTACCGAACCCGATCCGGGGGCAACGCAACCCCCGAGCCCTGACGCCATTGAAGGAGGCGAACGATGAGAACACTCGAGAAGAAGAAGACCTCGACTGCCGCACGGCACGCGGAGCTGAGGGCCGGTATGGAGGAGGATCTCCGGCGACTCGCATTCGGCCGGTCCTGGCGTGGTGCGGGACAGGTCACGATGGAGGCGGTCCAGCAACTCGAGCCTCGGGCCCGCCGGCGCGGGCTGGAACTGCTCGATGCCCTCCGCCGATTCGACGCGGGCACCTACGGCATCTGCACCGGCTGTGGGATCCGGATCCCGTATGTGCGGCTCTCGGCCATTCCCGAGACGACCGTCTGCGTGGAGTGCAGCGGCGCCCGCGAGCTGCTGTTCCGGGCGTGATCGGCATGCGAGCCGTAGAGGTGAGAACCCAGCCAGGAGGTTCGAAGATGAAGATCAGGATCCGGAGTACCTCGTCCCTCACGGACGGGCTGCGCGGACACATCGGGCGGCGGCTGCGATCGGCGCTCGAGCGGTTCCGCGGCCACGTGGATGACGTGCAGGTGCGCCTCAGCGACGTCAACGGTCCGCGCGGCGGCGTGGACAAGCGGTGCCGTCTGGTACTGAGCGTCGCGCGCGGTGGCGTCGTCGTCGCCGAGGGGCGGGCACCCAACTTCTACCAGGCAGTGGATCTCGCCGCCAACCGCGCCGCCCGCTCGGTCCGGCGGGCATCCGCGGCCCCACATCTGATGAGGAGGACGGCATGAGAGTCGCCCACGCCATGCGCACGGATCTCAGGACGGTTCCCTCGAGCGCGATGGTCTCCGACGCGGTCGCGGCCCTGGTGGAGGCTCGGATCTCCTCGCTTCCCGTCATGGACGGCCAGCGGCCGATCGGGGTGGTCTCGCAGCAGGACATCCTCAGGGCCGCCATGGAGAGCGATGGGGAGGGTCGCCCGCGTTGGTTCGCGGAGCGCACCCCCGTGATCGCGATCATGTCCCCCTGGCCGCCCGCGGTCGCCGCCGACACGCCCGTGGCCGAGGCCGCACGCACGATGCTGTACCTCGACCTCAAGCGGGTGTTCGTGGTCGATGACGGCGAGCTGGTCGGCGTGCTCTCGCAGGCCGACATCGCCGACGCGGTGGCCGTGGCCAGACTGTAGAGCGGCGGGCGTGGGGTCACGGGAAGTTATTGTTCCCACGGGAACCTTCACGTCTTCGTGATCCTCGCTTTCCGGTGAAAGGCCGGCGATTCCCATGCGCGCGGTGATCTACACAGGTGCCGGTGGCCCCGAAGTCATCGGCATCGGCGAAGTCCCCAAGCCGGAAGTCCGCCCCGGGCACATCCGCGTCCGCGTCCACGCGGCGGGCGTCAATCGCGCCGACCTGATCCAGCGGCGGGGCCAGTACGCGGCCCCTGCCGGCTGGCCGGCCGACATCCCCGGGCTGGAGTACGCGGGCGAGGTCGAGGCGGTGCGCGGCCCCTCGCCGTGGAAGGTGGGCGACCGGGTGATGGGCCTCGTTGGCGGCGGTGCGCAGGCCGAGCTGGTGGCGGTGCCGCATGACGAGGCGCTGGCGATCCCGGACGGCCTGTCGTACGCGGAGGCGGCGGGCATTCCCGAGGTGTTCCTCACGGCCTTCGACGCGCTGGTGACGCGCGGCCGGCTGGCCGCCGGCGAGCGGGTCCTGATTCACGCGATCGGGAGCGGCGTCGGCACCGCGGCCGCGCAGGTGGCCAGGCACCTCGGCGCCACCGTGCTCGGCACCTCGCGGAGCGCCGAGAAGCTGGCGCGGGCGCTGGTCTACGGGCTCGATCACGGGATCGACACTTCGCGCGCGTCGTTCCGCGAAGCGGTGGGCGAGCCGGTGGACGTCGTGCTCGATGTCCTCGGCGGACCCGCGTTCGCCGACAATCTCGCGGTGCTGGCGCCGCGCGGCCGGCTCGTGCTGCTCGGCTTCCTGGCCGGGAGCCGGACCACGGCGGACCTCGGCCCCATCCTGCGGAATCGCCTCGAGGTGATCGGCACGGTGATGCGCACCCGCGGCCCGGAGGAGCGGGCGGCGCTTGTGCGGGCCTTCGCGGAGCGGATGCTGCCGCTCTTCGACCAGCGGATCGAGCACGCGACACCGCTCCGGCCGGTGCTGGAGCGCACCTACCCCATGACGGAGCTCGCCGAGGCGCACCGGGCGCTCGAGCGCAACGAGACGTTCGGGAAAGTCGTGGCGACGTGGTGAGCGCGAGCTCCCGCATCCGTGGGCGGGTGACAGTCTGCCCGGGGCGGGCCGCGCACCGGGCCATGTTGTCCCTCCCGACTCGCCTGGCGTGCTGAATACCGGCCGGCATGCCCGCGACCGCGTGGTCCGGATGTTGCCCCCTCGCCGCATTCCGAGCCGTCCGATCCTCGGGCGGCGCGACAAGGCTTCGATGGAGGCAACGCATGTTCGGATATTCCGCGGTGGCGACGGCGCTTCTGATGCTGGGTGCCGCCTCGCTCGCGCAAGCTCAGCAGGCCACCAGTGACACTGCCGGGAGAGACAGTACTCACGCCATGCGCGTACGCGCACGGGATGAGCGCACCATCACCACCGACACGGTCCGGCTGCATCGGGAGATGGCGATCCGGGACTCCGCCCGGACGCTGCTGGATCAGGACCAGGCACAAACGCACGCGACCGGAAAGCAGATCGACTCGCTCAAGGCCGTGCTCGATCGCGAGCGGAAGGCCACCCCGCGCGACACCGTGGCGATCAACCGCAACCTGGCCGCGCTGACGGGCCTGCGGCAGAAGCTCGACCGGGACCTGGACCGGGATCGCCGGGTGAAGACGCGGGTGGACTCGCTCGACACTCGAGTCCGGAAGGAGTCGGAAGCCGCGATCGACGCTCACCAGAACATCAAGGAGAGCCGCACCACGCCGCAGGCGCATGCCGCGGCATCGAAGACACATCGCTGACGCGGGAGACGCCCGTTCCCCGCACCAGCCCCTGCCCGCCCCAGCGCCCCCGGATCCGATCGATCGCGTGCTGCAGGGCGCGGGCACGGACGGACGAGTCACCCCGGGGAGAGCTCTCCTCGGGGTGACTCGCTTCGCCGGCATCCGGCCCCTCCCACAGCTCCAGTTGCCCCTCCGCCTCCTCCAGCCGGTCCAGCGTGAGCGCCACCGCGCGCACCGCCAGCCGCCGCGCATTGGCCTGGGTGAACGCGCGCCGCGCCGCGTCCCACAGCTCGGCATCGAGCGCCGCGGCGTGGAGCGCTACGGCGCGGGCGGCGGTGGCATGGTCGACGTAGGTGAGGGCGACGCGGAGCCGCCGCGCCACCAGCCCGCGCCGGCGAAGTCGGCGGCCGAGCCGCTCGCCCATGAGACCTAGGAGCGGGAACAGCACGCCAAGGTCGTTGGTGTCGGTGGCCAGCGTGTGGGCCACATGGAACTCGGCCTGCCGCTCGGGCGGCAGCACGGGGCGCGGGTCGATGCCGCGCGCCTGCGCCCGGAGCGTGCGCCCGGCGCCCCCGAAGACGGCACAGAGCGCGGTCTCGGAGATGGCCGCGACCTCGCCGATCAGATCGAGCTGATAGTCATCCAGCCGCCGGCGCATCTTCGGATGCAGCTCGGGGAGCACGTCCAGCGGATGCGGCGCCAGGAAGCGGGCCTCGGCACCACCGGGCACCTCGAGCAGCGGCTCGGGCTTGACCACGGTGGTGGCGGCCTGGCTCACGAGCTTGTTGGCGGCGATGCCGACGGAGACCGGAAGCCCCAGCCGTGCTCGCACCTCGCGCTGCACCCGCGCGGCCACGTCCACCGCGGGCCCGAAGAGCCGGCCGGTGCCGGTGAGGTCGAGGAAGGCGTGACCGTAGCCGTGGGGCTCGATGACCGGCGCGTACACCCGGAGCACCTCGTGCAGCGCCTGCGAGGCCCGCGCGTAGAGCCGCGGGTTGGGCGGGAGGAGCACGAGATCGGGACACCGCTTGAGCGCCTGCCGCGCCGGCATTCCCCGCTCGATGCCCGCCAGCCGCGCCTCGGCCGAGAGCGCGAGGATGGTGGCGCGGTCGGCGCCGGGCGGCGCGACCGCGACCGGTCGCGTGCGGAGCGCGGGTGCGACGAGGCCTTCGAGGGTGGTGCAGAAGGCGGGAGGGTCGATGAAAAGGACGGAGCGCATGGACAGCGGGCACTACAGCAGCCGCGGCTGCTCCGCCGCCGCCGCCCGGTCCTCGCGCCCCTCGAGCTGCCGGCTCCTCCGCATTCCCTCCTCCACCGGAAACCCATGCCGCCGCTGCAGCTCGTGCAGCCGCTCCGACAGCGCGCGCTGGTACACCGGGCTCACCCCCTCGCGCCGGGCGTAGTGCCGCTGGTACCGCTCGGCCAGCTCCGGAAACTCGCGGGCGAGCACGGGAAGGAAGCGCTGCCGCGCCGCGGGGCCGAGTCGGAGCGCCGACCCGACCACGTAGCGGGCACCGGCCGCCTTTGCCGCGCCCATGAGCCGGTCGAGCCCCGCGCGATCGTCGGTGATGCCCGGAAGGATCGGCGCCAGGAGGAGCCCGGCGTGAATGCCGCCGGCGGTGAGCCGGTCCAGGGCGCGGATCCGCGCCGCCGGCACCGGCGAGCGAAGCTCGAGCCGGCGCGCAAGCCGGCGGTCGAGTGTCGCCAGCGAGATGTTCACCGTGACCTCGTGCCGCTCGGCGAGCCGGCCGAGCAGGTCGAGGTCGCGCGTCACCAGCGGCGACTTGGTGATGATGCCGATGGCGAGCCCGCGGTGCCCCAGTAACACCTCAAGGATCCGCCGGGTGAGCCGGAACCGCCGCTCGGCGGGCTGGTAGGGGTCGGTGGCCGTGCCGATGACCAGCGTGTGTCCGGCGAGCCGCGCGGGGTCGAGCGTGCGGGCGAGCACCTCGGCCACGCCGGTCTTGACCAGGATGCGCTTCTCGAACGCTTCCCACGCGGGGAGCGGCTCCGGCGCCGCACCGCTCCGCTCGACCGCGTAGCGGTGCGTATCGCGCGCGTAGCAGTAGGTGCAGCCGAACTCGCAGCCCACGTACGGGTTGACCGACCAGAAACCCATGCCGGTGGAGGCCGCGGTGTTGAGCACCGAGCGCACCGGGAGCTCGAGGAAGCGGGTGCCGCGCTGCCGCTCGTCCAGCACCGCCCACCGGCGCTCGGGCGCCTCGGGCGAGGGCAGCAGGTCGAGCTGCCGCGGAGTCACCCGCAGCGGCCCCAGCCGCAGTGCCGGCAACTCACGCAGCCGGAGGCGCGGACGAGCGTGCCGGCGCACTCGGGACAGACGCGGAGGACGGTCTCGGTGGAGGGATCGCGCCGGGGTGGTTGGTAGCGTGTGGGTGCGAGGGGCGGGCGAGGGTGGAAGGGTGGCATGGCGGCTCCCGCGGTTTCGGTATTTGTTCGGTACGCCTCCCATAAATGCGCCCCGCGGCCAGGCATGTCAAGGGCGGCCCGGGATCCATAGCTTCTTCCGCAACCGTGAGGTTGCTTTCCCAAGCCTTTGCCGGAGCTTGTCGGTGGAATCACAGGAGAGCTGGTACGAAGGATTCGACGGCGCGCGGCTCTTCCTGCGCACCTGGTCGCCAGCTTCCCGATCCCGCGCCGCCGCCATCTTCCTCCACGGCCTCGGTGACCACTCCGGCCTCTACCCGATGATCCCCGACGCGCTGGTCCCGCGCGGCCTCGTGGTCTACGCGCCGGATCTGCGCGGGAACGGGCGCTCGCCGGGGCAGCGGGGCCATGTGGAGTCGTGGGCGGACTTCCGGGAGGACCTCCACCGGCTGGTCGCGCGGGTCGGGTCGGCGGCGCCGGGCCAGCCGCTATTCCTCCTGGGCAACAGCCTCGGCGGGCTCATCGTGCTCGAGTACGCGCTGCGCTACCCGGCTGATGCGTGCGGGGTCGTGGCGCTCTCCCCGCCGCTCGGCGAACTCGGGGTCCCGTCCGCGCTCCTCGCCCTGGGCCGCGTGGCATCACGGATCTGGCCCCGCTTCTCGCTCCAGACCGGGATGGACCTGACCGGGCTCTCCCGCGATCCCGCGGTGGTTGCCGACGTGCTGGCCGACCCGCTCTTTCACCGGCGCGGCACCGCGCGGCTCTCGACGGAGGTGACCAGGGCGATTGCCCGGGTGCAGGAACAGGCGGCCCGATTCCCGGCCCCGGTGCTGGTCATGCACGGCTCGGCCGACCGCATGGTGCGGCCGGACGGGAGCCGGCGATTCATCGCCACCGTGGGCCGAGCCGACAAGCGGCTGATCGAATACGACGGCGCCTACCACGCGCTGCTCGCCGACCTGGACCGGGAGCGAGTGCTCTCGGATCTCGGCGCGTGGATCGCCGCGCATCTCTGATTCGCGCGCTTGCGTCCGGGCCGTCGCGACTCCATTTTCTCCGCGCTGCACCAGCACGCACCCATCGTCCGCACAGCAGCTCACGCTTCCATTCGCCTCCCCCGAGGGGCGCCGTCTCATGAGGTCTCCATGCCGACCCGTTTCCGGATCTTTCCGCTCCTCGCATCCACCGCCGCGCTGCTCGTAATCTCCGGCGCCGCCACGCCGGCGGAGGCGCAGTTCGGCAAGAAGCTGAAGGGCGCGCTCAAGCAGCACGCCGAGGACAAGGCCGTGCAGAAGGCGGTCGAGAAGGAAGACAAGGCGATCGACGCCGTTACCACCGGAGGCCCGGGCACCGACTCGGCCGCGAGCGCCTCCACGGCTCCGGCGGCGGGGGCGGCTGCGGCCCCCGCGGCCGACGCTGCGGCGCCGCCGGCGGGCGGCGACAAGGCCGAGTCGCTCAAGCCCGGCGAGGGCGCCTGGGCCAACTACGACTTCAAGCCCGGCGAGCGAGTGCTCTACGCCGACGACTTCACGGGCGACGAGGTGGGCGGCTTCCCCAAGCGGATGGAGTTCAAGGAGGGGGCGCTGGAGATCGTCGAGTGGCAGGGGGCCCGGTATCTTCGCGCCACCAGCGACTCCAAGTTCTACCTCAGCCTGCCCGAAGTGCTGCCCGAGCGGTTCACGATGGAGTTCGACTACACGATCCCGGCCGGCGAGGTATGGATCTCCTTCGGCAACGAGAACAAGCGGATCGAGTTCGGCGGCGACGGCACCACGACCGTCTACAACCAGGACACCAAGATCACGGCCAACGGCCAGGTGGCCGACAACGAGCGCGGCAAGCTGCGGAAGGGCCGGGTGCTGGCCGACGGGAAGTACGTCAAGGTGTACGTGGACGATACCCGCGTCCTCAACGTGCCCAACGCCGATCTCGGGCGGGCCGACAAGATCCTGTTCTACACCGACGCCGACGTGAAGACGCCGTCGCTCTTCGGCAACTTCCGCGTCGCGGCCGGCGGGAAGAAGCTGTACGACGCGCTGGCGGCCAAGGGCCGGGCGGCTACGCAGGGGATCTACTTCGACACCGGCAGCGACCGCATCCGGCCCGAATCCACGCCCACGCTGAAGGAGATCGGGGCGATGCTCAAGGACCACCCCGAGCTCAAGCTCACGATCGAGGGGCACACCGACAACGTGGGTTCGGCGGCCTCGAACCAGGCCTTGAGCGAGAAGCGCGCGGCGGCGGTGCGCCAGTTCCTGATCGACAGCTACCAGGTGGACGCCGCGCGGCTGCAGGCGAAGGGACTCGGCCAATCCAAGCCGGCCGGCTCGAACGACACGCCGGAGGGACGGCAGAACAACCGTCGGGTCGAGCTGGTCAAATCGTGAGGCGACGGCGCGAGTAAGTGCCCGCGGGCGGATGTGACGCGGGCTCTCGCGCCACGGCGCCCGCGTCGCTAAAGTGAGACGGATGCTGTCGCATTTCGCGCGCGCGCTGCGCCTGCATTGCCCGCACTGCGGGGGCGGACCGATCTTCACGAGCTGGTCGCGCCTGCTCCCCGCATGCCCGGTCTGTGGACTCGGGCTCGAGCGCGACCAGGGCTACTGGGTCGGGGCGTACTTCTTCAACCTGATGGCCATGGAGGTGGCGTTCGTCGTCTGGTTCGTGGGCTTCCTGCTCGCCACCTGGCCCGACCCGCCGTGGGGACTGTTCCAGGCCATCACCATCCTGCTGATGGTCGTCGTCCCGTTCGTCTTCTTCCCATTCTCCAAGACGCTGTTCCTGGCGTTCGACCTTCTGGTGCGCCCGCCCGAGGCCGGCGACTTCGCGGCACCGCGCGAGCCGGCCCGCCGCCTGCCCCGAAGCTCCCCCCGCGACGCGAGCTGACGGCCGACGCTACATTGGCGCATGCCGTTCTCCTTCCGGGCCCGCCGCCGGCTGGTCCGTCTTCGAGGTAGCGCAGTCGTCGGAAGGCCGGTCGTCGCGGCGCGAGGGGTGTGGGACGACTTCGTCGACTGGTTCAACGGGCTGGGCCTCAGCGAGAACGCCATCCTGCTGGCGTTCGCCGTGGCGGTGGGCATCGGCGGCGCGCTCGGCGTGGTGGCTTTCTACAAGCTGATCGACGCGGCCTACGCCCTCTTCTATCAGTGGCCCTCCGGCTTCCTCCCGCGCAACAGCTTCCTGGCCTATCGCCCGCTGATCACCGCCGCCGGAATCGCTTCCGCCTGGGCGATCATGCGTCGGCTCGGGCGCGGTCACGAGGGGCTCAACGTGCCGGACGTACAGCTCTCCGTGGCTCGCCGGGGTGGCCGGATTCCGGCGCGGCCGGCGCTCGCCCGAACGGCGGCGAGCGCCGTCACCATCGGCGCCGGGGGGTCGGCCGGGAGCGAGGGGCCGGTGGCGGTCCTCGGCTCCGCGCTGGGCTCCTGGCTCGGCGGGATCTTCCGCTTCGAGTCCAGCCGGGTCGTGACGCTCGTCGGCGCGGGCGCGGCGGCCGGGATCTCCGCGGCATTCAACGCGCCACTCGCCGGGGCCTTCTTCGCGCTCGAGGAGATCCAGGGCTCCTTCGCGGCGGGCGCCTTCTCCGCGGTGGTGGTGAGCAGCGTCGTGGCCGCGGTCGTGTCCCGGGCGGTGTTCGGGAACCATCCCGCGTTCCCCATCCCGGTCGAGTACGGCTACACGCTCACGCGCGAGGTCGTGCTCTTCTACCCGCTGCTCGGCGCGCTCACCGGGCTCGTCTCCGCGCTGTTCATCCGGTGCTACTTCGGAATGGACGGATGGTGGAAGCGGCTCCCCGTGCCGGCGGCGGCGCTGCCCTGGATCGGCGGGGTGCTGGTGGGCACGATGGTTTATCTCTCCCGTGGGATCCTGGTGGGCTACGGCCACCTGGCCGTGCGCGTCGACGTGTTCGGCCGCATGGCGTGGTACTACCTCCTGCTGCTCGCGGCAGGGAAGATCCTGGCGACCTCCGTGACGCTCACCACCGGCGGCTCGGGCGGCCTCTTCACGCCCTCGCTCTATATCGGCGCCGCCACCGGCGGGGCCTTCGGCGTCGCGCTCCAGGGGCTGTTCCCCGGCATGCACATCAGCCCCGAGGCGTACGCACTGGTCGGGATGGGCGCGCTGGTGGCGGGCGCGACCAACGCGCCGATCACCGGGATCCTCATCGTGTTCGAGATGACCAACGACTACGCGCTTGTGCTGCCCCTGATGCTGGCGACGGTCATCTCGTATCTCGTCGCGCGTCGTCTCGAGCCGGATTCGCTCTACAGCGGGTGGCTGCGCCGCCGCGGCGAGCGGATCGAGCAGGGGGCCGATCGGGCGCTGCTGACCGGCCTCAGGGTGCGCGACGCCTACGAGCGCTCGCCCCAGTCGTTCCGCGCCGAGGCGCCGCTGCCGACCCTGCTGCAACACCTCCAGCCGGGCGAGCAGACCACGTTCCCCGTGATCGATGCCGACCACACCCTGCTTGGCGTGGTGACCATGGCGGAGCTGGGCCAGTTGGCGCGGGATCAGCCGCAGCTCTCGGGGCTGCTGATCGCTGCGGACGTGGCCGGGCCGACGGAGACGGTGACCCCGGCCGACTCGCTGCTCGAGGCTACCCGGCGGCTGGGCACCCGGGGCGCCTCCGCGCTGCCGGTGGTGGATCAGCCCGGAGGAGACCGGCTGATCGGGATGCTCACGAGGAGCCACATCCTCGCGGCGTACGAGCGGGCGCTGACGAGCGGTCACTGAGCCGGTGACCTCCGCCACACCTCGGCGCCGGGGATCCTGCTACCCTGGGCGGACATCGCCCGGAGCTTCATGCCATGCCTGTCGACCGACCGGCCCCCCGTTTCCCGAGGTCCACCCCCGCCGGACTGTCCGGGGTGCTGGAACGCAACATCGCGGCGCTGGTGGAGCGGCGTCGGCAGGAGGAGCGCGAGCGCACCCTGGACGAGCGAGCCGCGGAGGCGATCTCCCGCTTCGCGGGGAGCATGCGCTTCGTCTACCTGCACCTGGTGCTGGTGGGCTTGTGGGTCGCCATCAACCTGGGCTTGACGCCGCTGCCCCGATTCGATCCCACCTTCGTGGTCCTGGCCATGGTGGCGTCGGTCGAGGCGATCTTTCTCTCCACCTTCGTGCTGATCACCCAGAATCGCATGGCGGCAATGGCGGACAAGCGGGCGGATCTCGACCTGCAGATCAGCCTCCTGGCGGAGCATGAGATCACGCGGGTCGTCGCGCTGGTGAGCGAGATGGCCGAGCGGATGGGGGTCGAATCGGCGCGGAATCCGGAGCTGGCGGAACTCTCGCGGGACGTCGAGCCGGAGCGGGTGCTCGACAGCCTCGAAGCATCGGAGGCGGCGGCGCGGGAGGGGGAGGATGGGTGAAGGGGGCCGGGTTTCCGAATTGCTCCGGACATCGGATTCACCAAAGCGGTACGGAGGCACGGAGGACCACAGAGAGAACAGCAAACAACTGGTTGTTTTTCTCCGTGCACCTCCGTGCCCTCTGTGCCTCTGTGGTGAATCGAATACCCGAACCACTCAGGCGCCCACCACAATGGGCACGTCTTCCTCGAGCCAATCCCCGGGCCTCGCCAGTACGTCCGCCACTCGGACGGGGCGCGGCGGCAGCACGGTGGGTGCCGGCGTCTCCGCGGCACTGTAGCGGAGCAGGAAGAGCGTCTCGCCCGCGTTCCGCGCGTGCTCCGCGACGAAGGCAGCGAGCGCCCTGGGCCAGCCACCGGGCGGGGTGGCAATGCCCGCTCCGAGCCGGTGCCGCTCGATGGCCGCGATCAGCGAGCCGCGGGTGCGTCCGGCGCGCCGGTAACGCTCCCGGAGGTGCCGCTCGTCTTCGCGCGGGTCGGCGAGGCGGGGGCGGACGAGGTCGCACGAGCAGGCGCCGACGAGAAGGCGGATGACGGTCTGGGCGGCGGGGTGCAGGGCCAGAAGCGCCAGCCGGTCGGCGTTGTCGGCCGGCTGCGCGGCCAGGCCCGCGGGCAGCATCGACCGCACCTCACTCAGCGTGAGGGGGCTGGCAGCGAAGAGGACGTAGCACAGAGGTCAGATCGGGAGGTCGTCGCGGATCAGCACGAGGATCGCGGCCTGGGGCACCACGAGGTACTTCTGCTCCTCGAACGAGATCTCGACGGCGGCCTTGCGGAAGAAGATGGCGTGGTCGCCGACCCGCGCCTGCATGCCGCGGCCACGGCCCTCCCGCGCGTCCACCTTCCACGGCTCCTCGTCGAGCGAGCCGAGGTCGGCGATCGGGGTGCCGGGCCCGGTGGCGGCGATGAGGCCGGTCTGGACCTGTTGGGCGTCCAGGGCGGTGGCCGGCAGGTAGAGACCCACCCGGGTCCGGTCCTCCCCGTCCTCGGGGATGATGAGGACCCGGTCACCGACGACGAGGAGCTGCTTCCCGGGCTGGTCCGTCACCGATCCCCTCTGACTTCCTCCGCCGTCTGATGCACCGTGACCAGCTCCACGATGCGCAGCCGCCTGGTGGTGGCCGGCAGGCGAAGGCCGATCTCGTCGCCCACGCGGCCGTTGGTCAGGGCACGGCCGAGGGGGGAGGCGAGCGAGATGTGGCCGGCGTCGATGTCCATCATCTCGGCCAGCACTACCACGTAGGTGTCGGTCTCGTTGGTCTCCAGGTCGAGCACCGTGACTCGCGAGCCCAGCCCGACCCGGTCGGTGGGCGCTTCGGTCGTGGCGAGCTGGCCCAACTGGTTGAGCCGCTGGTGGAGCTGGCCCAGGCGGGCCTGGACGAACTGCTGCCGCTCGAGCGCGGCCTTGTACTCGGAATTCTCTCGCAGGTCGCCCAACTCGACCGCCTGGGCGATGGACTGGGGCAGGAGCACGTTCAGCTCGTGGCTGAGCTGGTCGATCTCGCGGCTCAGCTTTTCCCGCATCTCACGGATCATGGTGGGACCAGGGAACAGAGAAAAGTCGGCCCCGAGCGGAGCCGCTCAGGGCGATCGTGGTGAAAGCTTTCAGAAGATACCACCCCGGGCGCACGGGGGGAATGCGCGCCGGAAGGGAGCTTTAAGAATGCGGGCAGCAAGGACTTTCCTTGACCTTGCGACTTGAATCCCGTAAACTGCGGCGGCCCGCTGCCCGCGTGGGTGTGAGCGTCGATTCTCACCAACAGGATGGCCGTGTAATGCCCCTTACCCCTGCCTCTCGGCACCTTCGCCGGTGGGCGTGCGTTCTGCCCCTGCTTGTCCTCGTCGCGGGCGCCTGCAGCCCGGGGCATTATCCGCAGACGACCCTCCGGCCGCTGTCGGACTTCGCGAGGATCGGCGACGACATCCAGAACAATACGCTCTACTGGGCAACCGGCGTCTTCGTGCTGGTCGAGGGGGCGCTGCTCTACGCCATCTTCCGCTTCCGCGGCCGGCCGGACGATCCCGAGCCGAGCCAGGTGCACGGCAACACGGTCATCGAGATCATCTGGACCGTCATTCCGGCGCTGATCCTGGCCGCCATCGCGGTGCCGACGGTACGGGGAATCTTCCAGACGAACGCCATCCCCACCGGCGATGTCCTGCGGGTCGACGTGGTGGGCCACCAATGGTGGTGGGAGTTTCGCTACCCGACGCTCAACCTGACGACAGCCAACGAGTTGCACATACCGGTCGGGCAGACGGTGTCGCTCCACCTGGGCTCGGCGGACGTGATCCACAGCTTCTGGCCGCCGAGGTTCGCCGGCAAGCGGGACGTCTTCCCCAACCGGGAGACGCGGCTCTGGTTCAAGGCGGAGCGGGCGGGCGAGTACCCGGGCCAGTGCGCCGAGTTCTGCGGGATCCAGCATGCGCGCATGGCCTTCCGGGTGCGGGCGCAGTCACCCGCGGAGTTCCAGACCTGGGTGGCGCACATGCAGACGCTGGGCACGAAGCCGGCGGCGGCGGCCCCGGCCAGGGACTCGGTGCACACGGCAAGCGCCGGCGCCACGGTGCGGAGCGACCCGCAGGCCGCGCCTCCGGCCGGGCCCACGGATCCGGCCTACGCGGCGGGCGAGAAGCTGTTCGCGGCGAAGGGCTGCGTGGGCTGCCACTCGCTCACCGCGGTGAATGCCCCCAAGGGACTGGTCGGGCCGAACCTGGCCAACGTCGGGGCGCGCACGTACATCGCCGCGGGCACGCTCAAGAACACGGACGAGAACCTGGCCCACTGGATCCGCGACCCGCAGGGCATCAAGAAGGGCGTGCTGATGCCGAATCTGGGCGTCACCGCCGACGAGGCCCGGTCGCTCGTCGCCTTCCTCCGCGCACATCAATAAGGGCTCGTATGGCAACCACCGCACTCGACCAGCAACGGGCCCACGCGGCCGCGGGTCACGAACCGACCGGGCTCTGGAGCTGGATCACCACGGTCGACCACAAGCGGATCGGCATCCTCTACGGCGCCACCGCCTTCACCTTCTTCCTCATGGGCGGCATCGAGGCCCTGCTGCTGCGCATCCAGCTCGGAACGCCGAACAACACGTTTCTGTCGCCGGAGACGTACAACGAGCTGTTCACGATGCACGGCACCACCATGATCTTCCTCGCGATCATGCCGCTCAGCGCCGCGTTCTTCAATTTCATCATCCCGCTCCAGATCGGCGCGCGGGACGTGGCGTTCCCGCGGCTGAACGCGTTCAGCTACTGGGTCTTTCTGCTGGGCGGCCTGTTCCTGAACGCGAGTTGGCTCTTCGGGGCAGCGCCGGACACCGGCTGGTTCGGCTACGCCAACCTCACGTCGAAGCAGTACTCGCCGGGGCTGCACGTGGACTTCTGGATGCTGGGCCTCCAGACCCTCGGCGTGGCCTCGCTGGCGGCGGCGGTCAACTTCTTCACGACCGTGCTGAACATGCGCGCGCCCGGCATGAAGCTCATGCGGATGCCGATCTTCACCTGGATGAGCTTCATCACCCAGGTGCTGCTGCTGCTGGCCTTCCCGGTGATCACGGTGGCCCTGATTCTGCTCATGTTCGACCGGTTCTTCGGCACCAACTTCTACGTGCCCACGGCCGGGGGCGACCCGCTGCTGTGGCAGCATCTGTTCTGGATCTTCGGGCATCCCGAGGTCTACATCCTGATCCTGCCGGCGTTCGGCATCGTGTCCGAGGTCCTGCCGGTCTTTGCCCGGAAGCCGCTGTTCGGCTATGCGGCCATGGTGTTCTCCGGGATCTTCATCGCCTTCCTCGCGTTCGGCGTGTGGGCGCACCACATGTTCGCCACCGGCATGGGCCCGATCGCCGACACCTATTTCTCTCTGGCCACGATGCTGATCGCCATCCCCACGGGGGTGAAGATCTTCAACTGGCTCGGAACGGTCTGGGGCGGCTCGATCCAGTACAAGACGCCGATGTACTTCGCGCTCGCCTTCGTGGCCATGTTCATCATCGGCGGCCTCTCGGGGGTCATGCACGGCTCCCCACCGGCCGACCTGCAGCAGACCGACACCTACTTCGTCGTGGCGCACTTCCACTACGTGATGTTCGGCGGCAGCATCTTCGGACTCGCCGCGGGCGCGTACTACTGGTGGCCCAAGATGTTCGGCCGGATGCTGGACGAGCGGCTGGGCAAGCTGCATTTCTGGCTCATGCTGATCGGGTTCAACCTGACCTTTTTCCCGATGCACATCCTGGGGCTCAACGGAATGCCGCGCCGGGTCTACACCTATCCCGAGGGCCTCGGGTTCGAGGAGCTGAACCTGCTGGAGACGATATCCGCGTTCCTCCTCGCCGCCTCGTTCGCGGTGTTCCTGTACAACATCATCAAGACCTGGCGCGGGCCGCGCAACGCGCCGGCCGATCCCTGGAACGCCGCCACCCTCGAGTGGACGATCCCGTCGCCGCCGCAGGAGTGGAACTTCGCCGAGATTCCCGTGGTGCACGGGCGGGACCCGCTGTGGGAGGCCAAGCGTGAGCACGGGGGACCGCTGCCGGAGCCGCCGAAGGTGAGCGGGGCGGGCATCCACATGCCCAATCCGTCGTACTGGCCGCTGGTGACCGCCCTCGGGCTCTCCGCGATGATGAGCGGCCTGATGCTGATCCACCACCTCGGGCCCTGGGGCATCATCGCCGGTGGCGCGATCCTGCTGTTCGGGGTGTTCAACTGGGCGTTCGAGCCCGCGGGCTGAGGAGAGCGAACTTGACCGACACGGCGCACGCCGGGCATCTCGAGACCGCGACGGGGCTGGACAACCGGAAGCTGGCCATCTGGACCTTCATCGGTTCGGAGTGCCTCTTCTTCGCCTCCCTGATCTCGAACTACCTGGTCCACAAGGAGACCTGGCTCACGGGGCCGGGCCCGTTCCCGCACGAGGCGTGGACCTCGCCTGCCGGCAAGGTGTTCGAGCCGATCATCGAGATCCCGCTGGTCACGCTGGGCACGGCGCTGCTCCTGTTCAGCTCGCTGTTTGTGGTGCTCGCGCTGGCCAACGCGCAGCGAGGGAACCGGAAGGGGCTCCTCCTCTGGCTCGGGCTCACGCTGCTGTGCGGCGTGTTCTTCGTCGGGATGCAGGTCTACGAGTTCACCCACTTCGTGCACAAGGGGCTCACGCTCAAGACCAACCTCTTCGGCGGGAGTTTCTTCGTGCTGACCGGGTTCCACGGCACCCACGTGACGATCGGCGTGATCTGGCTGTTCACGCTCTGGATCGAGGCGTTCCGCGGCAAGATCCCGCCGGCCAAATCGCTCAACCTCGAGATCGCGGCCCTCTACTGGCACTTCGTGGACGTGGTCTGGGTGGTGATCTTCCCCGTCGTTTACCTGATCAAGTAGGGGGCCGAACGCATGGATGCCCACGCGACTTCCGCCGAACCCGAGCGCTCCCACCCCTCCGTGGGGGTGTACGTCCGGATCGGCCTCGTGCTCTTCGTGCTCACCGCGCTCGAGGTGGGGCTCTACGAATTCACCTACGGCGGGCACGCCGGGCCCGCGGGCGCTGCAATCCAGCCGTTCTTCGTCCCCCTGCTGCTGCTGCTCTCCGCCGGCAAGTTCGCGCTGGTGGCCATGTTCTACATGCACCTGAAGCAGGACCACCGCCTCTTTACCGGGGTGTTCGTCTTCCCGCTCATCATTGCGACGGTGCTCATCCTGGGGCTGGTAGTGCTCGAAGCGTACCACTTCGCCTTCGCGCGAGCCGGGTGATGCTGCTGCTGCCGTTCGCACCGCTGCTGGACGAGCGATCGCGACCTACGGTGCCTTTCGAGTGGGCCTGGTCCCTGCACCCCAGCGTCCTCCTGGGCACCGGAATCCTCGGTGCCCTCTATTTTTACGGGATCGGGCCGTGGCGCCGGCGGCGCGGACTTCCCCCGGTTCCCGCCCGGAAGGTGGCGTCGTTCTGCGGGGCGATGCTCGTGCTGCTGGGCTCGCTCAACGGGCCGGTGCACGATCTCAGCGACTACTATCTCTTCACCGCCCACATGGTGCAGCACCTGCTGCTCACCCTGGTCTTCCCGCCGCTGCTTCTTGCCGGGACACCCGGGTGGCTGCTCCAGCCGCTGCTCCGCCCGCCCGCTGTGCGGTGGGTGGCCCGGGTGCTGACCCAGCCGTTGATGGCTGCCGTGCTGTTCAGCACCGCCATCATCGTGTGGCATCTGCCGCCGTTCTACGAATTGATGATGCGCGACCACGACGTCCACATCGTGACGCATCTGATGTTCATGGCCACCGCCACCCTGCTCTGGTGGCCGGTCATGAGCCCGGTGCCCGAGCTGCCACGGCTCGGCTACGGTCTGGGTATGCTGTATCTCTTTCTGGTGGGGATCCCGATGCAGATCGTAGCGGCGATGATCTCGCTGGCCGGCGGGGTGCTCTACCCTTGGTACAGCGCGGCCCCCCGCACATGGGGCCTCTCCCCACTCGACGACCAGCAGCTTGGCGGCCTGATCATGTGGGTGCCCGCGAATCTCTACATGTTCCTGGCGATCGGCGTGCTGTTCTTCGCCTGGGCGAAGGAGAGCGAGCGGGAGGACGACGGTGAGCGGCAGGGGGTGAGAGGGTGAGAGGTAAGAGGTAAGAGGTAAGAGGTGAGAGCAGGTGGGCTGCGCTTTGTGAGCCATGCGTGCGGTGGGGAGATTGGGAGGGGCTGGCCACGGCGTGTAGGATGCGACCACATGCAGGATCACAAGTCGATCGTCGCCTGGCAGGAAGCCCATGAGGGGCCCGAGCCGCTCTCCGGACCTGCCGGCCATCGAGGAAGGAGTGCTCCCGGATCCGGAAGGTCAGGCCATCCTCGCGAGATGTCGCCGAACGCAGTCGCTCTTACTCGGACTCGTCCGGGGCTACCGACCGGCCACGTCCCGCTGATCGCCCCCTCTTACCTCTTACCTCTTACCTGTTACCTCCTGCCGCTCACCGCCCCCACGACCAGGCAGATCCACCCCGCCAGAAACGCCACACCACCAATCGGCGTGATCGCTCCGAGCCAGCGGATCCCGGACAATGCGAGCGCGTAGAGGCTTCCGGAGAAGAGCAGGGTCCCCAGAACAAAGAGCCAGCCGGCCCAGTGGATGAGCCCGCCCGGCCAGCGGGTGCTGGCCCACGCGGCCGCGATCAGTGCCAGCGCATGATACATCTGATAGCGGACGGCCGTCTCGAAGACGGCGAGAAGGTCCGGCGGGAGCCGGGTCCGGAGGGCGTGGGCGCCGAAGGCGCCGGCTGCGACGGCGATGAAGGCGGAGGCGGCCCCCAGGCCGAAGAAGAGTCGGTCCATCGCGCCTAGCTCACCGCGTCGCGCGAGAGCCGGCCGCGAGCTCGGCCGGCGTGGCCGCGCGGTCGGCCCAGCCCGCGAGCAGGCCGAGGGCCAGGATGAAGATGATGTCGGCCGCGGCGATGGTCGGGATGCTCGGCGGGGGCGGCCCCAGGATGGATGCGGCGTAGGTGGCGACGAGGATGAGCACGACGACGGCCAGCCGCACCGGCCGGACCGGGTGCCGGCGCGAGCGCCACGACACGTATACCACGATGCCCAGTGCCAGCACGATCAGCTCGACGGCGACGCTGAGACCCAGATGACGCCAGAGACCGAGCCCGAGCTTGGCGGAGTCGTTGCCCGCCAGTGGAAGGTCGGGGACGTGGACCACCAGGTCGAGCAGCCAGTGGGAGAGCACGGTGGCGCCGACCATCGCGGCGGCTTGCCAGTGGCGGGTCACGTCGCGCGTAGGCCAGGAGTAGTAGAGCGCCGCCGCCGCGAGTCCCCACGCGATCGCACCCACCAGGCTGTGGGAGATCGGATAATCGTAGAACTGAAGCGTCAGGAGCGGGTTGCTGTCGGGAAGAAAGCGCACGTGCTCCCAGCCCAGCAGCAGAAACGCGCCCCAGAGCAGGTCGAGCAGTTGCGTCGCGATGAAAAGCGTGCCGAGCGAGATCTTGGGCTCCGCCCGCTTGAGGGCGAGCGCCGCGCCGTAGTGTCCCAGGAACATGTCAGGGCCTCCCGCACGCGAGCCAGGATCCGCCGTCCACCACCACGATCGCGCCGGTGATCCATTCGCCGGCGGGGCCGGCGAGGAACGCGACCATCTGTCCCACGTCGGCCGGCGTGCCCCAGCGCCGGAGCGGGATGGCGCGCGCCGCGTACTCGTCCATGAAGATGTCGGGCGCGCCGCCATCCGGCGGGGTGAACGCCTTCCGCACACCCTCGGTCGGGATCGGGCCCGGGGCGACAGCGTTGACCGTGATACGGTCGGCCGCCCACTCCAGTGCCAGGGTCCGGGTGAGCGCGTCCACGCCGGCCTTGGCGGCGGTAGCGTGCGCCATCAGCGGCCATCCCCGGTAGTGGAGCGTCATGGAGATCATCACGATGCGGCCACCGCCCTGCGCCTTCATCAGCGGATAGACGGCCTGGGCGCAGTAGAAGCTGCCGTAGAGATCGGTCTCCACGACGGCGCGCCACGCGTTCGGGCTGAGCGTCGCCGAGGGGGCGTAGAAGTTCCCCGCGGCGTTATTGACCAGGATGTCGAGCCGTCCATGCTCGCCGGCCACCTGCTCGACCATCCGGGCCGCCGCCTCGGGCTCGCGTACGTTGGTCTGCACCGTGCTGACCCGCGCGCCGGCAGCCCTGAGCTCGGCGGCCGCCGGCTCCAGGTGCTCGAGCTTTCGGCTGGCGATGGCCACCGTGGCGCCCGCCTCGGCGAGACATGAGGCGATGCCCAGGCCGATCCCGGTGCCGCCGCCTGTCACCAGCGCCACCCGGCCAGCGAGCATTCCCGGCCGGAAGATGCCGCCGGCCGCGGTCACTGACGCTCGGCCCGAGCGGCGACGCGCGCGGCGAACCCGTCGAGCCGGCGGCGGAACTCCTCCGCCTGCAGCGCCTGCAACTGGGCGGCACCCTCGGTGGCGAGCACCTGCTCGAGCGCGCCCATCTCCTGGGCCCGGACGAGCCGCTTGATGGCGCGGACACTCGCGGTGGCGCCCGCCGTGAGGCGGCCGGCCAGCGCCGTGAGCTCGGCTTCAACGACCGGGTCGTCCACGACTTCATCCACCAGGCCCATCGCCTGGGCGCGGATGGCGCCGATCGTCTCGCCCGCCAGCAGGATCCGGAGCGCCGGCCCGATGCCGACCAGCCGCGGAAGGGTGAACGTCGAGCCGCCGTCGGGCACGAGCCCCATGCGGGCGAACGCGGACGTGAAGGTCGCGCTCGCAGTGGCGAGGCGGAGGTCGCAGGCGAGCGCGAGATCGAGGCCGAAGCCCGCGGCGGTTCCCTCGACCACCGCGAGGACCGGCACGGGGCACCGCACGACCGCGAGGATGGCGGCCTGGAAATCGGCCAGGCCGCGCTGAAGCTCGGCCACGGGGGGAGCGTCTCCCAGACTGCGGAGCCAGTGGAGGTCGAGCCCGGCGGAGAAGTGCCCGCCGGCACCGCGGAGGATCACCAGCTCCGCGACGCCCGTCTCCTCGACCTCGTCGAGCGCGTCCGCGATGGCCCGGGCCACCTCGGGAACGAGCGCGTTGCGACGGGCCGGCCGGTTGATGGTGAGCCGGTGGACCTCACCGTCGGCGCGGGACAGCAGCTCCTGGGGCATCGGTCCGAAGTATACGTCAGCCGGCGTCGGCCGGCACCGCCATCCCCATCGCGTGAAAGCCGTTGTCCACGTAAACGATGCTGCCCGTGATCGCCGAGGCGAGCGGGCTCGACAGGAATGCGGCGGCGTGGCCCACGTCCGCGGCGTCGATGGGGCGGGGGAGGGGAGAGTTGGCGGCGGTATACCGGATCATGGTATCGATGAAGCCGATCGCCGTGGCCGCGCGTGACGCCCAGGGTCCGGCGGAGATCGCATTGATCCGGACCCCCCAGCGGCGGCCCGCCTCGAACGCCAGCGTCCGCGTGTCCGCCTCGAGCGCCGCCTTGGCCGACGACATGCCGCCGCCGTAGCCCGGGATCACCCGTTCGCCCGCCAGGTACGTGAGCGAGAGGAACGCGCCGCCGGGCCGCATCAGCGGGGCCAGGTGCCGGACGAGACTCACATTGCTGTACGCGCTCACGCCGACGGCGGCGAGGTACCCCTGCCGGCTGGTGTCCACCAGAGGCAACTTGACCTCGGGGCCGTTGGCCAGGCTGTGCACCACGATGTCGAGCCCGGCCTCGCCGAAGTCCTGCCGCAGCCGCTCGGTCATCCCGTGGATGCTGAAGTCGCCCTGCTCCTTGTAGCGCTTGTTCTCGCGGATCTCGTTCGGAGCCTCGGCGAGGGTATCGAACGCCGCGTCGAGCGGATAGATCCGCTCGAACTCGAGCCGTCGTCCGTCGCCGAGCCGCATGGACTGGTCCATCTTGCCGCGCTCGAGGAGCTTGGTGAAGATCCCGAGCGCCGGCGGCCAGCTCGCGACGCAGATCGAGGCCCCCGCTTCCGCGAGTGCCTTGGCGATCGCGAACCCGAAGCCGCCGTCGTCGGAGACGCCGGCGATGAGGGCCCGCTTGCCGGTCAGGTCAATGGGGAGCATGGGGGCTTTCGTGAGTCGTGGGTCGTGGGTCGTGAGTTCGACGATCGTCGGCCGCGGCGCCCGCGCCGCCGACTCACGACGTCCGAGCAAGTATATCCCTTCATTCCCCCCGCAGCACCTGGAGCGGCGGGCGGCGGATCACCTCGCGGCTGCTGACCAGGCCCACCGCCACGGTAAGGCCCACGACGGCCGCGCCGAGGCCGGCGAGCGGCAGCAGCGGCAAGGCGAACTTTCCGTCGAACACGAACCGCGCGAGCGCCCAGCCCGCCACGCCCGACAACAGCAGCGCCACCACGGCGGCCAGCGCGCCAAGCGAAAGATATTCCGAGAGCACGATGCGGAAGAGCTGGCCGCGGGTCGCCCCGAGCGTCCGGAGCAGCGCCCCCTCCCGCACCCGCTGGAACCGGCTCGTCGCCAGCGCTCCGACCAGCACCACCGCACCGGTCCCCAGCGTGAACAGCGCCATGAACCGGATCGCCAGGACCACGCGATCGATGAGCCGCTCCAGCGTTTCCTGCACGGCGGACAGGTCCACCGTGGTCACGTTGGGCAACCGCTCGGCGATGCGGCGCTGAAGGGCCCCGCGCGCGGCCGCGTCCTCGACCCGGGTGAGCACCGCGAAGGTGCGGGGCGCCTGCTCGAGCGCGCCCGGCGCGAACACCGCGAAGAAGTTCGGCTCGAACCGGGCCCAGTCCACCTCGCGGAGACTCGCGACCCGGCTCGCGAGCGGCACGCCCTGGACGTCCCATACGATCCGGTCGCCCACGCGCACCCCGAGCTCCCCGGCCAGGTCGCGCTCGATGGAGACCTCGGGTTCCGCGCCCCCGGGGGTCCACCACCTCCCGGCCACGATCCGCTCGGATGCGACGAGGGTGTCGCGGTAGGTGGACCGGTACTCGCGACGGAGGGCCCAGGCGTTCGCGGGGCCCGTACCATCCCTTCCACCCCCGCTGTCCGCCAGCGCGAGCGTGACCGGCCGGCCCTTGATCGACTGGATCCGCATCGGCACGATGGGTACCGGTCCCACGGCCCGATAGCCGCCGGCCCGGAGCTCCTGCTCCGTGCCTGCGAGCTGGTCGGGCTGGATGTCGAACAGGACCAGGTTGGGACGCGCGGGGCCGCCGGTCAGTCGGAGCGTGCGGAGCAGATTGTCCTGTACGAGAAACACCGTGGCAAGCAGGAACGCGCCAAAGCCGATCGCCAGCACGATCGTGGTGGTTTGGTTCGATGGCCGGTGCAGGTTGGCGACTCCCTGTCGCCAGGCGTATGGCCACGTGCCCGGAAGCCAGCGGCGCGCCGCGCGGATCAGGGCCGACGCGGCGCCCCACAGGAGCAACAGGGCGACCGCGACACCGCCGGAAAAGATCGCCCCCTGGCGCCAGCTCCCGACCTGCAATGCCGCCAGCGCGACCGTGCTGCCGGCGAGCGCCGCGATGGCCGCGAGCCGCCATGGATCGAGCCCGGCGCCCGTCGGCACCACCTCCCGGCGCAGCGCGGCGAGCGGCGGCACCCGGCGCACCGCGAGCAACGGCGGCAGCGCGAAGATGAGCGCCACCCAGATCCCCATCCCCATCCCGAGCGCCACCGCGCGCGGCGACACCGAGGTGTGCACGTCCACCGGCAGGAGCCCCGCCAACAGCCCCGGAAGCGCCCGTTGGGCGAGGGCGCCGAGCGCCGCGCCCGCGGCGCTTCCGACGAGCCCCATCACGGCAGCCTCGAGTCCGTAGATGGCGAGCACCCGGCCAACGCTCGCGCCGAGGCAGCGGAGCACCGCCACGGTATCGAGCCGCTGGCGGATGAAGATGACGATCGCGCTCGCGACGCCCAGCCCTCCGAGCAGCAGCGCGATGAGCCCTACGAGTCCGAGATAGCCGGTGAGGCGTCCGAGCGTATCGTTCAGGTTGGCCTGGTCCTCGGCCACGGTGCGAACCCGTACGCGCTCGGGCTGGAGCACGGGCCGATACCGCCCGGCCAGCACCTGGGGCGACACTCCGGACGGAAGCCGCACGAACGCTTCGTACTCGGCGCGCGCGCCGAATCCGAGGAGGTGGGTGGCGGCGAGGTCCCGCGCCGGGATGTAGATGCGCGGGCCGAACGCGGCGCGGACCCCGACGTTGCCGGGGGCGCTCACCACGCCGCCGGCGATGACGAAGCGCGCCTCGCCGAGCGCGAGCGTGTCACCCACCCGTGCGCTCAGCGCCGTCAGGAGCGAGGGCTCCACCACCACGCGGCCGCCCTGCTGCAGCCCGGACCACGCCTCCGCGGGATCGGTACGGATTCCGCCGTAGAACGGGTAGCCGGGCTCGACGGCGGCCACCTGCACGAGCCGGGTGCCGCGGGTGCGCGGCACGTAGGCCATCGCGGAGAAGCTGGTGAGCCGCGCGACGCGGCCGCCCTGCCGAGCCAGCGTATCGAGCACCGCCTCGGCCGTCCGCGGGAGAGGCTGGCGGGCGGAGAGAGCGAGATCGGCGCCGAGCAGCGCCCGGGCCTGGCCGCGGACGGAGTCGCGCAGGTTGTCGGCGAACGATCCGATCGCCACGAGCGCGGCCACGCCGATGGCCACCGAGGCGGTGAGCAGCAGCAGCCGGCGCGGGGCGGCCCGGATTTCCCGCGCCGCCATGCGCAGCACGAAGGGAATGCCGCTCACGCCGCGCTGTCGGCCACGATCGCCCCGTCGGCCAGGCGGATGGTGCGCCGTGCGAGCGCGGCGAGATCGTGATCGTGGGTCACCAGGACCAGCGTCGTGCCCAGATCCCGGTTGAGCTCGGTCATGAGCTCGATGATCGTGGCACCCGTCCGGGCGTCCAGATTGCCGGTAGGCTCGTCCGCGAGCAGCACTTTCGGACGCGTGCTGAACGCGCGCGCGAGGGCGACACGCTGCTGCTCGCCGCCGGAGAGCTGGGCCGGGTAGTGGTGGCCGCGGCCGCCGAGGCCGACCCGCTCGAGCAGCTCGGTGGCGCGCGCCGCGGCTGGCTCGCCGCGGAGCTCGAGCGGGACCTGCACATTCTCCACGGCGGTAAGGGTCGGGATGAGCTGGAAGGACTGGAAGACGAAGCCGATCTTTTGGCCGCGGAGACGCGTGAGGCGCTCCTCGTCGAGCGCGCCAAGCTCCTCGCCGTCGAGGTGCACCGTGCCGGCGCTCGGGCGATCGAGGCCCGCCAGCAGACCGAGCAGCGTGGTCTTGCCGCTGCCCGACGGTCCGACGATGGCGACGAACGAGCCGGGCTCCACGTGGAACGTGATATCCTTCAGCACCGTGAGCCGGTGGCCACCGGAATGATAGGTTTTCGAGAGCGAGGCGCAGCGCAGCATGGTCTCAATGATATCCCGGTGGGGAGGGCTCGGTCTGCTGCTGATCGCCGCCGCGGCATGCGACCGGAAGCCTGCGCCTCCGGCCGCGGCGCCGCCGCCCGCGGGATCAGCGGCCCCCGCGGCCGACTCGCGCGGCAGGGTGGTCTTTCTCGGCACGAGCCTGACGGCCGGCTTGGGCCTCGATCCGGCCGAGGCATATCCCGCGCTGGTGCAGCGGAAGATCGACTCCGCCGGGTTGCCCTTCGCCGTCGTCAATGCCGGCGTGAGCGGCGAGACCTCGGCGGGTGCACGGCGGCGCATTGACTGGCTCATGCGTGAGCCGGCGGCCGTGCTGGTGATCGAGACCGGCGCGAACGACGCGCTTCGCGGGCTCGACGTGGACTCGCTGGTGGCCAACATCCAGGCCATCATCGACCGCGCGCGGCAACAGGTTCCGCCACCGGAAATCGTGCTGGTGGGGATGCGGTCGCCGCCGAATCTCGGAGCCGCCTACGTCCGACGGTTCGACGCGGCCTACGCCACTCTGGCCCGGCGGAACCGGGTAGCACTGGTGCCATTCCTGCTCGAGGGGGTGGCGGGGGTCGACTCGCTCAACCAGGCCGACGCCATTCACCCGACGGCGGCAGGACAGCGGAAGCTGGCGGAGACGGTGTGGCCGGCGGTCGAGGGGGCGGCAAGGCGGGCAGGCGGTCGGGCGGTCAGGTAGCCTGGAGCTTCACAGGCTTGGCGGACCGCCCGCCCGCTCCGCCGACCCGCTTACCTCCGCAGCACCTCCCTCAACGTCCCCACCGCCGCGTCGATCTCGGCCGCCGTGTTGTAGTAATGGGGTGAGATCCGGAGCGCCGAGGCGGCGTGTTTTTCGTCCATGTCGATGACCGCGTCCTCTCGGACGGGTGAGCTGGTGTTGATCCCGCGAGCCCGCAGAATCAGCTTGATCTCGGCGGCGGGGCGGCCCGCGGGCTCGATGGTGACGATGGCGCAGAGGTCGGCGCCCCGGTCGAGTACCCGGACACCGGCCAGCTCGGCCAGCCGAACCCGGGCGTACGCGGCCAGTGCGCGGGCGCGGTCCCGCGCGGTCTCGATGCCGACGCCGAGCGCGTAGCGGGCCGCGGCGCCCACGCCGAGCACCAGCGCGGACGAGATCTCCCACAGCTCGAACCGGCGCGCGTCCGGCGTGAGCTCGAACCGGTCCGGATCCAGCCAATCGGCGCCGTGCATGTCCACCAGCAGTGGGTGCGCGCCGGCCGCGAGCACCCGATCGGACGCGTAGAGGAAGCCGACGCCGCGGGGGCCCCGGAGGAACTTGCGTGAGGTGGCGGCCAGGTAGTCGCACCCGATCGCCCCGACGTCGATCGGGATCTGCCCGACCGCCTGACAGGCGTCCACCAGGTACGGGACCGCGGCCGAGCGGCAGGCCTCGCCCACCGCGGCAACGTCCTGCACCAGGCCCGAGTTGGTCGGCACCCAGGTGACGGCCACCAGCTTCGGCTGCTGCTGCCGAATCAGTCCGCGCACGGCATCCGGATCCACGCCACCTTGGGCGAGGTCCGGCGCGCGCACGACCCGCACGCCCCGACGGCGGGCCAGTGACAGGTACATGATCTGGTTGGAGGCGTAGTCGGCCCGGCTCGTGAGGATGACGTCGCCCGGGGCAAAGTCGAAGACGCCGAGCGCCTGGGCAAAGGCGGCGGTCGAGTTCTGGGTGAACGCGATATTGCGCCGCGCCGCGCCGAGCAGCCGGGAGACGTCCTCCGCTGCCTCCCGGAGCGCTCCAGCGCAATGCTCCATGGCCTCGTACCCGCCCAGCTTGTCCTCCAGGTCGAGGTGAGCGTCCACCGCCTCGCGGACGGGACGCGGAACCAGGGATGCGCCGGCGTTATTGAGGTGGATGCGCCGCTCGCAACCTGGGGTGTCGGCCCGCCAGCGAGCTACGGCCGGGGAATCGGCCGGCGCCTTCATGGGGTGGGTGTCTCCAGGCGGCCGGCCGTCCACGCCTCAAGCTCGGCGAGGCCTCGGCGCCACTGCAGCTCGAACACTGCAGCGACGCTGTCAGGACCATCCGAGCGCAGGGCGCGGAGGATCTTAGCGTGGGGGAGTGTCGAGAGGCTGAGGCGGCCCGCGTCGCGCATGTAGGCGGCGAGATAGCGGCGCGGCACCTGACGCAGCGAGGCGATCAGCTCCAGCAGCCGTCGGTTGGGACAGCTCTCGAGGAGCACCCGGTGCCACTCATCCTCGATGTCGAGGCAGGCGGTAGCGTCGCCCCTGGTGTGCTCCAGGCGCCGGTCCAGCTCGGCCAGGTACTCGAGCCGTTCGGGCGGCGGCTCGGAGGAGAGCCGGAGCGCCAGGGACTCGAGGGTGCCGAGGATGGTGCCGACCTCGTGGAGCTCGGAGGCGTCAAGCGACCGCACCCGAAAGCCTCGGCCCATGCTGTTCTCCAGCACCCCCTCGCGCGCCAGGCGAAGCAGGGCCTCGCGCACCGGCGTTCGGCTCACACCGAGCTGGGCGGCGAGATCGGAGTCACGGAGTCGGGTCCCGTCGGGCAGGCTGCCGCGGTGGATTCGGTCGAGCACTTGGCGGTAGACTTCGTCGCGCAACGGAACTCGTGATATCATGTTGACCGCGATTCTGACGGGGACTACCAGACCAGTGGTGTGAAAGATTCTGTATACGGTATGTAGAATGTGAATATTTCGCAAGCCAAACCGCCAGGAGGCCCCATGCCCACGCGACAACTGCTCCTGCTCGCGCTCCTCCTGCTTCCCGCTGCTGCCCACGGCCAGTCCGAGGCCGATCTCAAGTCCTACTTCGAGGGGCGCACCGTCAAACTGAGGATCGCGATGCCGGGTACCGAGAGCGGAGTGGATGTGTATCCCGGCACGGCCAAACCGCTCGACTTCCCGCGCCACGCCAGTCGGCTCAAGGACAACGGTACGGCGCTCAGGTCAGGCGACGAGGCGCTGGTAACCAAAATCAAGGTGAAATCGAAGCTGATCGAGTTCCAGCTCGACGGCGGCGGCTACGGCACCATGGGTGACGAGACCTCCAGCGGCCTCAGCGTGGGCAGCACGCCCAAGACCAGGCGCGAGCAGAATCTCGAGGGCGAGCTCAAGCGGGAGACCGATCCGGTCCGGCGGCGCGAGCTGAAGGAAGAGCTCGACGAGCTCCAGAAGGACCGGGAGCGGGAGGACGCCCGCAACCGGGCTGCGCTGGCGGATGCCCAGGAATCGAAGAAGGCCAACATCCGGCAGCGGCGGCTCGAGGGTGGGTCGCGATTCAACATCCGCTACAACAACGGCGTGCCCGCCGCCGCGCTGAGGCCGGAGGCCGTCCGGGCGGCGCTCGCCGCGTACGTCGAGTTCCCCGACGCGGCCGCCGCGGCCGAGCCAGCGCGGCCCGAGCCCCGTGGGCTCCCCGCCAAGGGAATGCTGCTCGCGGACGCCGACCGACTTCTCGGCACGCCGGAGAGCACTTCCGAACGGCTGGAGGGGAAGCTCCGGGTGACGACGCGCACCTACGCGTCGAGTGCCGGGCGCGTGGTCGCCGAGTTCGTGGAGGGGGTGCTGATCCGGTACACCGTCACGTCGGAGTGAGCGGGCCCAGGCTGCTCGCCTTCGCCGCGTCGTTCCGGCGTAATTCGTGGAACCGGAAGCTCATCACCCTCGCGGCCGACCTCGCCAGAGAGGGCGGTGCGGACGTGGACCTCGCGGACTTTCGCGAGTTCGACATGCCGCTCTACGACGGTGACGTACAGGCGGAGCCCGGCATCCCGCCGGGCGCCGAGGAAATGGCGCGCCGCGTCGCCGCGGTAGACGGGATCGTGATCGCGTCGCCCGAGTACAATTTTTCGATGCCGGGCACGCTCAAGAACGCGATCGACTGGGTCTCGCGGGTGAAGCCGATGCCGTTCAGGGGAAAGACCGGGTTCCTGCTGGCCGCGTCGAACGGCCAGGTCGGCGGCATTCGCGGGCTCTGGCAGCTCCGGATTCCGCTCGAAGGGCTGGGCGTCACGCTCCACCCCGACATGTACGCGCTGCCGTGGGCGAGCAAGGCGTTCGGTCCCGACGGCCGACTCGTCGAGCAGGAGCGGCTGGACCGGCTGCGAGTGATGATTCAGCGGTATCTGGAGATGGCGCGGAAGCTGGCAGGTGGAACCGCCCTCAATCCGACAACCGGTAGTTGAACCCGAGCGCCAGCCGGAACGGGCTGGTGTCGTTCACGAAGGTCCAGCGGAACTCGGCGAACGGCTTGAGCCGCTCGCTCGGCGCCGCGGTGCTGAGGCCGAAGAAGAGATTGTAGCCTGTCTTGGTCTCGCCCCCGCCGGGGTGCGCAAAGGCGACGCCCCCGCCCGCGTACAATCCACCGCCCTGCCCGATGTGAAGCGCGGCGTCGCCGTTGGCCTGCCAGCCGGTGTCGCCATCTTTCGGAAAGAAGAAGTCCCCGCTCGGCCGGAGCTCGAGATTATGGCCGACGGGCACGCTTATCTGGCCGCCGAGGCTCCAGGCATGGTTCTCGAAATCACGGCCCGCGCGTGGGCCGAGCGAGATGGGGCCCTGGAAGAGGCCGCTCCCGGGCCGGCGGGACTGGGCGGATACGCGGACAGGGGCCAGCGTGAGGACGAGCAGCAGGGCGAGCGCGGCGCTGCGCCAGGGCAACATCGAAACCTCTTAACGGGACGCGAGATCTGGGGGAGGTGTCTCAGGAAGAGTACCCGGACACGCGTCCGACGTCACGGGCCGCCCGGCGCCCCGCTGCTGGCGAGCGCGTTGCCGTCCGCGTCCACCAGGTGGATTTCTCCCAGGTTCAGCTCCCGCACGCCCGACTCGATCTTCGTCCGGTCTCCCACGATCACCCACACCAGATGACCCGGCTGAACCGTCTCCTGCGCCGCTGCCGTGACGCTCGCCGGCGTCTGTGCGCGCACCTTCTCGGCGTAGGTGTCGAAGTAGCGGTCGCTCAGGCCGAACGCCACGAGCTCTTCGATCGAGCCCGCCACGGCCGCCATGGTCTCCCACGAGCCCGGCAGCGTCAGCGTCAGCGACGCCTTGGCCCGCGCCAGCTCGTCCGGCTCGATCGGCCGCGCACCCACGATGCCGCGCAGCTCCCGCTGCAGCTCGACGATCGCCTCCCGGGTCTTGTCGGTCTGCACCGGTGCGTAGGCGATGAACGGCCGCGGCCCGCGAGCGTCCCGGATGAAGCTGAACGCGCCGTAAGACCAGTGCTTGTCCTCCCGCAGGTTCATCGTGAGCCGGGAGCCGAAGTCGCTGCCGAGGACGGCGTTCATCGTCTCGATGGCCGGCTCCTCCGGGTTGGCCTTGGGGGGCGCCACGTTGCCGGCGATGAGCACCGTCTGGAGCGCGCCCGGCCGGTCGAGCAGGTAGACCTCCGGCTTCGGCTGCGGCGCCACGGCGGCGATGTTCTTCTCGGGCACCGTGCCCGGCCGCCAGGCCGCGAACAGCCGCTCGAGCTTCGGCTTGATCTGCGCCATCGTCGTGGCTCCCACCACCACCATGGTCGCGTGGTTGGGCTTGAACCAGGTCTGGTGGAATTTCACCAGGTCCTGCCGGGCGATTCGCTGCACCGATGCTTCGGTGCCCGATCCCGTCCACGGGTTGGCGTAGGCGTGACCTTCGCCGTAGATGAGCCGTGGAAAGACCCGTAGCGCCATTCCCACCGGGTCGGCCTTCTCGCGCTGGATCTGAACCAGCCGCTGCTTTTTCAGCCGCTCGAAGTCGCTCTGACGGAAGGCCGGGTGGAGGATGACGTCGGCGTACAGCTCGAGCGACGGGTCGAGCCGCTCGGTCAGCGCCGAAAGCGACACGCTCGACACATCGAGCCGAGAGGAGGCGCCGAGGTTGGCGCCCAGCTCGGCCAGCCGGTCGCTGATCTGCAGCGCCGAGCGGGTGGCGGTGCCTTCGTCGAGCATGCTCATCGCGAGGCTCGCGGTGCCCGGCTGGGCAAACTGGTCGGAGGCGTACCCCGCGTCGAGCACCAGGTCGAACATCACCTGCGGAATCGACCGCCGCTCGGCCAGCACGAGCTTGAGGCCGTTCGAGAGCGTGTCGCGCTCGAGCGCCGGGAACTCGGCCGCCGGCGGCGCGCCGGGCGTGGGGAGCTTCGAGCGGTCCACCCCCTTCGGAGCGACCGTGTAGTCGGGGAACGGCTGCACCTCGAGCGTGTAGACGCCGTCGGAAAGCCAGCGGACCGCCGCGCTCCGGATCTGCGCGGCCGTGGCCTGCTCGATTCGCCGCTGCTGCACCTGGTAGAAGTCCGGCCGGCCCGCGAACACCTCGCCCATCGCCAGCACGTCCGACTTGCCGCCGTACCCGCCGATCCGCTCGACGCCCCGGATGAACCCCGCCCGCGCCAGCGATTTGGCGCGCGCCAGCTCGGCCGCCGTCGGTCCGCCGGCCAGGAAGCGGGCCAGTTCCTGGTCGAGCGCCCGCTCCACCTTCGCGGGGTCCACCCCGGGGCGTACGCCCGCCTCGATGCTCAGGAGCCCGCCGATCTCCCGCAGGTCGAGCGAGACGTCGACGTCCGTGGCGCTCTGCTCGTCGTACACCAGCCGCTTGTACAGCCGCGACGACTTGCCCGTGCTCAGTACCGAGGCCGCGAGCGTGAGATAATCGCCGTCGGCCGCACCCCACTGCGGAACATTCCACACCTTGTACAACCGGGTCTGGGGCACCCGGTCCTGCACCAGGCCGCGCTGGCTGCCGCTGCGCTTCGCGATCCAGACGTCCTGGCGCGCCACCGGCGGCCCCGACGGAATGTCGCCGAAATAGCGTTCCACCTTGTCCCTGGCGGTCCTGGCATCGATGTCGCCCGCCAGCACGACGACGGCGTTCGCGGCGCCGTAATAGGTCCGGAACCACTGCTTCACGTCGTCCAGCTTGGCGGCGTCGAGGTCCTCCATGGAGCCGATCGTGGTCCAGGAGTAGGGATGGTTGGCGGGGTACAGCTTGGGCGTGAGGAAGTCCCACACCGTCCCGTAGGGCTCGTTCTCGCCCTCACGCTTCTCGTTCTGGACCACGTCCCGCTGCTCGTCGAGTTTGGCCTGGCTGATGGCGCCCGTGAGATGCCCCATGCGGTCGGACTCGAGCCAGAGCGCCAGGTCGAGGGCGGAGGTCGGCACGTTCTCGAAGTAGTTGGTACGGTCCTCGTTGGTCGTCCCGTTCAGATCCGTGGCGCCCACGCGCTCGAGCGGGCCCTGGAACTCCTTGTCCCAGTGCTCGCTGCCGTTGAACATCAGGTGCTCGAACAGATGCGCGAAACCGGTGCGGCCCGGATGCTCGTTCTTGGAGCCGACGTGGTACCAGACGTTCACCGCGACGATCGGCGCCTTGTGGTCTTCGTGGACGATCAGCGTCAGGCCGTTGGGAAGCGTGAAGCGCTGGTAGGGGATGGTGACGGCAGACTGGGCGGCCGCGGGTGGCGCCGTGAGCAGCGTGGCAGCAAGGAGCAGGATCTGGGTGAGACGGGTACGCACGGGCACCTCTCCGCAGGGGTCGTGATGTCGGTGGTTGGCCGGACGGAAATCCCGCGGGAAAGGTGTCGCCGCCTATCCCACGCCCGCCCGCCCCGGCGGCGCGCTGTTGAGGCGGAGCCAGTAGCGCCCCAGCGTTCCGATCGTCTCCTCCAGCTCCCGAAACCCGACCGGCTTCCGGATACAGCTATTGGCCCCCGCCTGATAGCACTGGGCGACCTCGCGGGTTTCGTCGGACGACGTGAGGATGACCGCGGGGACGGTGGCCGTGCGCGGGCTCGCGCGCAGTGCGCGAAGCACATCGACCCCGTCGAGCCGTGGCAGCCGCAGCGCCAGCAGAATCAGCCGCGGCGGGGCGGAGCCGAGCCGGTGCCGGTAGGGGCCGCGGGCGAGGAGATAGTCGAGCGCCTCCTCGCCGTCGCGGGCGATGCCGACGCGCTCGAGCGGGAGCAGCTCGGCGAGCGGGCGGAGGAGCAGTTCGACCTCGAGCGGGTCCTCCTCGACCAGCAGGAGGTCCAGCTCGTCCGGGAGGGCAGGACCGTGAGCCGGCGGCCCGTCCGGGGTCACCCCTCGGTCCGCTCGAAACGGCCCGCGTCGGCCGCCGCGCCCAGCGTGATGTAGAACGTCGCCCCACCGTCCGGCCCCGACTCCGCCCAGACCCGGCCGCCGAGCTTCTGGGCCACCCGCTGGACCAGCGCGAGCCCGGCGCCGTTCCCCTGGAATTCGTCCGGCCGGTGCAGCCGCTGGAACATGCCGAAGAGCTTGCCCGCGTAGGCCATCTTGAAGCCTACGCCGTTGTCCTGCACCGCCAGGCCGGCCTGGCCTTCGTGCTCGATGGGGCGAATGGTGATAACGGCGTGGTCCCGCGGCCGAGTGAACTTGAGCGCGTTGGCGAGCAGGCTCTCGAGTGCCGTCCGGACGAGCGCGGGATCGGTCTCCACTGTCGGGAGCTCCTGGACGCGCCAGTCCACCTCGCGTCCGTCGGCGTCGGGCTCCAGCCGGCTCACCACGTCCTCGGCCAGCGTGGTGAGGTCCACCGGGCGGCGCGAGACGTCCTGCCGGGAGAGCCGGGCCAGGCGCACCAGGTCGTCTATGAGGCCGGACATGCGATCGGCCCCGTCGCGGATCCGGCCGGCGTAGTGCTGGACGGCGGGGTCGAGCGCCGCCCCGGCATCGTCGAGCAGGAGCTGGCTGAAGCCGCAGATGTGGCGCAGCGGATCGCGCAGATCGTGGGAGACGGCGTAGAGCATCGTCTCCATCTCGGCGGTGGCCGCGCGGAGGGCCGCGCTTCGGTCGGCCAGGCGGCGCTCGAGCTCGCCGGCCTGGCGGCCCAGATCTTCTCGGAGCCGCGCCTGCAGGAACGCGATCGCCACGGGCGCGGCGATTTCCGTCGCGCTCTCCCGGTGCTCGGCACTGAAGCCGCGTGGCGTATTGGAGGCGAGGTTGATCTCGCCGATGGTTTCCGACTCGGTCAGCAGCGGAACGGTCAGCACGCTCCGCATTCCCTCGTCGCGGAGCTGCCGCAGCAATCCGGCCGATTCCACCTCGGCCAGATCGTCGATCGACCGGATCGCGCCGCGCCGGAGGACCTCCGCCGGCGAGAGCAGGTCCATCGGCACCGTGGCCGGGGCGAGCGGCGAGCCCGCCGCGTAGCCGGCCACGATCTGCGCCTGCTCCCGCGGAAAGTCGAACAGCACCACGGTGCAGCGCTGGCACGGCACCAGCCGGCGCATCCGGGCCAGCGCCGCCCGGCCGATCTCGGCGGGCGAGCGGGCGGCGAGGATCGCCCGGTCCATGTCATGGAGCACGCCCAGCCGGTCGGCGGAGCGGCGGAGCCGCTCCTCGGTGCGCTTCCGCTCCGTGATGTCGGTGACCATGCCGACCGTGCCGACTGCCGCGCCGTCCCGGCCCGGAATCGCGCTCGCCGAGACGAGCCCCCACAGCTCGGCCCCGTCCTGGCGCCGGAAGCGCAGGTCGTGGCTCTCGCCCGTCGCGGGGGGGTGCGCGAGGAGGCGCTGCGCGCCGGCCCGCGCGGTGGCATCGATGAGGTCATGGACCCGGCGTCCGATCAGCGCCCCGTTGTGGTAGCCGAGCAGTTCGGCCATGCGCTGGTTGGCGTAGGTGATCTCGCCGCGATCATCGGCCACCCAGATCCCCTCCTGGGCCGCATCCACCAATTGCTTGAACCGCTGCTCGCTCTCCTGCAGCGAGCGGGTCCGCTCTTCAAGGCGCGCCTGGCGGGCCTCGAAGGCGGCGGCGTGCTCGAGCGAGACGCCCACCAGGCTGCCGAGGAGGCGGAGCGCCTTGGCGTCGCGGTCGCTGAAGGCGCCCGGCTCGGGCGACAGCACCTTGAGTACGCCGAGGATCCGCTGCTCGTCCTTGAGGGGCACGGCGAGCAGGGAGCGGATCCCTTGTTCCTGGTAGACCGTGTGGGTGATGCGTGGGTCGGTGACCACGTCATCGCAGCGCTGTAGCTCGCCGGTGCTCACGCAGGCCCCGGAGAGGCTGCCGGCCGAGGGCAGCGTGGGACTTTCCGTCCCGATCCGGACCAGGGGGACCAGCTCATCGTTCTGCAGCATCTCGATGGCCGCGCCGCTGGCCCCGGTGAGGCCTCGGCTCCGCTCGGCGATGACCCGCATGACGGTGGCGGAATCCAGCCCGGCGGCGGCCACCGCCTGCTGCACATCGATCACCGCCTGGAACAGCTCCGTGTCGAGCCGCATCTCCTCTTCGGCCAGCTTGCGCTCGGTGATGTCGAACTCGGTGCCGAGATAGCCGATCTGCCGCTCCTGCTCATCGCGCAGCGGCTCCCAGGCGCTGGCGCACCAGCGCACCTGCCCCGCGCGATTCACCAGGCGATACTCCTGGTCCCTGAGCGAGCCGCCCGCCGCCAGCCGGTCCCACTCGGCGAGCAACGCCGGCCGGTCGTCGGCGTGGACGTACTGCAGGAACTCCTGGTCGCGCAGGTCCTCCTCGAGGTATCCGGTGAGCCGCTCGAACGCGGGGTTGACGAAGGTGAGCCGGAGATCCATGTCGTAGGCGATCACCCCCTCGCGCATGCTGGCGGTGATCGTCCGGAGCTGGCCGCGCGTGGTGGCGGCCCGGCGTTCCTCCCCCTTCCGCCGCCGCCACTCCACCAGCCATGCGACCAGCAGCACCAGAGCCAGCCCCCCGGCGACGACGGCCCAGGTGGCGGGGGACAGGTGCTCGAGGTCGGAGAGGGCAGGAACCACGGGTGCAACCCCTGGGGGCAGCGTAGATGGGGCGCCGGTGGGCGCCAGTCGAGGTGTGGTTCGAAGATACAGCGGTTTGGCGGAGCGGTCGAGAGAGGACGCGGGTGTGGCCGGGGGCGCCCCTAGTCCCCGTTTTCCCCCAGCACCTGCCGCACCGTCCGCAGCAGCCGGTCGAGGGAGAATGGCTTCTCCAGAAACTGGGTGCCCGGCTCGAGCAGGCGGTGGCGGTCGATGGAGCCGTCGCTGGTGCCGGAGATGTAGAGCAGCTTGATGGCGGGGCGGTGAATGCCGAGCCGGGCGGCCAACTCCCGGCCGTTGAGCTCCGGCAGCAGCATGTCGGTCAGGAGCAGGTGGATGTGGCCGGGGTGTCGGTCCGCGATGGCGGTAGCTGTCCGGGCGTCACCCGCGGCGAGCACGGTGTAGCCCACCCGCTCGAGCACCCGCCGGGCAAGCTCCCGCACCTGCTGCTCATCTTCGACCAGGAGAATGGTCTCGGTCCCGCCGCTCGGCACCTCGGGAGACGGGTTCACCGGCCCGCTGCCCTCATGGCGCGGGAGATAGATCGTGAACGAGGTCCCCCGGCCCGGCTCGCTCGCCGCCTCGATGTGGCCGCCGCTCTGCTTGACGATGCCGTAGACCGCAGCGAGCCCCAGCCCGCCGGCGCCGGAGGGCCCGGTCCCATGGAACGGCTCGAAAATCCTCGCCAGCGCGGGTGCATCCATTACCGGGCCGCTATCTCGGAGTTCGAGGACGACGTACGTCCCGGCCCGAAGACCGTGCAGGCGCGCTCCCGCGGCCGCATCGAGCCGTTCCTGGCGGGTGAGCAGCTCGAGCGTGCCACCCTCCGGCATCGATTCCTTCGCGTGCGCGCAGAGCTGGGTCAGGATCTGCTCGAGCTGGTTGGGATCGGCGACGATGGGGTCGAGCCCGGGAGTGGGCGTCGAGACGACGCGCACCCCGGGGCCCGCCAGCCGGCGCATCGCCGACAGGCGCCCGGCCACCAGGCGATTGAGATCGAGCACGCGGGGCGCGAGCACCTGACGGCGGCTGAACGCCAGGAGCTGGCGGGTCAGGCTGGCCGCGCGGTCAGCCGAGCGCTGGATCTGTGCCAGGTCGTCGCGCCCGAGCTGGGAAAGTCCCGGCTCCTCCTGCAGCAGCGCCACGTGGCCGATGATCCCCGTGAGCAGGTTGTTGAAGTCGTGGGCGACGCCGCCGGCGAGCTGGCCGACCGCTTGCGCGCGTTCGGCTCGCAGCAGGCGCTGCTCGAGCTGCCGGCGGTCGGTGACGTCGATGGAGCAGCCCACGAGGCCCAGGTATGCGCCATCAGCCGCGTAATGCGGGACGGCGGTGTCATGCAGCCAGCGATACTCGCCATCGTGCCGCTCGGCCCGGTACTCGACGTTCAGCGGAACCTGCTGCGCCAGCGCTACACGGAACTGCTCCTCGCACGCCGCACGGTCCTCCGGATGGAGCCGCTCCAGCCAGCCGAAACCGAGCTCGCCGGCCAGGGTTCGGCCGGTGAACTCGAGCCACCGGGCGTTGACGTAGTCACACGCGCCGTCCGGTGTCACCGTCCGGACGATCAGCGGCAGCGCATCGCAGCCGGGCCGCGCACCGACGTGCGGCTCGCGAAGCGAGGTGAAGTCGTTCTCGATGCTCAACGACGGAACTCCGACGGGCTGCTGGGTGGGGGAAACGGTCGCGTAATCTGGCGCGCCCCTCAGGATGCGGCAAGAGCGGTGCCGCTGGCGAGCCGGTTGGGCGGCCTCTACTCTTGTGCATGCCCTTTCTCGATACCGAACGCCAGCGGGCGTCCGCGCTCATACTCGTGCTGGGCGTCGGTCTGGCGTACGCGCTGTGGCCGTTCAGCACCGGTCTGCTCGGGGCCGTCGTGCTGTACGTCGTCTTCGGGCCCGTCTATCGAGGACTTGCCCAGCGCGGGATCAGGCCCGGCATCTCCGCGGGGATCGTGGTGCTGCTCGCCCTGGTGCTGGTGGTGGGGCCGGGGATCTCGTTCATCGGCCTCGTAGCCAACGAAGCGCAGGCAATGGCATCCGGGGTGATCCAGAGTCCGCTGCTCGCACGGCTCCGGGAGCTGCGCGTCGGTCCGTACGACATCGGCGCCCACATCGAGGCGCTCGGCTCGCAGGTCGTCACCTGGCTCGGCAGCAGCGCGCTTAGCGTGGTGGGGACGGCCACGCGGCTGGGCATCCAGCTCACGATCGCCTTCTTCGGCCTGTTCTACCTCCTGGTGGCCCCGGAAGGAGCCTGGCCCTCGGTCCGCCCGCTCATCCCGTTCTCGGCGCGCCATGCGGAGGCGCTGCGGTCGCGCTTTCGGGACGTGACCTTCTCCACCCTGGTGGGAACCGGATTGACGGCCGCCGTACAGGGGCTGCTCGTGGGAGTGGCCTTCGCCGCCGCCGGTCTGTCCAACGCACTCTTCTGGGGCGTGGTGACCATCATCGTGGCCATCCTCCCGGTCGTGGGAAGCGGCCTCGTGTGGGCTCCGGGCGTCGCGGCACTCGCGATCGAGGGCCGCTACGGTTGGGCCATCGCGATGGCCCTGTGGGGGCTGCTGGTGGTGGGCAACGTGGACAACGTCATCCGGCCCTACGTGTTCCGCCGGTGGGCGCGGATCCATCCGTTCGTGACGGTGATCGGCGCGTTCGCCGGGATCAATTGGTTCGGGCTGCTGGGGCTGCTGATCGGGCCGCTGGCCATCTCGTACTTCTTCGAGCTGATCCGGATGTACGGCGAGGAGTTCCTCGAGGAGGACGAATCGGCGACGGTCCGAGCTAGCCCGCGCCCCGGATGGCCGCGGTCAGGCGATCCGCCATTTCCCGCGCCGCGTCCCTGAGCTCGAGCAACTCGCGCTGATGCGTGCCGAGCGGCCCCGCGTCGAGATCGGTGACGATGGCCCGGCAGATCTCCGTGGCGCGCCGGAGCCGGAAGCGCAGCAGCACCGCGTCCGGCTCGGCCGAGCCCGCCGCGGAGATCACGGCCCAGAGCCGGAGCCGCGCGTCGTCGAGCGCGCTCTTCAGGTCTGCCAATCCGTCCTGGGGCAGGTCTCCCTGGCGGAGCTTGGCCTCGATCGACTGCACGGTCGCGCGCAACGCCGCGACCGGGCTCTGTGCCGCGTAGTCGGCCATCATTCCCCCATCCGGAGCCGCTGCCTAGTTGAGCCGGGTCAGCTCCACCCGCCGGTTCTGCGCCCGGCCCGCGGCCGTCCGGTTCGATGCGATCGGCTTGTTCGGCCCGAAGCCGGCCGCGGTAAGCCGGTCGGCCGCCACGCCCTTGGAAATGAGATACTCGCGGACCGCGTTGGCCCGTGCCGCCGAGAGCCGCTTGTTCACCGCGGCGGACCCGGTGTTGTCGGTGTGGCCGCCGACCTGCACCTTGATGGAGTCGTTGGCCACGAGCGACTCCGCCACCCCGTCCAGGATCGTCTGCGACTCCGGCGTGAGGTCGGCCTTGCCGGTCTCGAAGTTCACGCCTTCGAGGATCAGCGTCTTCTTCGATTGCTCGAACAGCACCTGGCAGCCTTCCTGGTCGACCTTGACGCCGGCCGGCGTGCTCGGGCACCGATCCTTGTCGTCGTTGACCCCATCGCCGTCCGCATCCTTGGGCAGCGGGCACCCCTTGGCATCCACCTGCTCGCCCGCGGGGGTGTCCTTGCACTGGTCCACATCATCGTTGACGCCGTCGCCGTCGGCGTCCTTCGGCAGCGAGCAGCCCTTGGCATCGACCTTGTCTCCGGCCGGGGTGTCGGGGCACTGGTCGGCGGTGTCCACCACGCCGTCGCCGTCGGCATCCTTCGGCAGCGAGCAGCCGCTGGCGTCCACCTTGTCGCCGGCCGGGGTGGCGTTGCACTTATCCACGTCGTCGAGGACGCCATCGCCGTCGCTGTCCTTGATGGTGCAGCCCTTCGCGTCCACCTTGGCGCCGGCGGGCGTGTCCTTGCACTCGTCCGCCTTGTCCGGCACGCCGTCGCCGTCCCGGTCGCGGACCTTGCCCCCGCGGTTGCCCAGGAAGAAGCTGAGCCCCGGCTGAATGCCCCAGTTGAGGTTGTCCGAGGCGCCATTGTCGGGCGAGGGGATGTAGTCGAGGTAGGTGTCGATGCGGATCGAGGTGACATCGCCCAGGCCGAGCCGGAGGCCGACGCTGCCGGTGACGCCGTTGTCGCTCAGGTGGTAGTCGCGGCGGTAGAGCGTGTGGACGAAGCCCGCGGCAAAGATGAAACCCGTCTGCTCGCCCGCCGGCACGTTCAGCGCCAGCTTTCCCCGCAGCGGCACGTAGGAAACATCGGACTGCAACCGCCCCTTGGCCGGCACCCACGCGCCCTCCGCCTCCACCGCCAGATGGTCGGTGAGGAAGAGCCCGAGTCGTCCGCCCGGGCCGGCCTTCGCCTGCTGCATCTGCAGCGAGCGGTCGAAGTAGCTGACGTTGGGGAATACTCCAACTTCGAACGTGCCGGCCTGCTGGGCGGCGCTCTGCGAAGCGACGGCGATGGTCGCCAGAAGGAACAGGGCAAGGCTGCGCATCACTTCTTCTCCGGTGTAACCGACTAGGCGATCGCGCAAGGTGGAACGCGGACGGCTCAATAGTGGCGAGGTACCCCGAGAGAGGGCAATGGGCCGTGCGGCGGCGACGAACGGCATCGGGCGGTTTGCCGAACGGGCCGGATTCGGTCTTTCTTCTCTTTCGCGCGCACCCGCCCGAAGGCAATGGTAGCTGGCCGCGGTCGCTCGCGGCTCGCGGGCGTCTGGCGCCGCCCCGCCTCCCGTTCGCCGGCCCGCGCCAGTCCGACCGGCTCGTCGCACCGAGGACCTATGTGATGCTCTCGACCGCCATGGAACAGGAGCGGCTCCTCATCGCCCAACGCCTCCTCTCCGAGATCGAACGCCGCCACGGACTTCCGCACCCGATACAACGCGAGCTTCACCCCGTCATCATGGATCGTTTTCTGGCTGTCTACCTCCCCGAGTCCCGGGAAGGCGAGCCGGTCCCCCAGGCGCTCGAATACGCCTTCGCTCCTCGTCTGACCGACGCCCTCGATCTGCTCCGGGATGTGGTGAGCGAATCGGACGAGGGTTGCGGCGCCGCCCTCTACGTGCACGATCTCGATACCGGCGTGACCGCGGACACACGGGAGCCGCACTGAACCTTCCCGGCTTGAGGATAGCCCGAGGCGAGCGCGTCCCGATCATGGCCGCGCTCGCCTTGTTGCTGTCGGCGAGTGCCGGGCGCGCGGCGGCCCAGGCGCCGGACCCGGCGCTCGCCGGGCTCGCGGTGCGTCTCGCGGCGATGACCGCCGTCACCGGCTACGAGCAGCGGATGATCGACTCGCTGATCGCCCTCGTGCCCGGTGCCGCGCGCGACCGCGCGGGGAATGCTGTCGTCGTGCTAGGCGCCGGCAGCCGGCGCCGGCTGGTGGCGTGTCCCGTCAGCGAGCCGGGGTTCATCGTTGGCGGCGTGCGCCCGGACGGATGGATGACGTTGCGCCGCGCGCCCGGCCGGGTCTCGCCGCTGGCGGAGCGGCAGATCGAAGGCCAGCGGGTGACCGTGTTCGGCCGCCGGGGCGCGGTCCCCGGCGTGATCGGAGTGCGCTCGATCCATCTCACGCGCGGCCGCGGCGCGGCGGCCGAAGGGGCGTTCACGGTGGATAGCGCCTACCTCGACATCGGTGCTTCGTCGAGGGCGGAGGTCGCCGGCGCCGGCGTGGGCGTGCTGAGCCCGCTCGCCCTCGCCCGAAGGCCGCAGCGCTACGGCCCCGATCTGCTCGCCGCGCCGATGGCCGCCCGGCGCACCGCCTGCGCGGCACTGGTGCTGGCGGCGCGCCGGGCGGTCGCGGAGCGGGGAATGGTGCCGCCGGACGAACGGGTCGTGATCGCCTTCATGGTCGAGCAGGAGCTTGGCGGGCGCGGGCTCGGGACGCTCGCCAACGCGAACGGGCCGTTCGAGGAAACCCTGGTCGTGGATGGCGCGCCGGGTGGGCCCGGTGCCGTCGTCCGGGCCCCCGACTCGCTCGCGGCCCGCTGGCCCGGACTCGGCGCCGTGACCCGCTGGTCGTTAGGCGCGCGGTACGCGGGCACCCCGGTGGAGACGACATCGCTTGGCGGCGCCGATTCGCTCCGGAGCGCGCTCGCCGCGTGGATCGGCGGCCGGCGGTGAGCCGCCCGTGCTGGTGCTGCGCTCTTGCCCTGCTCCCCACCGTGCTCTCGGCGCAGCAACCGGTGCCCCTCGACGAGGTCGAGCGGGTGCTCCAGCCGCTGGTCGAGAGCTACGGTGTCTCCGGCATGGAGGCTCCCGTGCGCGGGACGGTGGAGCGGCTGCTGCCGCGCGGGATGCGGACGCGGACCGATACCGCGGGCAACCTGTGGCTCACCATGGGCCGCGGCGAGCCGACGGTCGTCTTTGTCGCCCACCTCGACGAGATCGGGTTCAAGGTGACCGCGATCCGCGACGACGGCACCCTCGACGCCGTTGCGGTCGGGGGCCTCTTTCCCACGCTCTGGGAAGGCCGACCGGCGCTGGTGCACA
>JAICLE010000146.1 GCA_025927545.1 Gemmatimonadales bacterium
CCAGGGTCTCGCCGTGAGCGACCTGGCCGCGCGCTATCCGGACGAGGGCGGCATCTACGCCTGGACCAAGCGCGCCTTCGGCGAGGGCCACGGCTTCATGTGCGGCTGGTGCTACTGGGTGAACAACATCCTCTATTACCCGAACCTGCTCATGTCCACCGCGGTGATCGGCACTTTCGTCATCGGCCACGGCGAGACGGGGCTCGCCGACCGCTGGACCTACGTGCTTCCCGCCACGCTGTTCGCGCTCTGGCTCGCGGTGGGGCTCAACATCGTGGGGGTGCGGACCGGCCGCTGGCTGCAGAACATCGGCGCGATCGGCACCTACCTGCCGGGCGTCCTGCTCGTGGGCCTCGGCGCGTACGCTGCCTTCACCCGGCCGGCCGCCACGCCATTGACCGCCACGACGCTCGTTCCCGACCTCGGCGATCTCTCGGAGCTGAACCTCTGGGCCTCGATCGCATTCGCCTTTGCGGGGCTCGAGCTCAGCGCGGTGCTCGGCGACGAGGTGCGGGAGCCGCGCCGGACGCTGCCGCGCTCGATCCTGATCGCGGCGCCGCTCATCGCTTTCGTCTACATCGCCGGCACCGCCGCCGTGCTCTGGCTGGTCCCGACCCACGAGGTCAACATCGTCTCCGGCTTCATGCAGGCGCTCGCGGTCGGCTCGCGCGACCTCGGCTGGGGGATCGGCTGGCTGCCCGCGCTCGCCGCGGCATTCTACGTGGTGGGCAACGTGGGCGGCGTCGGCGCCTGGCTCACCGGACCCGCGCGCGTGGCGTTCGTGATCGGGCTCGACCGTTACTTCCCGCCCGCCTTCGGCCGGGTACACCCGCGCTGGCGCACGCCTTACGTGGCGATCCTGACGCAGGCGGTGCTGGCGACGGTGTTCCTGCTGCTCTCGGTGCTGGGGAAGGGGACGACGGTGGAGAAGGCATACCTCGTGATCCTCGACACGATGCTGCTGGTCTACTTCATCCCCTACATCTACCTGTTCCTCTGCTACCTGATCGTGCGCTTTCGCGAGCCGGTGGGCGCGTCGGTGCTCGGGAGCCGGCCGGCGGGCGTGGTGATCGGCGTCGCCGGGCTCGCGCTCACGCTGTTCGCGATGCTCATCGCCACCGTCCCGCCGTCGGGGACCACCGATCCCTGGGTGTTCCGGCTCAAGGTCGTCGGCGGCGCGGGGTTCTTCGTGGTGCTGGGCCTGTTCATCTACTGGCGGGGGCGGCGGTGAGCCCCGGGCGGGCAGCGGCGCTCGCCCTCGGCGTGCTGCTCGGCGGCGCCGGCCCGCTCGCGGCCCAGCGCGCTCCGGTGCTGCAGCAGATCAAGGTTCGCCATCCCTACTACTACCGCGAGATGTTCATCCCCCAGGTCACCAGCGGCCCGAGCTCGGCCGCCTGGTCGCCCGACGGGCGCGAGCTCGTGTACTCGATGCAGGGCTCGCTCTGGCGCCAGCTCGTCGGGAGCACCGAGGCCCGCCAGCTCACCGACGGTCCGGGCTACGATTACCAGCCGGACTGGTCGCCCGACGGGCGCCGGATCGTGTACGCCTCCTATCGGGACGATGCCATCGAGCTCCGGCTGCTCGACCCGTCCACCGGCGCCTCGACCGCGCTCCTCCGTGACGGGGCCGTGAACCTGGAGCCGCGCTGGTCGCCCGACGGCAGCCGGATCGCGTTCACCTCGACACGCTACGAGGGGCGCTGGCACGTCTTCACCGCCGCCGTCACGGCGGCGGGCAGGGCGGAGCGGATCGAGCGGATGAGCGAGGACCACGAGAGCGGGCTCCCGCGCTACTACTACAACACGGTGGATCAGTATCTCTCGCCCACCTGGTCGCCGGACGGCCGCGAGCTGATCGTCATCTCCAACCGGGGACACATCTGGGGCGCGGGCACCTTCTGGCGGATGCCGGCGCGCGCGGGCGGCACGCCGCGCGAGATCCGGGACGAGGAGACCAACTGGAAGGCGCGCCCCGACTGGAGCCGCGACGGCCGGCGCGTCGTGTACAGCTCCTACCTCGGCCGGCAATGGAACCAGCTCTGGCTCATGACGGCCGACGGCGCCAATCCGCTGCAGCTCACCTACGGCGACTTCGACGCCACCGCGCCGCGCTGGTCGCCCGACGGGCGCCGGATCGCGTACGTCTCGAACGCCGGCGGCAACACGTCGCTCTGGATCGTGGACGTGCCCGGCGGCCGGCGGACGCCGGTGCGGGCCGACCGGCGGGTGTACCGCTCGCCGGTGGGCCGGCTGCACGTCGCCGTCCTCGACCCGCGCGGCCGCGCGCTGGCGGCTCGCGTGAGCGTGACCGGGCCCGACGGCCGCGGTTTTGCCCCGGACAGCGCCTGGCGCCACGCCGACGACGGCTTCGACCGGCGCGAGCGGCGGTTCGAGTACGGGTACTTCCACACCAGCGGTCACGACGTGCTCACGCTGCCCGCCGGACAGTACGAGCTCGAGATCTCCCGCGGCCCCGCGACTCGCGTCGAGCACCGGACGGTCGCGGTCCGCGCGGGCACGGATACCGTCGCGCAGTTCACGCTCCGACCTCTGGGCGATCTCGCCGCGCGCGGCTGGCTGAGCGCCGACCTGCACGTGCACATGAACTACGGCGGCGCGTACCGCAACACGCCCCGCCGGCTCGCCTCCCAGGCACGCGCGGAGGATCTGGCGCTGGTCGAGAATCTGATCGTGAACAAGGAGGGCCGGATTCCAGACATCGGCTATCCGGTGGGCCGGGACCCTGCCTCCACCGCGACCACGCTCATCGTGCACGACCAGGAGTTCCACACCAGCGTCTGGGGGCACCTCGGGCTGCTGGGCCTGCGCGACCACGTCCTGCTCCCGGGCTACGCCGGCTATGCCGGCACCGCCGCGGCGAGCCTCGCCCCCACCAATGCCGACGTGGCGGACCTCGGCCGCGCGGAGGGCGCGGTCATCGGCTACGTGCACCCGTTCGACAGCGACCCCGACCCGGCCGACACCACCAGGCCGCTCACGGCCGAGTTTCCCGTGGACGTCGCCCTCGGCAAGGTGGACTACTACGAGGCGCTCGGCTTCGTGGACGACCCGATGGCGACGGCGCACGTCTGGTACCGGATCCTCAACTGCGGCTTCCGGCTGCCCGCGGGCGCGGGGACCGACGCGATGGCCAACTTCGCTTCGCTCCGCGGGCCGGTGGGGATGAACCGGGTGTACGTGCACACCGGCGCGCTGCTCAGCCAACGCCGGCTGCTCGATTCGCTCCGGGCCGGCCGCAGCTTCGCGACCAACGGACCGCTGCTGGAGCTGAGCGTGAATGGCGCCGCGCTGGGAGACGAGGTGCGTCTTCCCGCCTCCGGCGGCGAGGTCGCGGCTCGGGTGCGGCTCCGCTCGAACGTGCCCGTAGACCACCTCGAGCTCGTGGTGAACGGAGCGGTGCGGGAGATCCCACTCGCGGGCGACCAGCGCTCGGCGGACACGACCGTCCGCGTGCCCATCGAGCGGAGCGGCTGGGTCCTGCTGCGCGCGCGCACGGACCGGGCGGTCTATCCGGTGCTCGACCTCTATCCGTACGCCACGACGAGTCCGGTGTATGTCACCGTGGGCACCCGCCCGGCGCGCTCGAAGGCGGACGCGGAGTATTTTGTGGCCTGGATCGACCGCCTCCGAGCGGCGGCGGAGGCCAGTCGGGACTGGAACTCGGCCGACGAGCGCCGCGCCGTACTGGACACGCTGGCGAAAGCGCGCGCGGAGTTCGAGCGGCGTGCGAAAGAGTAGCTGAACCCGGCGGCGCTACTGGGACGCGCCGGTGCCCGTCTCCCCGACCTTGCTCACGGCACAGGTCACGGTGATCTGCATCGGGGTGTAGATGCCCAGCGTCAGGAAGCCGACGAGCTGATTCACGAAGCTCAATTTGGTCTCGACCTTCGCGGGCCCGTTGGGGCACTTGGCGGCCGTCGAGATGGTGCTCGGTGGCACCAGCCCGTAGATCCATCCCGACGCGAACGATTTGTCGATGACCTCGGGTGAGGGCGCAGCTCCCGTCTCCACGGTGGCATGGTAGCAGCCGAGGGAGAGAACACACGCGACCACGAGAAGCGCACGCGGCGAGCGCGGCATGACTTTCTCCTGTGCGATGGACGGGCGGGGGTGAGGACAATCTGGATCGCGCCCGAGGAAAGCTCAAGGCACCTGCCGCCAGCTCACCCGCCGGCCTCCACCACCATCGCGATTCCCTGTCCCACCCCGATGCACATCGTCGCCAGCCCGTATCGCCCGCCCGTGCGCCGGAGCGCGTGCACCAGCGTCGTCAGGATGCGCGCGCCGCTCGCGCCCAGCGGGTGGCCGAGCGCGATCGCGCCCCCGTAGACGTTGACCCGCGCGGGGTCGAGTGCGAGCTCCCGGATGCACGCGAGCGCCTGCGCCGCGAACGCTTCATTGAGCTCGATCAGGTCGAGCTGGTCCACCCCGAGGCCCGCCCGCGCGAGCGCCTTCCGCGTGGCCGGCACCGGCCCCAGGCCCATGCAGCTCGGGTCCACGCCCGCCACGGCCGTCGCCACCACCCTCGCCAGCGGTGACAGCCCGAGCTCCCGCACCGTCTCGGCGCTCGCCACCGCCAGCGCCGCGGCGCCGTCGTTGATGCCGCTCGACGTGCCTGCCGTCACGGTGCCCTCGCGTACGAACGCGGGCGCGAGCCGCGCCAGCCGCTCGAGCGTGACGCCGGCCCTCGGCGCCTCGTCGGCGATGACCAGCTCGACGCCCGCGCCACGCCGCAACTCCACCCCGACCGTCTCCTGCTCGAACACGCCCTGCGCCATCGCCACCTGCGCCCGTCGCTGGCTCTCGAGCGCGAAGGCATCCTGAACCTCCCGGCCAATCCCGTACATCGCGCCGACCCGCTCCGCCGTCTCGCCCAGCGAGATGGTCCACTCGGGCCGCATCCGTGGGTTCACGAAACGCCAGCCGACGGTGGTGTCCGCCACTGACGGCGGCGTCCGGTCCCAGGCCTTGCCCGGCTTGAGCATGACGTACGGCGCCCGCGTCATGCTCTCAACGCCGCCCGCGATGAACAGGTCGCCTTCACCCGCGCGCACCGCGTGCGCCGCGCTCACCACCGCCTGCAGTCCCGAGCCGCACAGGCGATTCACCGTCTGCCCCGGGATTTCGACCGGCAGTCCGGCCAGGAGGAGCGCCATGCGCGCCACGTTCCGATTGTCCTCGCCCGCCTGGTTGGCGCAGCCGAGGATCACGTCCTCGATCCGGTCCACCGGCAACGCCGCGCTCCCGACCAGGCCGGCGATGGCGGCGGCGGCCAGATCGTCGGGCCGGACGTCCGCCAGCGCGCCGCCCGCGCGGCCGACGGGGGTGCGCACGGCGGCGGTGATGAACGCGTCGCTCACGGACCAACCTCCGACAGGGAAGGGGGTAGTTGAACAGGGCGGGGGAGCGGGGGCAAGGGTGGAGGGGGCGGTCGGACGGTCGGGCGGTCGGACGGTC
>JAICLE010000156.1 GCA_025927545.1 Gemmatimonadales bacterium
CCGGCTGGGGCGAGGACGTGAACGAGGACTCGGTCGTGCTGCTGGTCGAGTACGGGGATTTCCAGGCGATGTTCGCGGGCGACGCGGGTTTCCCGGCCGAAGCGGCGATGCACGATCGGCTCAGGCGGGTGGACCTGCTCAAGGTGGGCCACCACGGGAGCCGCGGCAGCACCGGCGACGCGTGGCTCGACGCGCTCGCCCCGACGGCGGCGGTGATCTCGCTTGGACGGAACGACTACGGACACCCCGCGCCCGCGACGCTCGCCCGCCTGGCGGCGCATGGGGTGGCGGTGCACCGGACCGACCGCGAGGGGACGATCACCGTGCTCACCGACGGCGGGCGGATGACGCTGCGGTCGCGCGCGGGTGAAACGAGCTACGACGTGCGGTAACCCACTCTCACCGACACCCCGGGGGCTTCGTGCAGACGTCCGTCACGACCATCGAGCGGTTCATCCTCGATCAGGAGGACCGCTACCCCGAGGCCACGGGGGAGCTGTCGAATCTGCTGTACGACATCGCCCTCGCGGCCAAGATCATCGCGGCGGCCATCCGGCGTGCGGGCCTGGTCAACATCCTGGGCAAGCAGGGCGCCCAGAACGTGCAGGGCGAGGAACAGCAGAAGATGGACGTCCTCGCCAACGAGACCATCAAGAACTCGCTGAAGCACACGGGCCGCGTGTGCGTGATGGGCTCCGAAGAGGACAAGGACATCATCCCGGTCCCCCCCGAGTCGTCCGCCGGGAAGTACGCGGTGCTGTTCGATCCGCTCGACGGCTCCTCCAACATCGACGTGAACGCCGCCGTCGGCACGATCTTCAGCATCTACCGCCGGGTGAGCATGGAGGGACGCGGCACCGCGGCCGACGTACTGCAGCCCGGCTGCCGCCAGGTGGCCGCGGGCTACGTGATGTACGGCTCGAGCACCATGCTGGTGTACACCACGGGGCAGGGCGCGCACGGGTTCACGCTCGATCCCACGATCGGCGAGTTTCTCCTCTCCCACGAGCGGATCATCACGCCGCGGGTGGGCACCTACTACAGCGTCAACGAGAGCAACTTCGGCCGCTGGGACCGCGCGGTGCAGGCCGCCGTGCGCGGCCTCAAGGGCGACATGCCCGACGGTCTCGCGCCCAAGAACAGCCGGTACATCGGCTCGCTGGTGGGAGACTTTCACCGGAACCTCATCAACGGCGGCGTCTTCCTCTATCCGGCGGACAGCCGGAACCCGGGCGGCAAGCTGCGGCTGCTCTACGAGGCGAGCCCGATGGCGTTCATCGCGGAGCAGGCCGAGGGGAGCGCCACTGACGGCCTCAACCGCATCCTCGACATCGTGCCCGAGCACCTGCACCAGCGCACCCCCCTCGTGATCGGGAGCCGGGAGGACGTGGGCTTCGTGGCGGACACGATCCGCCGGGTCTCGAGCTCCGCGCGGGTGAGCGGGGCGGTCTCGCAGCCGGCGCTGTGAGCGCGAGCGGAGTGGCACCCGGGGCGGAGTGGCATCCTGGGCGGGTGGGCATCCGGAGCGGAGTGGCATCCGGAGCGGAGTGTCATCCCGAGCGGAGCGAGGGATCTGCTTTGTCCGCGCTGGAACTCCGCGGCGGGCTCCCGGCCAGGTTGAGCAGATCCCTCGCTCCGCTCGGGATGACAGCTCCGCTGAACACGCCAGCTCCGCTGACCACGCCAGCTCCGCTCGCAACGACAGCCCCGCCGTTCTGACCGCATCATGACCCCCAAGCCCGTCTACACCCCCGCCGACTGGCCCGGCGACCCCGCGCGCGACCTCGGCCATCCCGGCGGGTTTCCCTTCACCCGCGGCGTCTACCCAAACATGTACACCGGCCGACTCTGGACCATGCGCCAGTATGCCGGCTTCGGCACCGCGCAGGAAACCAACGAGCGGTTCCGCCAGCTCCTCGCGGCGGGGCAGATGGGGCTCTCGACCGCGTTCGACCTGCCCACCCAGATGGGGTACGACTCCGACCATCCGATGGCGCAGGGCGAGGTGGGCCGGGTGGGCGTGGCCATCGACACCGTGGACGATCTCGCCGAGTTGTTCCGCGAAATTCCGCTCGACCAGGTCTCCACCTCGATGACCATCAACGCCACCGCCGCCATCCTGCTGGCGATGTACGTCGTGGCCGGGGAGGAGCAGGGCGTGCCGCGGACGAAGCTCACCGGCACGGTGCAGAACGACGTGCTCAAGGAGTACGTCGCGCGGGGGACGTACATCTATCCGGCGGCGCCGTCGCTCCGGCTGGTGGCGGACATCTTCCGCTTCGTGAGCGACGAGGGCATGAGCTTCAACCCGATCTCGATCAGCGGCTACCACATGCGCGAGGCCGGGGCCACGGCGGTGCAGGAGGTCGGGTTCACGCTGGCCAACGCGCTGGAGTACGTGCGGGTGGCGGTCGCGGCGGGTCTGGCGGTGGACGCGTTCGGGCCGAGGCTCTCGTTCTTCTTCGCCAGCCACAACGACCTGTTCGAGGAGGCGGCCAAGTTCCGCGCGGCCCGGCGGCTCTGGGCGCGCTTGGCGCGCGAGCGGTTCGGCGCGGGCGACGCGACGGCGCGGCTCCGGTTCCACACCCAGACGGGCGGCGTCACCCTGCAGGCGCAGCAGCCGCTCACCAACGTGGTGCGGGTGACGCTGCAGGCGCTCGCCGCGGTGCTGGGCGGGACCCAGTCGCTCCACACGAATGGATACGACGAGGCGCTCTCGCTTCCGAGCGAGCAATCGGCCACGCTGGCGCTCCGGACGCAGCAGGTGATCGGCTACGAGAGCGGGGTGGCGGGCGTGGTGGATCCGCTGGCGGGGAGCTATTACGTCGAGGCGCTGACGGACGAGATCGAGGCGGGCGCCCGCGAGCTCATCGCTCAGGTGGACGCGCTCGGCGGCGCGGCGCGCGCGATCGAGCTGGGCTTCTTCCAGGAGGCGATCGCCCGGAGCGCGTACGAGATCCAGAAGGCGCAGGAGTCGGGCGAGCGGGTGGTCGTCGGCGTCAACCGGTTCACCGACGACTCGCCGCCGCCGGCGCTCGAGCTGCCGGACTTCTCCGCCCTCGAGGCGCAGCAGCAGGCCCGGCTCGCCGAGGCCCGGCGGCGTCGCGGTGGTGCGGCGGTCGAGGGGGCGCTCAACGCTCTCCGGAGCGCGGCCGCGGGCACCGAGCCGCTGATGCCGCCGATCCTCGCCGCCGTGCGGGCTCGGGCCACCCTCGGCGAGATCAGCGATACGCTGCGGGACGTGTGGGGCGTGTATCGGGCTGCGTGATTTCGGGTGGCACCGCGCGGGAGCGGCTCGCTCGGCGGCCACGCTGGGTACAGCGTGGTGCATGATTCACCACAGAGGCACAGAGGGCACAGAGGAGGCGGATAACAGGATATCCCAGGAAATTATTGGGGCGGCTGTTGAGGTGCATCGCGCGTTGGGGCCGGGGTTGCTGGAGTCCAGTTATCAAGCCTGCCTGGCACACGAGCTGATGCTCCGTGCGGTACGATTGGAACAACAGAGGGAACTCCCGCTCGCCTACAAGGGCATCGCTCTGCGGAACGGCTACCGGATCGATCTGCTGGTCGAGGGACGTATCGTCGTCGAAGTGAAGGCGGTCCAGTCCATCGAGTCGGTCCACCGGGCCCAACTGCTCACTTACCTCAAGCTGTTGAACCGGCGGATCGGCCTCCTCATCAACTTCAACGTCGAGACCCTGGTCCACGGTGTCCGTCGAATCGTCAACGGCTACTGAAGCGGCCTCCGTGCCCTCTGTGCCTCTGTGGTGAATCGGATGCTGCCGACTTGAGGAGCCTCACCGACGCCGCTAAGTTTAGCTGCTGATTTCGTTTACCCGAGCGAGCCCAATGCCGACCTACGAGTACAGGTGCCCCGAGGGGCACCTGTTCGAGAAGTTCCAGAAGATGACCGACCGCCCGCGGGCCAAGTGCCCCGTCTGCGGCCGGCCGGCCACGCGGAAGATCTCCGGCGGGGCGGGGCTCGTGTTCAAGGGGAGCGGCTTCTACATCACCGACTACGGCAAGGACGGCAAGGGTCCCCGGAAGCCCGAGACGGAAAAGCCCGCGGCGGAGACCAAGCCCGACACCGGGTCCAAGGCCGACGCCAAGCCGGACACCAAGCCGGCCGCGAAGACCGAGTCGAAGCCCGCCAAGCCCGCCGCCCGCGGCGACAAGAAGGCCGCCGGCGAGTGAGCGACGCACTTCGCGCCGAGCTTGCGAGGGCCGCCTCGCGGCTCGGCGCCGATGGCGTCGAGTTCGTGCTCGAGCGCCCGCGCGACGCCGGCCACGGCGACCTCGCCACCAACCTCGCCATGGTGCTCGCCCGGCGCGAGCGTGCCAATCCCCGGAAGACCGCCGAGCGCGTCCTGGCCGAGCTCCGGCTCCCGCCCGATGTCGTCGAGCGCACCGAGATCGCCGGCCCCGGGTTCATCAATTTCTGGCTCTCGGAAGACCAGCTCGCCGCGGCGCACCGCCGAATCATCGAAGAAGGACCGGCGTACGGCCGCTCCACGTTCGGCGCCGGCATCAAGGTCAACGTCGAGTTCGTCTCCGCCAA
>JAICLE010000093.1 GCA_025927545.1 Gemmatimonadales bacterium
CATCGACCTCCAGAAGACGCTGCGGCAAATCCAGAAGGCCCAGGAGCTGCTCAGCTCTGTGGTGCTCAAGGGCGACGGCGTCCTCTTCGTCTGCACCAAGAAGCAGCTCAAGGCCATCGTGCAGGCGGAGGCGGCCGACGCTGGCGCATTCTACGTCACCGAGCGGTGGCTGGGCGGCATGCTCACCAACTTCCAGACGATCAAGAAGCAGATCCGCCGGCTCCGCGAGCTGGAACAGGGCGCGGCGGATGGCGACTTCGAGAACTACACCAAGAAGGAAAAGCTGCTGTTCGAGCGCGAGCGGGTGAAGCTGAGCCGCAACCTCGAAGGCATCAAGATGATGGGCCGCCTTCCCGGGGCGCTGTTCGTGGTCGACGCCAAGAAGGAAAAGATCGCCGTGGCGGAAGCCAACAAGCTCGGCATCCCCGTCGTGGCCATCGTCGATACCAACGCCGATCCCGACGTGATCACCGTCCCGGTTCCCGGGAACGACGACGCCATCCGCTCCGTCTCCCTGATCACCGCCGCGCTGTGCGACGTGATCAAGGAGGCCCGCCAGCAGATGCCGATGCACGAAGCCAACGAGGACCTCGAGGCCGAGACCTACAGCACCGACGCCGGCGGGGAAGGCGACAGCGAGGCGGACCGCAAGCGCCGCCGCCCCCGCCGGAAGCGGCGGCCCAAGCCGGAGGCCATCGCCGCGCGGCTCAAGACCGACGCGGACGGCGGCAGCGAGGCCGCGACCACCGGCGCGGTGGGCGACGCCGGGGCGTAGGCCTCGGGCTGGATCCGCGGAGCTTCCGCCGCTCCTGGCCCGTGCGGGCCGAGAGCGGCGGTTTTACTATTCACCCCTGACTGCATCCGGGTTGGAGACTATGGCGAGCACGACGATTTCCCCGAAGGACGTAAGCGAGCTCAGGGCGCGAACCAGCGCCGGGGTGATGGACTGCAAGCGGGCCCTCGAGGAGGCCGGCGGCGACATGGACAAGGCAGCGGAAATCCTGCGCAAGAAGGGGATCGCCAAGGCCGAGAAGCGCGCCGGCCGCACCGCCTCGCAGGGGCTCGTGGTGAGCTATATCCACCACAACGCGCAGGTGGGCGTGCTGCTCGAGCTCAACAGCGAGACCGACTTCGTGGCCAGGAACGAAGCGTTCCAGCAGTTGGCGCGCGACATCGCCCTGCACATCGCCTCCGCCGATCCGATCGGCGTGTCCGCGGCCGATCTCCCGGCCGAGCTGGTGGAGCGCGAGCGGCGCATCGCCGAGGAGCAGGCGGCGGCGGAGGGGAAGCCGGAGGCGGTGCGCGCCAAGATCGTTGACGGCAAGGTGAAGAAATTCATCGCCGAGCGCACGCTGCTCGAGCAGCCGTACGTGCGCGACGACACGAAGACGGTCGGGGATCTGGTGAAGGAGACCTCGGGCAAGCTCGGCGAGGTCATCACGGTCAAGCGCTTCGCCCGGTTCCAGGTCGGGGCGGCCTGATATGGCGCTCGCCTACACCCGCGCCCTGCTCAAGATTTCGGGCGAGGCGCTGGGCGGCGAGAAAGGCTCGGGCCTCGACTTCCACGTCGTCGAGGCGTTCGCGGAGGAGATCAAGGCGGTGCACGCCCTCGGCGTGCACCTGGCCCTGGTGGTGGGTGGCGGCAACATCATTCGCGGCGCCACGGCCAGCCGGGAAGGGCTCGACCGCGTGTCCGCCGACTACATGGGCATGCTGGCGACCGTCATCAACGCGCTGGCGCTGCAGGACGTGCTGGAGAAGATCGGGGTGGACACGCGGGTCATGACGGCCATCCGGATGGAATCGCTCGCCGAGCCGTACATCCGGCGCCGCGCCATCCGCCACCTGGAAAAGGGGCGGCTCATCATCTTCGCCGCGGGCACCGGCAATCCGTTCTTCTCCACCGACACCGCCGGCGTGCTCCGGGCGCTCGAAATCGAAGCCCAGGTGATTCTCAAGGCCACCAACGTGGACGGGATCTACACCGGCGACCCGCGGGTCGACACCGGGGCGACCTTCATCCCGGAGCTCACCTACCAGGAAGCCATCGTCAAGAACTACGCCGTCATGGACGCCAACGCGTTCGGTCTCTGCAAGGCCAACCAGCTTCCCATCGTCGTCTTCAACATCAACCAGCCCGGCGCGATCTCCCGCGTGCTGCAGGGGGACCGGGTAGGGACCCTCGTCCGATGAGCACCATTCCCGAACTGACCCGAAGCGCCCGCGAGCTGATGCACAAGGCCGTCGAGAGCACCAAGCGCGAGTTCAGCGGGATCCGCAGCGGCAAGGCGAGCGCCTCGCTCCTCGATGTGGTGCGGGTCGAAGCCTATGGCACGCCGATGCCGCTCAATCAGGTGGCGATGGTGGCCGCGCCGGAGGCGCGCCTGCTCACCGTGCAGCCGTTCGACAAGTCCCTCACCCACGCCATCGAAAAGGCCATCCGCGACGCCGATCTCGGCCTCAACCCGTCCACGCAAGGCCTGCTGATCCGGGTGCCGCTGCCCGCCCTGTCCGAGGAGCGGCGGAAGGAGCTGGTGAAGGTGGTCCACAAGCTCGCGGAGGAAGGCCGGATCGCGGTGCGGCACGCCCGCACCGACACGATGTCGCGGATCAAGAAGCTCGAAAAGGTGTCCGAAGACGACAAGGCGCGGGCGGAGAAAGACGTGCAGAAGGTCACCGACGAGCATATCCGCCAGATCGACACCCTGATCCAGGCCAAAGAAGCCGAGATCATGGAAGTCTGATCGCATGAGCGACGATCTCCTCCGGCGGCTGAAGGTCCACGGGTCCGTTCCGGCTCACATCGCGATCATCATGGACGGCAACGGCCGGTGGGCCAGGGGACGCGCGCTGCCGCGTCCCCTGGGCCACCACGCCGGCATGCGGGCCGTGCGCGAAGTGATCCAGGGATGCCTCGACTCGGGTGTCGGGGTGCTCACCCTGTTCGCGTTCAGCCAGGAGAACTGGCAGCGGCCGGCGGTCGAGGTGGATGCGCTGATGGGCCTCCTCGAGGAGTACATCGCGCGCGAGGTCGACAATCTCCGCGCCAGGAGCGTTTCCGTCCGCGTGCTCGGCGATCTCGAGCGGCTGGCTCCGGGCGCGCGGAAAGCGGTGGACTGGATCGTGGCCCAGACCGCCGGCGGCCAGGAGCTCGCGCTCAACCTCTGCATTTCGTACAGCGCACGGGCGGAGATCGTGGGCGCCGCCCGGCAGCTCGCCGAGGAGGCCGTGGCCGGCCGGATCGTCCCGGCGGAGATCGACGAGGAGGCCATTGCGCGGCGCCTCTACACGGCTCCCTGGCCCGACCCGGACCTCCTCATCCGGACCTCTGGCGAGATGCGAATCTCGAACTTCCTGCTCTGGCAACTGGCCTACGCGGAGCTGTACGTCACTCCCGTGCTCTGGCCCGACTTCACCCGCCGGCACCTGTTCGAGGCCATCCTGGAATTTCAGCGGCGCGACCGCAGATTCGGGCGCGTCCCCGTCTGATGGGAGCCAGCCCCACGCCCGCCGATGGCAATCTGGCCCGGCGCGTCGGATTCGCCGCCGTGGCGATCCCGCTCGCGCTCCTCATCGTCTGGTACGGGGGCGCGCCGCTCGTTCTGCTCCTCGCCGTCGCCGCGGCGCTCGGCACCCGGGAGCTGTTCGCCCTGGCCGAGGTGCGCGGGGTTCGGCCGGCGCGCGGGCTCGGACTGGTGAGCGCGGGGGCCATCGCGCCGATCACCTACGCCGTGCTGGTCGACTCGGACGTGCGCGCGCTCGTCTCCCATGCCTGGCCCTATGCCGGGGCCGTCTGGCTGCTCGCGGTGCTCACCTGGGTGCTCGCGACGCGCGGGCCGGGCGAGCGCCCGCTTTCGGCGGCCGCCGTGACCCTGCTCGCCGTCGCGTACACCGGCGCGCTCCCTGCATTTCTCCTCTCCATCCGGCACGGCGGCCACGGGCTCCGGAGCTGGGCCGGGGCCGCGCTCGTCTTCTTCCCGCTCGTCGTCACCTGGATCTGCGACACCGCGGCCATGTTCGGCGGCCGCGCGCTCCGCGGACCCAAGCTCGCCCCCACCGTCAGCCCCGGGAAGACCCGCTCCGGCAGCCTCGCCGGCGTGGCCGGCGGCCTGGTGGTCGCGCCGCTCTTCGGGGCGCTGGTCTTCCCACCGGCCGGCCTCGCGATCCCGCTGTGGCAGCTCCTGGTCATCGCAGCCGTGCTGAGCGTGGTGGGGCAGGTGGGGGACCTGGCCGAATCGCTCTTCAAGCGCGAGGCCGGCGTCAAGGACTCGAGCCGGCTCATCCCGGGTCATGGCGGGGTGCTGGACCGGCTCGACTCCCTCTACTTCGTGGTGCCGGTGAGCGCGGCGCTGTACCGGCTGTTCGGGGTCATCTCGTGAGAGGCGTGGCGGTGCTCGGCTCGACCGGCTCCATCGGCCGGAGCACGCTGGCGGTGCTGCGGCGGCAGCGCGAGCACTTCCGCGTCGTGGCGCTCACCGCCAACCGCAATGTCGACGAGTTCGACGCGCAGGTGGCCGAGTGGCGTCCGCTCTACGCGGGCCTGGCCGGCGGTGAAGCCGGCTCCGCCCATCCCTGTGGCCCCAGGGTGCTGCTCGAAGCCGCCACGCACCCCGAGGTGGACGTGGTGGTCAACGCGGTCGTAGGGGCCGCCGGACTCGAAGCCACCCTGGCGGCGCTCCGGGCCGGGAAGCGGGTGGCGCTCGCCAACAAGGAAACGCTGGTCATGGCGGGCGAGCTTGTGGCGCAGGCGGCCTGCGCAGGCGGCGGCGAGCTCGTTCCGGTGGACTCCGAGCACAGCGCCGTGCTGCAATGCGTGGCCGGCCGGAACGCCGGCCTCGCACGGCTGATCCTCACCTGCTCGGGAGGGCCGTTCCGCGAGTGGCCCGCCGAGCGGGTGCACCGCGCCACCGTGGATGAGGCGCTCCGGCACCCCACCTGGCAGATGGGGAGCAAGATCACGGTGGATAGCGCCACGCTCGCCAACAAGGCGCTGGAGCTCATCGAGGCGCATCACCTGTTCGGCCTCTCCTACGACGCGCTCGAAGTGGTGGTCCATCCCCAGAGCGTCGTGCACGCGTTCGTCGAGTTCTGCGACGGGAGCGTCATCGCGCAGGTCGGCTTTCCGACGATGGAGCTGCCGATCCTCTACGCGCTGACCCACCCGGCGCGGCTCCCCGACGCGGGCGTGCGGCGGTTCGATCCGGTGGCGGCAGGGCCGCTGACCTTCGAGCCGGTGCGGGCGGACGTCTTCCGGGCCCTCGGCGCCGGCGTGGCGGCCGGCCGGGCGGGCGGGATCTCACCCGCGGTGTTCAACGCGGCGAATGAGGTGGCGGTGGCGGCCTTTCTCGACGGGCAGGTGCCGTTCGGGCGGATCAGCCAGATTGTAGAGCAGGTGCTGGACGATCACGTGCCGGCACCCGCCGCCACGCTGGCCGCCGTGCGCGAGGCGGACCGGTGGGCGCGGGGGCGTGCCCGCCATCACGCGAGCCGGACCTGAGGTCATCGTGCTGACTACGGTGTTGTCCCTGATCGTCGTGCTGGGCGTGCTGGTCTTCGTCCACGAGGCCGGCCACTTCATCGCGGCCAAGTGGGCGGGCATCTACGTCCACCGCTTCTCGCTCGGTCTTGGCTCGCCGATTCCCTGGCTCACCTTCCGGCGCGGCGAAACGGAGTACTCCATCTCGTGGCTGCCGCTCGGCGGCTACGTGAAGATGGCCAGTCGCGAAGAGGACGTCGGCAGCAGCACGCTCGAGGGTGGCCGTCCGGAGGCGGAGGTTCCGCCGGATCGGGTGTTCGAGGCCAAGCCCGTCTGGAAGCGGATGGTGGTGATCCTGGCCGGCGTCACCATGAACGCCCTGTTCGCGTGGATGGTATTCACGTTTCTGGCCGTGAAGAACGGGCGACAGATCGACCCGGTGACCACGGTAGGTCGCGTGGTGCCCGAGTTGGTCCCTCCCGAGGCCGCGGCGTTCCGGCAGATCCAGCCGGGGACCCGCATCGTGGAGCTCAACGGGAAGCCGGTCACCTCCTGGGACCAGATCGAGCAGGGCATCGCGAATACCCCCGAGTCCGAAATCCGGCTCCGGCTGGACAACGGTTCGGTGGTCACTGCCGACATCCACCCCGACGCGCTGGAAGAGCGGCTCAAGGCGTCCCAGTCGCTCCAGCCCTATCGGCCCGCGGTCGTGGGCCAGGTCCTCCCCGGGCGGCCTGCCGCCCGGGCGGGCATCCAGCCGGGGGATACGGTCACCGCGGTGGGCGGCCGGCCGGTCCACCAGTGGTACGACCTGGTCGAGCTGCTCCAGACCAACGGCGGGCGCCCGCTCTCGATCGACGTGGCGCGCGGCAGCCGCCACCTGACCTACGACGTCACGCCATACGTGGACTCGGTCGCCGGACCGGACGGCAAGACGGTCGCGGTCGGCCGGATCGGCGTGGCCGCGGGAAACCAGTACCGATCCGAGCCGCTCACGCTCGGACAGGCGGTGGTGGAGGGCTGGCACGGGACAGTGGCGGCCTCGACCCAGATCGTTCGGACGGTGCGCGGGCTGTTCAGCGGGCGGATATCCAAGCGGGAGGTCGGTGGCCCGATCCTGATCGGCCAACTGGCCGGCGAGAGCGCGCGCATGGGACTCGACCCCTTCCTCGCGTTCATGGCGCTGATCTCGATCAACCTCGCCATTCTGAATCTGCTGCCCGTCCCGGTGCTCGACGGCGGCCAGTTCCTCTTTCTGGTGGCCGAGGCGGTGGTGCGGCGGCCGCTCCCGCTCAAGCTGCGCGAGCGGCTGACAATGCTGGGGCTGGTGCTGATCGTGCTGCTGATGGGACTGGCGTTCTCGAATGATCTTCGGAGATTGTTTGGGTAGGAGGAAGCATGGAAGGAGGGGAAGCGGGGAACAGGGGATCTACTCGCCCGGAGTTCGAACTCAGGCCGCCCAGATCCCTCGCTCCGCTCGGGATGACAGTGCCGGCGCTTGCACCCCCTTCCGTCCTTCCGCCTTTCCGTCCACACTTGTCCCCCCACCCCCCTCCGGTTACTTTCCTGTGCTGTAACGGATTACGGCGCCCCAACGGACAGAGGACGACAGCGGCATGAGCTTCGACAAGCAGGCGGTAGTGGTCAGGCACCAGGAGCATCCGGGCGACACCGGGTCCGCCAAGGTGCAGGTGGCCCTGCTCACCGAGCGGATCAACTCCCTCACCGAGCATTTCCGCACCCATCCCAAGGACCACCACGGTCGACGCGGTCTCCTGAAGATGGTCGGCACCCGGCGCCGCCTGCTCACCTATCTCCGGCGCAACGACCTCGAGACCTACCGCGCGCTCATCGAGCAGCTCGGTCTCCGCCACTAACCGCCCGGCGCCGAAGGGGCGTCCCGATTCCACTCATCGGGACGCCCCTTCGGCATTGATGTGTCCAGAGCAGCAAAGAAACCCGAGAACCGAGAGAGAAGGTAGTAATCGTGCAACGGATCGAGACCCAGTTCGCCGGACGTCCGCTCATGCTCGAAACCGGACGCCTCGCGAAGCAGGCGGCGGGCTCCGCCCTCCTGCGCTTCGGCGACACGATGGTGCTGTCGGCCGTCACCGTATCCCCCAATATCTCCACCCTCCCGTTCTTCCCCCTCACGGTCGAATATCGCGAGAAGACCTACGCCGCCGGCAAGATCCCGGGCGGGTTTCTCAAGCGTGAGGGCCGCCCGTCGGACGACGAGATCCTCGCCGCCCGAATCATCGACCGCTCCATTCGGCCGCTGTTCCCCGAGGGGTTCAAGAACGAGGTCCAGGTCTTCGTGACGGTGCTCTCGGCCGACCAGGAGAACGACGCCGACATCCTCGGCGTCGTGGCCGCCTCGGCGGCGCTCAGCCTCTCTACCGTGCCGTGGAACGGGCCGCTGGCCGCGGTGCGGGTGGGCCGGGTCGATGGCAACTGGATCCTCAATCCCACTTTCCAGCAGCTCGAGTTCTCCACCCTCGATCTCGTCGTGAGCGGCTCGGCCGATTCCGTGGTGATGGTCGAGGGCGGATCGCTCGAGATTTCCGAGGCCGAGATGCTCGAGGCCTTCAAGGTGGCGCAGAAGGGAATCCGGGAGATCATCGGCATCGAGAAGCAGCTCATCGAGCAGGCCGGCGCCGCGCCCAAGCTCGCCTGGACCAGGGCGGAGACCGACCCGGCGCTCGCGGCCAAGGTGCGCGAGGCCGCGGAGGCCGCCATGGGCCAGGCGATCAATGCCCGGGACAAGGCGGGCCGGAGCCGTGGGGTCAAGGACGTGAAGGAGGAGTCCCTTGCCAAGCTGCTGCTGGAGTACCCGGAGAAGGCGCGCGACATCGGCAACGAGCTCGAGGAGATCGAGTACCGCGTGATGCGGAAGCAGGTGCTGGAGAAGGGTGAGCGGGTGGACGGCCGCGACCTCGACACCATCCGGCCGATCACCATCGAGACCGGCGTGCTCCCGCGCACCCACGGCTCGGCGCTGTTCACCCGCGGGCAGACGCAGGCGCTGGTCTCCGTCACGCTCGGCACCAGCGAGGATGAGCAGCGGATCGACAGCATCGACGTGGCGGGCGAGACCACCAAGTCGTTCATGCTGCACTACAACTTCCCGCCGTTCTCGACCGGCGAGGTCAAGATGATCCGCGGCACCAGCCGCCGAGAGATCGGTCACGGGGCGCTCGCCGAGCGGGCGCTGCAGCCGCTGCTGCCGCACTACGAGAACTTCCCCTACACGCTGCGTGTAGTGAGCGAGATCCTCGAGTCCAACGGCTCCTCGTCGATGGCCACCGTCTGCGGCGGCTCGCTCGCGCTGATGGACGCGGGGGTCCCGATGCAGGCTCCCTGCGCCGGCGTGGCCATGGGGCTCATCAAGGAGGGCGACAAGATCGCCGTCCTCACCGATATCCTGGGCTCCGAGGACCACCTGGGCGACATGGACTTCAAGGTCGCCGGCACGGAGAAGGGGATCACCTCGATCCAGATGGACATCAAGATCGAGGGCCTCGATCTCAAGATCATGGAGCAGGCGATGGAGAAGGCTCGCCGAGGCCGGCTCTTCATCCTGAAGGAAATGGCGAAGGTCCTGGCCATGCCCCGGACCGAGCTGTCGCAGTATGCGCCGCGGATCTTCACCATGCAGATCAAGCCTGACAAGATCGGCGACGTCATCGGGCCGAAGGGCAAGACCATCCGCGGCATCCAGGACGCCACCGGCGCCAAGATCAGCATCGAGGACAGCGGGCTCGTCACGATCTCTGCCGTAGGCGGGGAGGCGGGCGAGAAGGCCCGCGCCATGGTCGCCGCCATCACGACGGAGCCCGAAGTGGGTCGCACGTACGAGGGCCCGGTCAAGAGCACCACGGCGTTCGGCGCCTTCGTCGAGATCCTGCCCGGCGTCGAGGGGCTGCTTCACATCAGCGAGCTCCAGCACGGCCGCACGGAGAAGACCGAGGATGTCGTCAAGAAGGGCGACATCGTGCAGGTCAAGCTCCTCGAAGTGGACGACCGCGGCCGCATGAAGCTCTCCCGGAAGGCGCTGCTGCCCAAGGAGTAGCGCCTCGTGGAAACAGTGCGCCTGGACGAGGGGCTCTTCCGCACCACGGTGCCGAACGGGCTCATCGTCCTTACCGAGCACCTGCCGGGCGTCCGCTCGGCAGCCACCGGCCTCTACGTGCGCACGGCCAGCGCCCACGAGCGCCGCGAGCAGATGGGGATCTCCCATCTGCTCGAGCACATGGTCTTCAAGGGCACGGAGCGCCGCACCGCCCGGGAGCTCGCGCTGGAGCTCGAGGTGCGGGGCGGGAGCCTCGACGCCTTCACCGGCCGGGACTATACCAGCTACCAGGCCCATACCCTCGACGCCGATCTGCCGCTCGCCGTGGAGGTCCTGACCGACCTCGCCCGGCACCCGCTGCTGCGCGAGAGCGATCTCGAGCCGGAGCGAAACGTCATCCTCGAGGAGATCCACGGCGTCGAGGACACGCCGGACGATCTCGTCTTCGAGCTGCAGGCGGCCGAGCTCTGGCCCGACCACCCGTACGGCTTCTCGATTCTCGGAAGCCCCGAAACGCTCGCCGCCATGTCGGCGGACGACCTCCAGTGCCTGCACGCGACCGGGTACTATCGCGGGAACTTCGTGGTGGCGGCCGCCGGGAACGTCAACCACGAGCAGCTCCTGACCGTGCTGGAGCGGGAAGGGTGGTTCGAAGGCGCCGCCCCCGAGCCGGCCCGGCGCCCTGTGGCGGCCACGCCCGCCGCACGTGGCACGTTGCGGCGCGAGGAGCGTGACACGGCGCAGACGCACATCGTCTTCGGCACCGACACCTTTCCGCTCCGCGACCCGCGTCGGTTCGCCCTGGCCATCCTGACGAACGTCTTCGGCGGTGGCATGTCGAGCCGGCTGTTTCAGCGAATCCGCGAGGAGCTCGGCCTGGCCTACGCGATCTTTGCCTACAAGCACTTCTACCAGTCTTCCGGCCAGCTTGGGGTCTACGTCGGCGCCCATCCCGGCAGCGCGGACTCGGCCGTCGACGCCATCCGGGACGAGTACGCCCGGGTGGCCCGTGCAGGTCTCCCCGCGGCCGAGCTGGCAGACGGCAAGCAGCAGCTCAAGGGGCAGGTGATGCTCTCGCTCGAGAGCCCCGGGGCGCGGATGGGCCGGCTGGCCGGCTTCATTCTTCATGACGATGAGTACCGCCCGCTCGACCGGATGCTGGCCGAGATCGACGCGGTCACGACGGACGAGGTGGCGGACGTGGCCGCCGAGTTCTTCGCGCCGGAGCGGCAGACGGTCGTGCGATTGGGGCCGGGCGGCGGTGAGCGGTGAGCGGGCCTTCCCACAATTCCACGCAACTTCGAGGTCTCGCATGCTGATCGGCGTGCCGAAGGAGATCAAGACGAACGAGAACCGCGTCGCGCTCGTGCCGGCGGGCGCGGAGGCGCTGGTCGCGGCGGGTCACGAGGTGGTGATCGAAACCGGCGCGGGGCTCGGCAGCGGCTTCCCCGACGACGGGTACACGGCGGTCGGAGCGTCCATCCTCCCCTCGGCCGACGAAGTGTGGCGCCGCGCCGAGATGATCATGAAGGTGAAGGAGCCGATTGCGGTGGAATGGCCGCGGATGCGGCGTGGCCAGGTCATCTACACATACTTCCACTTTGCCGCCGCCGAGGAGCTGACCCGCGCCGTGATCGACTCGGGCGCGGTCGCCATCGCGTACGAGACCGTGCAGCTTCCGAGCGGTGAGTTGCCGCTGCTCACGCCGATGTCCGAGGTGGCGGGCCGCATGTCGGTGCAGGAGGGGGCCAAATACCTGGAGAAGGTGTTCGGCGGGAGCGGCGTGCTGCTGGGCGGCGTGCCCGGTGTGGCGCCAGGTCAGGTCGTCATCATCGGCGGCGGCGTGGTCGGCATCAACGCGGCCAAGATGGCCGCCGGACTCGGCGCCCACGTGACCATCCTCGACATCTCGCTCGACCGCCTGCGCTACCTCGACGATGTCCTGCCGGCCAACGTGGACACCGCCTACTCCAACCGCCATAACATTCTGGAGGCCATCCGCCGCGCGGACCTGGTGATCGGGGCCGTGCTGCTGCCGGGCGCCAAGGCGCCGCACCTGGTCAAGCGGGCCGATCTCCGGTCGATGAAGCCGGGCACGGTCATCGTCGACGTGGCGGTGGACCAGGGCGGCTGCGTCGAGACGATCAAGCCCACCACCCACGAGAATCCCACCTACTTCGTCGACGGCATTCTGCACTACGCCGTCGCGAATATGCCGGGCGGGGTGCCCCGCACCTCCACTCTGGCATTGACCAATGCGACGCTGCCATATGGACTTAAGCTTGCCAGGCACGGCTGGCGTGCCGCGTGCAAGGCCGACCCGGCATTGGCGCTCGGCCTGAACGTGGTCGAGGGCAAGGTGGTCTATCCCGGCGTCGCCGAGGCGTTCCGGCTCCCGCTGACAGACGTCGCCGCGGTCCTGTGACCGAGGTGCTGATCACCCGCCTGCCGCATGCGGACGGGCTCCCCCTGCCGAGCCTCGGCACACCCGGCGCGGCGGGGTACGATATCGCCAGCGCGGACGAGGGCCGGCTCGCCCCGCTGGAGCGGAAGCTGTTCCGGACAGGCTTCGCCATCGCGGTGCCGGCCGGCTTCGAATGCCAGATCCGGCCCCGCTCGGGCCTGGCGCTCCGGCACGGCGTCACCCTGCCCAACACGCCGGCCACGATCGACAGCGACTACCGGGGCGAGCTCCTGATCATGCTGATCAACCTGGGCGCCGAGCCGTTCGAGGTGACGCGCGGGATGCGGATCGCGCAGATGGTGATCGCGCGGGTGGAGCAGGTGACCTTCCGGCCGGTGGAAGCGCTGCCGGGGACGGAGCGGGGAGCGGGAGGGTTCGGAAGCACGGGAAGGTAGGCGCCGACGGGAGCTGTCGTGCTGTCATCCCGAGCGGCGCGAGGGACCTTGCGGGGCCGAGTCCGAGCATCGGGTGAGTAGATCCCTCGCTCCGCTCGGGATGGCAGCAGGCGCACACGACAGTCGCTGCACGAGAGAGCGGCTCATGCGTGCGAAGCACAGCTTCCCGATCCACGAGCGCCCATTTACCTTGTCACCCATGCGCCTCACGGCGACCCGATGAAGCTTCCGTCCCTGAATCTGATGACCTGGCTTCCCGCGAA
>JAICLE010000013.1 GCA_025927545.1 Gemmatimonadales bacterium
GCGCCTCGGCGCGAGCCGCTCCGGCTCCCTACCACCTTGTCCTGGGCTCACGCCACGTTCAGCACCATGAACGCGAAGTGGCATCCGCTCCCCACCAGCACCAGCAAGTGCCAGATCTCGTGGTGGCCGAACACTCCGGGGAAGGGGTCCGGCCGTTCGCGGGTGAAGATGATCGCGCCCACCGTGTATGCCACCCCGCCGCCGACTAGCCAGGCGAGTCCTCCGGCACCCACCGCGGACGCGAGCGGCACCGCGGCCAGCAGTGTCATGTAGCCCATGGCCAGGTAAATCGCCGTCGAGATCCACGTGGGGGCGTCGAGCCACCAGATCTTGAAGGGGATTCCGGCGACGGCGATCGTCCACGCGGCACCGAGGAGCAGCAGCCCCGTCCGGTTGTGCAGCGTAACCAGCGCCACCGGGGTATACGTCCCCGCGATCAGGAAGTAGATGGCGATATGATCCAGGGTCCGGAGCGGCCGAAGCCGGTGCCTGGGCAGCGGTAGCGCGTGGTAGACCGTGCTGGCACCATAGAGCAGGATGAGCGAGGCGCCATATACCGAGAATGCCACCGTCTGGGCAGAGCTGCTGGCCAGTTGGAGCAGCGCCACCGTGCCTGCCGTGGCGAGCAGCAGCCCGACGAAGTGCGACCAGGCGTTGACGGGCTCGCGGATGCGCATCGAGGCAATCTAATTGCCGGCTGTCTTCGTGGTGAATTCCGCCATGATTCTTCCATGGGCGCGGCCGCTCCCTTGTCGCCCGGCCGGCGCTGACCTAGGGTTGAAGCGTGCGCATCGCCCTCTTTTCCGAGGTCTACTGGCCGATGGTGAGCGGGGTCGGGGTGACCCTGCTTCGGCTCACCGAGGCGCTCCGCGCGCGCGGCCACGAGGTCCGGGTCTACAGCGCCACCTATCCGCTCCCGCCCGGCGTGCCCGACCGCCCCGAGGTCCACCGCTCCCCCAGCGTCCCGTTTTTCCTCTATCCCGACGTACAGTGGGCCTTTCCGCGGCTCCGCGAGATCGTGGAGGATCTCGCCCGGTTCCAGCCCGACATCGTTCATGTCGCCACCGAATTTTCGCTCGGCATCGCCGGCCTGAAGGCGGCGCGGCAACTGGGCATTCCCCTCATCGCCTCCGCGCACACCGACTACGACCAGTACGCGGCGCGCTACGGGGTCACCTGGGCGCTTCGGGCGGGATGGCACTACCTGCGCTGGTTCTACGGCCAGGCCCACCGCGTGCTCTGTCCCTCGCGGATCTACGAGCAGACGGTTCACCGGCACGGTGTGACGCACACCGGCATCTGGAGCCGGGGGGTGGACCCGCAGGTCTTCTCGCCCGGCTTTCGGAGTGAGGTGTACCGCACCGGCTTCGGCGTGGGTCGGGACGATGTGCTGGTGACCTATATCGGCCGGATCGCGCGGGAGAAGAATCTGGGCCTCCTGCTGGAAGCCTGGGAGCAGCTCGCGCCCGAGCGGGGCGGCGCCCGCCTGGTGCTGGTGGGCCGCGGCCCGCTCGAGGACGACATCCGCCGGCGGGCGATCCCCGGGGTCCACGTCACCGGCCTGCTTCAGGGCCCGGCGCTGTCGGCCGCCTATGCGTCGGCCGATGTCTTCGCGTTTCCGTCCGCCACTGAAACGTTCGGCAACTCCCTGCTGGAGGCCATGGGGTCGGGTTTGTCGTCGCTCGTGGCAGGGTCGGGCGGGGTGCTGGAGTTCGCTGTGCACGGGGAAAACGCGCTGCTGGTGCAGCCGGACAGCACCGCGGCAATCGCGACCGCGCTCCGGCGGCTGCTGGCCGACGGCGACCTGCGCCGCCGACTCGGCGAGGGCGCGCTCCGCACGGCCCGCTCGCGGGACTGGGGCGCCGTGTACGACGGGCTGCTCCGTGACTACGCCGAGGTCGTGGCGGCGCGCGGGCAGACTCGGGCGGCCTAGCAGGCGCCTACCTCCGCAGCACCAGGTACGCCACTGCCGCCATCGCCGCGCTCATCGGAATCGTGAGGATCCAGGCCCACACGATCCGCGTTGCCACGCCCCAGCGCACGGCCGAGATCCGGTTGGCCGCGCCGACCCCCACGATGGCGCCGGTAATCGTATGCGTCGTGCTCACCGGAACGCCCAGGTAGGACGAGAGCAGGATCGAGAGGCCGCCCGCGGTCTCGGCGCAGAACCCGCCGAAAGGGCGGAGCTTCGTGATCCGGCTCCCCATCGTCTTGACGATCCGCCAGCCGCCGAGCGCCGTGCCGAGGCCGATCGCACTGTAGGCGGAGAGCTCGACCCAGAGGGGAATGTGGTCGGCCCGAGGCACGTGCAGGTGGGCCATCCAGCCTGTCTGGTGGACGAACAGCGACTGGGTGGACACCAGGAGCCCGACGATGATGCCCATCGTCTTCTGCGCGTCATTGGCTCCGTGACTCAGCGAGTAGAGCGCCGCCGATAGCAGCTGCAGGCGGCGGAACACCCGGTCCACCGGGCCCGGCGGGGCGCCGTGGAGGAGCCACGAGAGGGCCACCGTCAGGATGAGTGCGAGCACCATCCCCAGGAGCGGGGCGAGGAAGATGAACAGGAGGGGCTTGATCCAGCCGGCGAGCTGGAGTGCCGGGAACCCCGCCTTGGCGATCGCCGCCCCGCCCAGCCCACCCATCAGGGCGTGGCTCGACGAGCTCGGCAGGCCGAAGTACCAGGTGATGATGTTCCAGACGATGGCGCCGAGCAGCGCGCCCAGAATGAGGTCGGGGTCCACCACCGACGGCGCGATCAGTCCCTTGCCGATCGTCTGGGCCACCGCGGTGCCGACGACGAATGCCGCCATCACGTTGAACGACGCCGCCCAGAGCACCGCGACGCCGGGCGACAGCACCCGGGTGGAGACCACCGTGGCGATCGAGTTGGCGCTGTCGTGAAATCCGTTGATGAAGTCGAAGACGAGCGCGACGCCCACGATCGCGAGGACGTACACCACCTCGTGCGGCATGTTCACGCGTGCTTGATCGAAATCGATTCCAGCACGTTCCCGGCATCCTCGATGTAGTCCAGCGTCTTCTCGAGGTTGTCGTAGATCTCCTTCCACTTGATGACCTGCAGCGCGTCGGGCTGGCCCTCGAACAGCCGGCCGAGCCACTCGTGGTACAGCGAGTCGCCCTCCTCCTCCAGCCGCTTCACCTGAACGCAGGCCTCGAGCACCACGCCGGCCTTGTTCTTCTCCAGCGATTGCACCGCCACCTGGAGCTGTTCGCTGGCGCGGATGATGACGTCCGCGATGAGCGTCGCGCCGTCGGGCGCTTCGCCGGCCCGGAACATTTGCAGCCGCCGAGCGGTGCCGTCGATGAGGTCGATCACGTCGTCCAGCCGGGAGGCGAGGAGATGGATGTCCTCGCGGTCGAGCGGGGTGATGAAGACCCGGTCGAGCCGGGTGACCACCTCGTGCGTCACCTGGTCGGCCTGGTGCTCGAGCCGCTTGATCTGATCGACGATCGCCCCCCGCCGGTTCTGCTCGGCCTCCAGCAGCGCCTGCTGCAGCCGGGCCGCCTCCACGGTGAACGTGGCGACCGCGGTGAACAGGTCGAAGAACTTTTCGTCGCGAGGGAGCAGGCGCATGGGCGGTCCTGGTAGCGGGCGGCGTGAAGATAACGCGTTGCCGGGGCCCGGCACAGCCGCGGACGGCTTCCTTGACGGGCCACGTTTCCGGACCACATTCTCCGGGGTGACCCACGCCAGCCCGTCGCTGCTGCCTGACAGCCCTCCCGATGAGGGGTTCGACCGCCTCACCCGGCTGGCCGCCCGGTTACTCGGCGCGCCCTCGGCGATGATCACCTTCCTGCGCGACGATCACGCCTTCTTCCAGAGTGCGGTCGGGCTGCCGGAGCCCTGGGCCACGCGGCGGCGCGCACCATTGTCGCTCTCCTTCTGCCGCCACATCGTGACCTCGGGCGCGCCGCTGGTCGTGGACGACGCCCGCAGGCACCCACTGGTGCGGTCCAGCCCGGCCATCCGGGAGCTGGGCTGGATCGCCTACGCTGGGGTGCCGCTCGCCGCGCCCGGCGGACACCCGCTAGGCGCGCTCGCCGTGGCCGACTCGCTGCCGCGGCTCTGGTCGCCGCGGGACGTCGCGCTGCTGGAGGATCTCGCCGCTTCGGTGATGGCGGAGCTCGAGCTCCGGTCGCGGCCGCCGGGAGAGACCGTTCTCGCCCCGACGCACGAGGCGCCCCCAGCGGATCCGGCTGCCCGGGTGTTCGACGCCGCCGCGCTCCCGATGGGCCTCATCCTTCCCGACGGCCGCTGGCTCCGGGTCAACCGGGCGCTTGCCGGCCTGCTCGGCACGACGCCCGAGGCGCTCACCGACTGCCCGGCGGAGGCGTTCACCCACCCGGCCGATCGGACCGCCGACCGCGAGGCCGTGCGCCTCCTCCTGGCCGGCGAGTGCGCGAGCTACAGTGCCGAGAAGCGCCTGCTCCGGCAGGGCGAGGAGCCGGTCTGGGTAGTGAGCACGGTGACGCTGCTCCCCGGCGAAAACGGGACGCCGGGACCGCTGCACGTCGCTTACCACGATATCACCGACCGCAAGCAGGGCGAGCTGGAGCTCCGCCTCCGCGAGGAGCGCTACCGGGTGGCCGCGCAGTCCACCCGGGACGCCGTCTGGGACTGGGACCTGCTCACCGACCGGATCGTCTGGGGCGAGCGCTCGGGCGGACGCTTCGGGTACCGCCGGCACGGAGGGGGCACCACCGCGGCCTGGTGGTACGAACGCCTCCACCCCGACGATCGCGAACGTGTGGTGAGCGGGATGCAGACGGCCATCGCCCGCGCGGCGGAGGAGTGGACGGAGGAGTACCGCTTCCGCCGGGCGGACGGGAGCTGGGCGCACGTGCGGAGCCTCGCCGCGATCGTCCGCGACGAGGCGGGCGACGCGGTGCGCCTGGTGGGCGCCGTCCGGGACGTCACCGAAGACGCCCGCGCCGCGCTCCTGGCCCGGGGTCAGAGCCGGCTGCTCGAGCAGATTGCCGTGGGCCTCGAGCTCCCGGCGGTGCTCGACCGGATCGCCCGGTTCGCGGAGGCGCACGGGAGCGATCTCGTCGCCTGCGTGCTGCTGCTCGATGTCGACGCCGGCGTGCTCCGCCCGGCGGCCGCTCCGAGTCTCCCGTCGGAACTCCGAGCCGCGCTCGCGCGACCCGTCACCAGCCGCGACCCCGTCGCGGTGCCCGATCTCGAAAGCGCGGCCGAAGCTCATGGGCGCCGGCCCCTCCTCGACCTCGGGCTCCGCGCGGCCTGGTCGACGCCGCTTATCGCCTCCGATGGCGGGCTCCTCGGCGTGCTCGACCTCTACTGCCGCGAGGCACGCGCGCCCGACGACGGCGACACTCTCCTGATGGAGATCGCCGGCCACCTGGCCGAAATCGCCATCGAGCGGGAGCGCGGCCAGGAGGCGCTCGCGCGCGGTACCCGGGTCCTGGAGCAGGTGCTGGACAGCCTGCCGATCGGGGTGTGGGTGCTGGATGGGGAGGGCAGCATCATTTTCGGGAACCCGGCTGCCCGGGCCCTCTGGGGCGGCGCGCGCTACGTCGGGCTATCGGGCCTCGGGGCGTATCGCGGCTGGCGCGTGGACACCGGCGCGCCGATCGCCGCCGAGCAGTGGGGCGCGGCCCGGGCCATTCTCCAGGGCGAGACCTCGCTCGACGAGCTGGTCCGGATCGAGGCCTTCGACGGCGTGGAGCGGACCATTCTGAGCTCGGCGGTCCCGCTCCGGAGCCTGGCCGGAGAGGTCGTGGGCGCCATCCTGCTGCACCAGGACGTGAGCGAGCAGCGGAAAGGCGAGGAGGCGCTGCGCCAGAGCGAGGCGCAGCTCAGGCACGCGCAGAAGATGGAGGCCGTGGGGCAGCTTGCCGGCGGCATCGCCCACGATTTCAACAATCTGCTCACCGGCATCCTGAGCTACGCCGACCTGGTGCTTGGCGAACTCCGCCCCGGCGACCCGGTCCGCGCCGATCTCGAGCAGATCCGCCACGCCGCCCAGCGCGCCGCGGCGCTCACCCGGCAGCTCCTGGCCTTCAGCCGGCGGCAGGTGCTTCAGCCGCATGTGCTCTCGCTCAACGGCTGCGTGGCCGAGTTGGACGCGATGTTGCGCCGCCTGCTGGGCGCCGACGTCACTTTGGAAACCGAGCTCGATCCCGGTCTCTGGTACGTCCAGGCCGATCCCGGGCAGCTCGAACAGGTGCTGGTGAATCTGGTCGTGAACGCGCGGGACGCCATGCCGGCCGGCGGTCGGGTGACGATCGCCACCGCCAATCTCCCGCTCTCCCACGGGGCCTACGTCACCTTGAGCGTGAGCGATACCGGGATCGGCATGGACGCGGCCACCCAGTCCCGCATCTTCGACCCGTTCTTCACGACCAAGGAGCAGGGCAAGGGTACGGGGCTGGGCCTCTCGACCGTGTACGGAATCGTGGAGCAGAGCGGCGGCCAGGTCACGGTCGAGAGCGCCCCCGGGCAGGGCGCGACCTTCACGATCTTCTTCCCGCGGCACAGCGCGCCCGCGCTCGGCCAGCCGCCAGGAGCCGACCGGCGGAGTCTGCCCGCCGGCACCGAGACGCTGCTGCTGGTGGAGGACGAGGCCGCGGTGCGCACCTCGACGCGGCGGCTGCTCGAGCGGCAGGGTTACACCGTGGTCGAAGCCCGGCACGGAGCCGACGCCCTCCGGATTTTCGAGGAGGGCGGCCGGCCGATCGACCTGGTGCTGACCGACCTCGTGATGCCCGAGATGGGCGGGCGCGAGCTGGTCGAGCGGCTGCGCGCCCGCCATCCCGGGGTGAAGGTGCTCTACATGTCGGGCTACAGCGAACGCGCGGTCGCGGTGGACGGCGTCATGCCCCCGCGCACCGGCTTCGTGGAGAAGCCGTTCACGGTGGAGCAACTGATCCGGCGGACGCGGGAGATCCTGGACGGCTAGCGTCATGGCCGGCCAGGGCCACCAAGTCCGCCGGGCTCTCCAGCCAATAATCCGGCGCGGCGCCTTCGAGGTGCGCGCGGCCGAACGGTCCCCACAGCGCCGCCGCGGTGCGGACCCCCGCCGCTCGACCCGACTGCATGTCGTGGATGCTGTCGCCCACGTACAGCGTGGTGTCTGCGTCGGCCCCCAGCAGCGCGACCGCTTTCTCCACCGGCTCGGGATGCGGCTTGGGGTTGGTCACTTCGTCGGCGCACACCAGCACGTCCATCATCTGGTCCAGCTTCGCCAGTGTCAGGCCCCGGAGCGCTCCGCTCCGGTTCTTGCTCGTGACCAGGCCGGTGCGGCGGCCGGACGCGCGGATCCATTCCACCGCGGCCACCACGCCGGGATAGACCGTCACCATCCGGTCATGGTGCGCCAAGTTGTACTCGCGATAGGTGGCGACCAGCGCCTCCATCAGTCGCCGGTCGTCGCAGCATTCCGCGAACTGGACGGTGAGCGGGGTGCCGACCCCGCGCAGCCATTCCTGATCGCTGCGCGGCGGCAGGCCATGTACCGCGAGCGTATGGTGATAGCTGTCGAGGATGAGGCGCACCGAGTCGATCAGCGTGCCGTCGAGATCGAAGAGGACCGTGTGCAGGGGTGGCGTCATGCCCCGAAAGCTAGCGGCGTCAGCGGTGGGTCGCGCGAGCGACGCACGCGTTGGCGGTGCCCTCCGGCCGCGCCTCGAATAGCACCAGCCCGGTCACCCGCGCCTCGACCGACTCCCGCCGCGCGGTTGGCGCGGGTAGGCGCCCTGTCCAGGCCGCGAGCTCCGGCGCCGGCGCGTCCGACAGCCGCGCCACCAGCTCCGATTCGCCCGCGGTGTGGCCGCCCGCCACGAAGGCGAGTGCGCGCTCCAGCCTTGCCAGGCCGGCAATGTCTCGCCGGCGCGCAGCCTCGCGGACGGCCGCCTGCAACCGTACGGCAAGCCGGCGGGCGCCCCACCCGGGCTCGGCCGCTGTCCAGCGGCGCCCTGCGGCCACGGCCAGGCGCGCCCGGATAGGCCCAGCAAGATCACCGAGCGCGCGTCCGAGCGCCGCCGCGGGAATCGCGCCGTTCTCCTCGGCCCGCGCCGCCTCATGCAGCCGCTGGGTGACGATTGCCTCGTCCTCCGACCACCGGCCTCCGGCATCCATCCACCCGACCACTGCCGCCACCCGCTCGATCACACCTCCGCCCCGCGCCAGGAGTTCGAAGCCCGCGAGCACGCCGCACTCGGCCCCGCGCACCGTCGCGGTGCCCTGGATGGACGGTCCGGTGCCCATCTGGTCCGCGAGCACCGATCGCCAGCGCCACAGGCGGATCCCCTCCGCGCCCAGGCCGGCACGCCCGGGCAGCATCGCCTTCCGCGCCAGTCGCTCGCCCACACGAAGCTCGGCCTCGAGTGCGGGCGGTGGGAGGAATCGCACCACCTCGACTTCCCGGCGCGCGGACCCCAGCCGCACCGCGCGGCCTTCGCGTTGCTCCAGCCGCATCGGCGTCCACGGCAGGTCGTAATGCACCACGCGGCCCGCTCGGCGCAGATCCAGTCCCTCGGCCGCGACATCCGTCACGACGAGGCACCGCGGCGCGCTCCGCTCCAGGGCGATCGGCGGCTCCTCGCCGAACCACGCCAGCACCGCCGGCCGGGCGAGCGGCGTGCGGCCGATGCCGGTACGCTCGCCGGTGCACCAGGCCACTGCCGGCGGGCCGAGCCGGTCGCGCAGATGGCGCACCGTCTCACGCCTCGCGGTGAACACCAGCGTCGGGATCCCGTCGGCCAGGAGCGCGCGGAGGCGCTCGAGCTTCGGGTCCTCTCCCGCCGCCGCGCTCGCGGCGTGGTCGATCACCGCTTCCAGCGGCTCGAGGTCCTCCAGCGAGAGCTCGACCTGCTCTCCGCCGTCTTCGGCGACGAGCTCCCAGAGGACGAGCTGATCGTCCAGCTCGCCGGCGAACGAACGGAGCTCCGCCCGCGAGAGCGCCCGGCCAGCCTGGCGCGCGTCCCGCGCATGGAGGAGCAGCCCGCGATAGCGCCGGAGCGCCCCCGCGAGCGCGGCGGGGCTCGAGCCGGCGGCGCGCTGCAGCACGCTCCTGACGAGCGCCGCTGTCGGCGGGTGGCGGGAAAGGCGGAGCGAGGCCAGCAGTGCGAGCGAGCGCGCCGCGATCGCGCATTCCTCGTCTCCGGCTGGGCTCGTGCGGAACGCCCGCACGGGCCGGGGGCCGGCCTCAGCGGTGTCTTCGATCACGAGGCGCCCGAGCGCCGACGTGCCGCTCGCCGATGCCAGCGCCACTCTGAGCGAGGCCACTCCGTCGGCCAGCAGCGCGTCGTCGCGCACGCCGAGGAGGAGCTGGTGGGCCAGATCGTCCGCGCGGTTCACCACCGGCGTGGCACTGAGCAGCAGCACCGGGCGCCCGAGCAGCCAGCGCGCGACGTGCGCGTAGCGCCTGGTGCGGGGGTTCCGGAAGTGATGACTCTCGTCGATCACGACCAGCCCGGCGGTGCCGGCCGGGAGTCGGCCGCGGCTGGCCTGCTGATGCGTGCCGACCTCCACGGCCACGCCGAGCCGCGCTGCCACGAGGCGCCACTGCGCCGCGAGCGGCGCCGGCACGAGGCAAGCCGTGGGGCGCCGCCCCCGCAGCGCGGCGGCCACGGCGAGCGCCACGTAGGTCTTCCCGCTCCCGACCGGATCGGCCAAAAGCCCGCCGCCGAACCTCTCGATGGCGGCGAGCGCTCGGCGGTAGCTCCGCGCCTGGCCGGGCAGCAGCCATGGCGGCGGCACGCCCGCGCGCTCGGCGGGACGCAGGCTGGCCGCGAGCGCACGCGCAATCTGCGCCGGCGGCGCCGGCGGGCCAGCGGCGAGCCCGGTGCGGAGCGGATCGGGAACCGAGATCAGCGCTTCAGCGACGATCCGCGGCGCCCAGGACGGCGCGGTCACGGGGTGACAGGCCAAGGTGTCGGGCCACGCTCTCATCCAGTCTCTCCTGAATGTCCTCCCCACGTTTGCCCGCGCGCGCCAGGGCCGGCAGCTCCGAATCCGCATCGACGGTAACGGGGAGCGGCAGGCGGCTCACGCTCGCCGCGCTGAAACGGTGGAAGCCGCTCGCCGCGGGCACGGCCCCGACCCGCGCGACGGCTCCCACCCACCGCGAGTTGAGCCACGCGGCCAGCCGCTCGGCCTCCTGGGCCGTAGGCACGGCAGCCACGTAGCACGAGTTGAGCGGGATGCTCCCGGAATCGCGCGGACACGTGAGCGCGACGGCCGTGAGTCGTCGCGCCACATCCGCCCACACCACTCGGTGTCCGCCGGCAGCCGCCTTTGTCCGGAAGAGCGTCCACGGGGGGCCCCGGTCGAAGTCCGTCCGCCGACGCAGCGCGGCCTCGTGCGGCCCCAGATACGCTGCCGCCATGGGTGGCAGGCGGCCGAGCGGCGCGCCGTTGGCGCCGTGGGTCCAGAGCAGCCGCACCCGCGGCCGGGCGCGGAACGGTCGCACATCGCGCCCCCGCACTGCCCAGCGCAGCAGCTCGGGCTCCACCTCGACGGGGGGATCGAGAAAGAGGCGATTGGCCCCGGTCTTGACGCCGAGGTGGCAGGTGACGCGCTCGTCGAGCGCGGGGTGGTCGCGCGCCAGTCTGGCGACGATCGCCCGCGTGCGGTCGGCTGACAGGATCCAAGGCCCGCCACCCGTGAGGGCCGCCTGCGGTATGGCCGCGCGGGCGACCCCGAATGTGGTGCGGACCCGGTGCCCGCCGGCCGGCGGCGACTTCCGCGCCACCAGCGCCAGCGGATAAACGGTCGCGTCGAACGCGGCCTCGGGGTGCCCGGTCAGGTCGGCGAGATGAAGCAGCGTTGTGGATGCCGCGAGCGCGTGCCGGGCCGCGGCGCCGTAACCGGCGGTGGCGAGCTTGGCCGGCACGAGCAGCGCGACCACACCGCCCGGCGCGGTCAGTTCGATGGCGCGCTCGAGGAATGCGATGGCGAGGTCCGGCCGGTGGCAGAACCCCGCGCCCGCGCCGCGCCACCAGCGGTATCGTCCCTCGAGCCGCCGGCGCGTCTCGGCGGGCACGTCCTCGGCGCGAAGCCATGGCGGGTTCCCGGCAACGATGCCGAAGCCACCGGCCGCGAACACATCCGCGAATTGACTCCCGTACTGGAACCAGGGGACCTCTCGCTCGCGGGCGATGGTGCGCCGCGCGGCCCCGAGCGCGCGCAGCTCGGCCCGGGCTCCGGCGAGCAGCGCGCGGAGCTCGCGATCCATGCCTCGCTGCTCGCCGAAGAGATCCACGCTCCGTGCCGCCCGCACATGGCCGGCGACCGCTGCCCGGAGCTCTGCTTCCGCCGCCTTGAGCGCCTCGGTGGCCGCGCGCGACTCCGCCGCCCGAAGCTCCCGTACCAGCTCGCGCTTGGCCGCCCCGGTGGCGACGACCAAACGCCGGCGCAGCCGCGCGACGGTATCGGCCAGCCGCGGATCGGGACGCCGGACCCGGGCCACGCTGCCCGGCTCGAACAGACTGTCGCCCTGGCGAATGAGACAATCGAGGTTCGGCAGCGGCTCGACCCGCTGGGGGCACTCCTCCCGATCATCCGCGATGACGGCGAGCCAGAGGCGGAGCTCGGTGAGGCGAACCGCCGTCGCACTCCGGTCGACACCGAACAGGTTGCGCTGGAGGATCCGGCGGCGTCCCGCCGAGTCCGGCACGCCGTCGGGTGCGGCATGGGTCGAGAGCAGGTCGAGGGCGCCCAGCAGGAACGCGCCCGACCCCACGGCGGGATCGAGCACCGTGAGATCGTCGAGCGCGGCGCGCGCCGTGCTCTCGCGGTCGGCGAGCCTCCGCTCCGCTTCGACGTCGCCGCAGCCGAGCCGCCCCGCCACCGCCGCGGCCAGCGCGGCCTCGAGCAGCGTGCGGACCAGAGCCGCCGGGGTGTAGTAGGTGCCGGAGGCTCGGCGCGCGTCCGGCGCCATCAGGCCCTCGAACACCCGGCCCAGCATGTCCGGCGCGATGCCGCCCGACTGGCCTAGCTCGGAGACGGTGAAGTGAAACCGCTCGAACAGCCCGTCGAACGCGTCTCGCCAGACGGCGTTGGGAATGTCGCCGCGGAGGGAGCGTTCGAGGGGATGCGGCTCGAACAGGCCACCGTTCAGGAAGGGGATGGGTCCGAACGCGGTGGCGCCGCGGCCCCGCTGGGAGGCAGGGCGGTTGAGCGTGCCGAAGAAGAGCGGACGGAGCAGGTGACGGTGGATGCCCCGCCTGCTCGCCAGGCAGCGGTCCACCTCCTCGGCGAGGAACTGCTCTCGGCCGGCGAGCCACCCCTTGGCCTGGATGAAATAGAGGAAGAGGACACGGGTGAGCTGGAGCAGAGCCAGGCTGCGTCGGTCCTCGCCGCGTGGCCCATCGGGCATGCCCGCCGCCATACGCTCGAGCGTTGCCTTGAACTCGCTGAAGAAGCGGCGGCCGACCTCCTCTCCGCTCAGCGCGTCGGCAGCGCGGACTGCGTAGGCCAGCGCGCCGCCCGGTCCCCGCGAGGCGAGCCGGCCGAGTGCGGCGACGGCGGCGCTGCGCGGGTGATCGAGCTCCACTTCCAGCGAGGGCGTACCGTCGCACGCGACGGCCACGCCGAGCCGCCGTGCGGCCGCATCGAGCGCCAGTACGCCGGCGATCCGCCCCCGCGCGGCGAGCCACCGCGCCACTCGGCGCGCCAGCCGCTCCGGATCGGCGCCCGCGACGGCGAACCAGGGAAAATCACCCGTGCGCCCGACGGCCACCGCCGGCGCGAGACTGCCGCCGCGTGCCGGGTTCGCGACCAGCCCCGGAACGATTGCGTGCAGCGGTTCGTGGCCCAGGGCCGCCAGCAGCCCGCCCAGATCGTCGATCGCGCGGACTCGCTGCAGCAACGGGCCGAGCTCCACGCGGCGCTCCCGGGATTCGAGGACCGCGCACGATACGCGCGAGGTGCCCCGAGCCCGGGATCAATCCGGCGCGGCCGCAATCATGCCGCTGCCGCTGCTGGACGCTGGCTCGCCATCTCCTTATCCTGAACGCATGCAACTCCAACTCTACTGCTGCGCTGGCCTGCTGGCCGCCGCCACCCTCCCGCCGAGGGACCGGGCCCCGCTCCCGCCGACGCCGGTGCGATCCTCGGCGCCCGACAGCGGCGCCTTCGTCATCCGTCACGCCGCCGATACCGTAGCCATCGAGCGGTTTGCCCGGACGCCCACCGTGCTCAACGGCACGCTTGAGCTCCGGGATGCCAAGCACACGTCGCAGAGCTACAAGGCCGTGGTGGCGCCGGACGCCTCGGTGGCGTTGATCGAGGTGACGGTCCAGGAGCGGACCGAGGAGGCGGTCAAGGGCAGGGTGGTCCACCGTGCGCGCGTGATCTTCAAGGAGGACAGCGCCGCGGTGGACGACATCTCCGGGCACGGCCTGGAGACCCGAATCTTCGGGACTGAGCGCGGCGCCGTGCCGTATCTCAACCTGTCATTCGCGCTGCTCGGACAGGCGGTACTCCGCGCGCGTGCCGCCGGGTCGGCAGCCGGGCGCGTGCCGCTCTTCAACCTCGGTGGGGGCGGGCTCGGCGCCGGGCAGACGCTGGACGCGAGCGTCTCGCCGCTCGGTGCAGACTCGCTCGCGGTGGCGATCGGGACGGTGAAGTTTCATCTGCGGGTGGATTCCGCCGGCCGGGTCCTGGGTGGCAGGATTCTGGGGCAGGAGGTCGTGGCCGAGCGGACGCAGTAGCGCCGGGCCGGGCGCGGTCAACGGTCTCTCTGCACCCGCGTGGGCTCCTGCCCGTACACTCGCCCGCGCCACTCGACCCGCCGCGACCCCCGCCACGTGGACCGCGCGAAGATATAGAGCGCCATCGCGGCCCCCAACGGATAGAGCAGTCCGTAGACCATCGGGATTCTCATCCCATACGATACCAGCGCCCAGAACAGCACGCTGAGCCCCGTGGCGATCCCGGCGGAGCCGGCCAGGCCGCCGACGCTGACCCCGAGCGCGCGGACGAGCAGCACCCCGGGCGGCAGCAGCCAGAACAGCATCGCGCCCGCGAGCATCACCGGCACCAGCGCGCGCAGCGCGGGCTCGTCTGGGAACGAGCCGCGTCCGCCCAGATACACGTTCTTGGACCAGCCCTCGATGAGCTGCGGCAGGTCCTGGTACATCCGCGTCTCCATGAGTCGTTCCGCGAACGCGAAATGAAGTCGCCGCCCCGCCCGGAGGTACGCCTGGGCGAGCGCCAGGTCCTCCGCCACCTCGTGACGCACCGCGCCATGGCCGCCCACGGCGACGTAGGCCGCGCGCGTGGTCAGGATGAACTGTCCATTGGCGATCACGTCCCGAGGCCGCCGAGCGCGATTGACCCGCCGCGGGTGATAGCGCAGGCCGAGCAGCAGCCAGATCTGAGGCATGACCACCCGTTCCCAGAAGCTCACGCAGCGCTGGTGCGGAGCGACGGTCAGCAGGTCGGCGCGCTCGCGGCGGAGCGCCTCGGCCGCACGGCCCATCAGCTCGGGTGCGTGCCGGGTATCGGCGTCGGTAAACAGGAGCAGCTCGCCGCTCGCGGCGCGGAATCCCTGCTCGCATGCCCACGGCTTGCCGTACCACCCCTCCGGCAGGGGCACGCCGCGCACCAGCCGTACGCGCGGGTCCGCCGCGGCGAGCCGATCGACGATCGTGGCCGTCTGGTCGGTCGAGCGGTCGTCCACCACGATCAGCTCGAACGGCCGATAATCGGACGCGACAATGGAGCGGACCACCGTCTCGATGGTCGCTTGCTCGTTCCGTGCGGGGATGATGATGGAGATCGGGATGCCCGCGATCGGCGGGACGTCACTGAGGTTGGGATGGAGCTGGCCGAGGCGGAACAGGCCCGCGAACGGCGCGAGCCACGGCAGTGCCGGCAGCAGATCGACCATCGGCATCGGGACGGCGAATCGGTGCAGGCTACCGCACCTGCTTCTTGACGAGGGCGTGGAGCTGGTGCTCGATGGCGTCGAGCTGGCGCTCGACTTCTCCAGCGTCGTATTCGCTGCCGAATGAGGGCACGCCGTTTTGCGCGAACAGCGTGGCGACCAGCGCGTCGGTGTATCCCACGACCGCGACGGCGATCCCCTTGTCGATGACGCGGTTCAGGCGGAGCATGATCGCCATGCCCTGCCGCGCGCGCATCGCGGCGAGGACCGGCGCGAGATTTCGGATGAGCATTTCGCGGAGGAACTGCAGCTCTTCGACCACCTCGCCCGCGGCGAGCCCGCGCGTCGAGGCCATCCGCCCGTAGTGCTCGCAGGCGTGCAGCCATACCGTGCCGACTTCTCGGCGGAGCGGACCCACCATCTCGCTGATGATGTCGAGCAGGATGCGGAATTCCCGCTCGACGAGCGGCCGCGGAACCGTGGGTGCGGCGGTGATACGGTCACCAAGCCAGTCGGCCCACTGCCCGACCATCTGATCCCGCAGCTCGGCGATGACCCGGCCGGCGGCGAGCAACGCGGGTTGCGAAGCGCGCACTACCGTCCTCCCTGGAAAAGGTGGGGGCAATCTAACGGTGAACTGTTCGTGGGGTCAAAACGGCGCCACACCTGTCGCTATCTTTCATCAATGGCAACTCCGGCCTTGACCCGCCACCGCCTCCCCGGCGCCCTCGGCGACATCCTCATCGATGTGCGCGCGGGGGGCCGAGACAGCCCTCGGCCGGCGACCGTGGTGGTGCATGGATTCAAGGGCTTCAAGGACTGGGGGTTGTGGCCCGCACTCGCCGAGCGGCTGGCCCGGGCCGGCTTCTCGGCGGTGACGCTGAACCTGAGCGGCAGCGGCGTGGATGACGCGGGCGAGTTCGTCTATCCCGAGCGCTTCGGCCACAACACGTTTTCGGCCGAGCTGCAAGACGTGCGCCGGGTCCTCGACGCGCTTGCCGCGGGCGAGCTCGCCGTGGCGCCCCCCACGGCGATCGGGCTCCTGGGCCACTCGCGCGGCGGTGGAATCGCGATTCTCCAGACGGCGGAAGATTCGCGGGTACGGGCGCTTGTCACCTGGGCGGCGATTTCGACGGTCGAGCGCTGGTCGCCGGCCGAGCGGACCTCGTGGAGGGCGGCCGGCATGAATCAGGTCCAGAATGCGCGGACGCACCAGATTCTGCCGCTCTACACCGACGTGCTGGATGACGTCGAGCGGAACGTCGAAGCGCTCGACATCGAGGCCGCGGCCGGGCGAATCGCCGTGCCCTGGCTCATCGTGCACGGCGCAGCCGATGAAGCCGTCGCCCTAGCCGAGGGCAGGCTTCTCGCCGCGTCCGCGCCGCCCGCCAGCAGCCGATTTCTCCAGATCGAGGGCGCCGGTCATACGTTCGGCGCCGTTCACCCCTGGAAAGGCGCCACTCCGGAGCTCGAGCGGGTCATCAATGCAAGCCTCGCCTTCTTTGCCGCGGAGCTCCGGTAGGGTGGCGGCGGAACTCGCGGGCATGACCGGCCGCGTCTGCGTGATCACCGGCGCGACCCGCGGGATCGGCCGGGCCACCGCCGAGGGTCTGGCGAGGCTCGGGGCCACCCTCGTGCTCGTTGTGCGCCGCCGGGAAGACGGGGCCGCGGTGGCGCGTGCGCTCCGCCATGCTCACGCCGCGCCGCCGGCCGAGGTGGTCCCTGCCGATCTCGCCTCCCAGCACTCGATTCGCGAGGCCGCCGAGGCCATTCGGGCCCAGCACCCGGCTTTGCACGTCCTCATCAACAACGCAGGGACGATCCCGAAGGACCGGGAGACCACGGTGGACGGCCTGGAGATGCAGTTCGCCGTCAACCACCTCGCCTATTTTCTCCTCACCAACCTGCTGCTCGACCGGCTGATGGCCGGCGCGCCCGCCCGGATCGTCAACGTCTCTTCCGGTGCCCACCAGGGTGGCACGATCGACTTTGCCGACCTCCAGAGCGAGCGCCGCTACGACCCCGTACGGGTCTACGGCCGCACCAAGCTCGCCAACGTCCTCTTCACCTACGAGCTGGCCCGGCGGCTCGAGGGTACCGGCGTGACCGCCAACTGCCTGCACCCTGGCGTGATCGCCACCCGACTTCTGGCCGAGTACATGAACCTTCCCCTCGTCGGCGGTGCGGTCGCGCGCACCTTTGGCGGCAGCCCCGAGGCGGGGGCGGAGACGAGCCTTCATCTCGCCGCGTCGCCGGCGGTGGAAGGGGTGACGGGGAAGTATTTTGTCGAGAGCCGGGCGACCCGCTCGTCGCGTGAGTCCTACGACGAGGAACTGCAGCGCCGGCTCTGGGAGCGGAGCGCTGAGCTCACGGCACTCGAGGGTGCGAGCGCCCCCGGGGTGGAGTGAGATGGGCCGGCCTCTGGCGGTCATCCGGTCTCGGCGCTAGTCTGCGTCCATGCCCATCTACGACTATCGCTGCGCCGCCTGCGGAGCCGAGTTCGAGCAGCTCGTTCGCTCCGATACCCGGGTAAGCTGCCCCCAGTGCACGAGCCGCAAGCTCGAGCGCCTCATGTCCCTCCCGGCCCGGCCCGCCGGCGCGGGGAGGCCCGCCGACTATAGTCGCCTCGGGCCGCCGCCCGGCGGCGGCGGTTGCTGCGGCGGCGGCTGCCACACGCACCAGCACTGAGCACGCGGCTGGATCGGCTGCGGCATCGGCTGGCCGGCCACCATCCGGCATCCGGCGAGAGCCATCCGGCGCTCCTATGGGCTGCGGTGGCCGTGGTGCTGACCCCGGCGCCTGACGCCGTCCTGCTGATCCGCCGCGCCGAGCGCGCCGGCGATCCCTGGTCGGGGCACATGGCCCTGCCGGGCGGTCGCCGCGCCGCCGAAGACGCCGACCTCCTCGCCACCGCGATCCGTGAAACCGGCGAGGAGGTCGGGCTCCCGCTCCCGCGTTCCAGCCTCCTCGGCGGCCTGGACGACGTGGTCCCGCGCACCCCGGTCCTGCCGCCGATCGCCGTCCGCCCCTACGTCTTCGCTCTTCCCGAACGCCCGCCGCTCGCTCCCAATCCGGAAGTCGCCGGATGGCGCTGGGTTCCCCTCGATCTCCTGCTCCACCCCGAGACCTATCACTCCGTCCGGCTCCAGATCCGCGGCGAATCCCGCGACGTGCCCGCCTACGAGCTCGACCAATCCGTCGTCTGGGGAATGACCGAACGGATCATGACTGGCCTGCTGGACCAGATTCGACAGTAGCCCCCAGCCTTGACATGAGCCACGCAGAATCTCATGATTAGGCAACCCTAATTCGGGATTTTGCATGCACGCAACAACCGCCACGGAGTCGCTCACGCGCTCCGTGGAGGACTACCTCAAGGCGATCTACCGCTTGAGCCCCGAGGGCCGGCCGGCCTCGACCAGCGACATCGCTCACCTGCTCGAGCTCTCCGCGCCCTCGGTGAGCGGCATGGTCAAGCGCCTCTCCGAGCTCGGGTTGCTCGAGCACATCCCCTACAAGGGCGTCCAGCTCACCGATTCCGGCCGCCGCGCCGCGCTCCGCATGGTCCGGCGCCACCGGCTCATCGAGGTGTATCTCGTCCAATTTCTGGGTTACCCCTGGGATGCGGTGCACGTGGAGGCCGAGCGGCTGGAGCATGCGGTGAGCGACACGTTGGTGGAACGAATGGCCGCAGCGCTGGGGCACCCAGCCGTCGACCCCCACGGCGATCCCATCCCCGAGGCCGACGGTTCCATTCGGGAGCCCGCGTGCACCCCGCTCAGCGAGCTCGACGTGGGCGACACCGTCGAGATCCTGCGCGTCGACGAACGGGAGCCCGAGCGGCTCCGCTACCTCGCCTCGCTCGGTCTCATACCCGGCGCGGTGGTAAGGGTCGAGGACCGGCAGCCGTTCGGCGGGCCGGTCACCGTCGAGGCCGCGGGTGCGCGGCAGGTGCTCGGACAGGAACTCGCCCACGTGGTCCTCTGCGGGGCGGAGGGGGTGCGATGAACGCGGCGTCCACCCCGAGCGTTGAGGAGGTGGGCGGCTGGCGCTATCCGCGCACCGCGCCGAGTCTGCCGGAGGCCCACCACACCGTCCAGGTTCCGCGTGGCGCCTCGTTCTGGCGAAAGGCGCTCGCCTTCGCGGGGCCCGGCTACATGGTCGCCGTGGGCTACATGGATCCGGGCAACTGGGCCACCGACCTGGCCGGCGGCTCGCGGTTTGGCTACACCCTGCTCAGCGTCATCCTGATCTCGAATCTGATGGCGATCCTGCTCCAGTCCCTCGCCCTCAAGCTCGGTATCGTGACCGGCAGGGACCTGGCGCAGGCCTGCCGGGACCACTATTCGCGGCCCGTGAGCTTCGTGCTCTGGATCCTGTGCGAGATCGCCATCGCCGCGTGCGACCTGGCCGAGGTGATCGGCTCCGCGATCGCCCTCAACCTGCTTTTCGGCATCCCGCTCATCTGGGGCGTGTGCCTCACGGCGCTGGACGTGCTGCTCATCCTGTTGCTGCAGCACCGCGGGTTTCGCTATCTCGAGGCCTTTGTCATCACCCTGGTCGCGACGATCGGCCTCTGCTTCGCCGTGGAGCTGGCAATGGCCCAGCCTGCGATGGCCGAGATCGCCCGTGGGTTGGTGCCGCGTACCGAGATCATCACCAATCCGGCGATGCTGTACATCGCCATCGGCATTCTCGGCGCCACCGTCATGCCGCACAACCTGTATCTGCACTCCTCCATCGTGCAGACGCGGAAGGTGCTGCCGGACGAGAGCTCCCGCCGGGAAGCCATTCGCTTTGCCACGCTCGACTCGACGGTGGCGCTGCTGTTCGCCTTCTTCATCAACGCGGCCATCCTCATTCTGGCGGCGGCGACGTTCCACCAGAGCGGCCATCAGGAGGTCGCTGAAATCGGCGATGCCTACCGGCTTCTCACGCCCGTGCTCGGCACCACCTTCGCGAGTACGCTGTTCGCGGTAGCGCTGCTGGCCTCGGGGCAGAACTCGACCATCACCGGCACGCTCGCGGGGCAGATCGTGATGGAGGGATTCCTCGACATCCGGCTCCCGCCGTGGCTCCGCCGGCTCATCACCCGTCTCATCGCGATCATTCCCGCGGTCATCGTGACCGCCCTCTACGGCGAGCGCGGTGCCGGCGGGCTGCTCATCCTGAGTCAGGTCATCCTCAGCCTGCAGCTCTCCTTCGCCGTGGTGCCGCTGGTCCACTTCACCAGCCAGCGCCGCAAGATGGGCAAGTTCGTCAATTCGCCGCTGCTCGCCGGCGCCGCGTGGGTGGTGGCGGTCGCTATCGTCGGCCTCAACGGCTGGCTGCTGATTGGAACCTTCCGCGAGTGGCTGAGCTGAAGGAGGCTGTCACCTCCGCACGCCCTGGTGAATCCGTGTGACTGGCCTCCCCCTCCTCCGGAACTTGCTGTTGCTCGCCGCCGCCGCTCTGCCGGCACCCGCCCGGGCCCAGCTCCCCAACGTCGCCGTCGAGCGCCGGCTCGCCCAGGAGCTCTCGCTCCGCGTGGGCGACACGATCCGCCTCGGCACCGCTCCCGATTCGATTCGGCTGGTCGCCACCGTGGCCGCCGTCTACGAGCCGCGTCCCGATCCCGCGGAGATCGCCAGGGTCGAGCGACACCTGCGCATGCACCTGCCCGACCTGGCCGCCCTCCTCGGCGCGCCCGACCGGGTGGACCGTTTCGGGGTGGGGCTCGTCCCCGGTACGCCGGTGGACTCCGCCGTCGCCGCGCTCGAGCGCAACGCATTCGGGTTCCGCGCCTATTCGTCCTCGGCCATCGCCGCCGAGTCGTCGGAGACGTTTCTCGTAGTGAGCCGGTTCCATCGGGCCATCGCGATCATCACCATCGTCGCGAGCGCCGTGTTTCTGCTCTGTATCATGCTGCTCAAGGTCGAGGAGCGGCGGATGGACGCGGCGGTCATGCGGTTCGTCGGTGTGCGTCGCCGCACCATCTTCGGCGCGCTGCTGCTCGAGGCGGCGCTCGTGGCTGCGGTCGGCTGCGTCGTCGGGACGGGGCTCGCCCTTGTGGCCGGCGCCGCCACCAATGCCTACTACCGCAATTTCTTCGACACCGCGCTCACCTTCTCGCTCGTCACCCCCGGCATCGTCCTCTTCAGCGTGGCGCTCTCCCTCGTGCTCGGGCTCCTGGCCGGCGCCGCCGCGGCCTGGCGGCTGGTGCGTACCCGCCCGCTGGTGCTCTGGGGCAGGGGATGAGAGTTGTCGCGTGGGGGCTCAGAAGCCTGGGGCGTCAGCCGCTCCGGACGGCGCTCTCGCTCGCCGGGATCGCCGTGGCCGCCGCGATGCTGCTCGACATGGTGATGCTGAGCGGCGGGATCGACAGGTCGTTCTCAGACCTCCTGCTCGTCCGCGGCTACCAGCTCCGCCTTACGCCCAAGGGCACGCTGCCGTTCGACACCGAGGCCGCCATGGCGGGCGCCTCCGGGATCGTCGCCGCGCTCCGGCGCGACCGCGACGTCGAGGCGGCCGGCGCCGTGCTGGGCACCTCGCTCTACGCGCGCGACGCCGACTCGCTCGTCACCCTGTTCGGCTACGGGATCGAGCCGGAGGCGCAGGGCTTGTACCAGGTCACCAGCGGCCGCGATTTGTCGCCCGGTGACACCGCGGGCATCCTGCTCGGCGAGCCGGCCGCCCGCCTGCTCCAAGCCGGGGCGGGCGACACGGTAACGCTTGTGGGCCGGCTCGATCCGCAGGTGGCCGGCGCCGCCCTGGGCAGCCGGCTCGTGGTGCGCGGCATCGTGCGCTGGCTCTACGACGCCCGCGATCAGCCTTCGGTCGGCACCGTGCTGCCGGTCATGCAACGGCTCTCCGGTCCGACGGCAGGCGACCGTGCCTCGCTCATCCTGGTCAAGGCGCGCGCGGACGACCAGGTGCCGGCGCTCGCCGAGCGGCTCCGCGCCCGGTTCCCGGCGGTCGAGGTCAACAGCGCGGCCGAGCTGGTGGTCCACTTCCGGCAGCGGCTGGTGTACTTCCGCCAGCTCTCCTACATCCTGGGCAGCATGAGCCTCATCGTCACCGTCCTCCTGATCGCGACTCTGCTCACGATCGGGGTGAACGAGCGGCTCGGGGAGATCGCCACCCTCCGCGCCATCGGCGTGAGCCGCGGCACGGTCGTGCGCCAGGTGCTCGCCGAGGGAGGCGTCCTCACCGTCCTGGGCGCCGCGCTCGGGATTCTCCTGGGACTTCTCACGGCGCGTTACCTCGACGCGATCCTCACCCGCTTCCCCGGTCTTCCGGCCGCCTTCAGCTTCTTCGTGCCGCGCGCCGACACGCTCGGTTTCGCCGCGATCGTGCTGCTCGTGACCGGCTTCCGGGCCGGGCTCTATCCCGCCTGGCTCGCTGCCCGCGCGCCGATCGCCGCCACCCTCCGCGCGGAAGCGACGTGATCCCGCCGCCGCTCCTCGCCCGCGATCTGCGAAAGGACTACCGGATGAACGGCGAGACGGTGCACGCGCTCCGCGGCGTCTCGCTCCGGGTGGACGCGGGCGACTACGTCGCAATCGCCGGCCCTTCGGGCAGCGGCAAATCCACGCTGCTCCAGCTCCTGGGCGGGATTGACACGCCGACGGCCGGCGTCGTCGAGCTGCTGGGTACCCGGCTCGATGCCCTGTCCGACCGGGAGCTCACCCACCTCCGGCTGACCCGGGTCGGCTTCATCTTCCAGCGCTTTCACCTTCTGCCGGTGCTCACGGCGCGTGAGAACGTCGAGCTCCCGATGGCGGAGGCGGGCGTCGCCCGCGGCGAGCGCCGGGAACGCGCAGAGCAACTCCTCGCCTACGTCGGGCTCGCGCATCGTGGCGCTCACCGTGCCACCCAGCTCTCGGGCGGCGAGATGCAACGCGTCGCCATTGCCCGTGCGCTGGCCAACCGGCCCACGGTGCTCCTGGCCGACGAGCCCACCGGCGAGCTCGACGCCGCCACTGGCCGGGAGATCCTCGAGCTCTTTCGCCGGCTGAACGACGACGGCACCACGCTGATAGTGGTGACTCACGACGATCGCCTCGCCGCCGAAGCCGGGCGGGCGATCCACATGCTCGACGGGACGATCCGGGACTGATGCTGCTCACCCTCGCGTTCCGCCATCTCTTCGTTCGGAAGCTGCGGTCGCTGATTCTTCTGCTCGGCTTCGCGCTCGGCGTGGGTGTCATGGTCGTGCTGCTCTCGGTGGGCCAGGCCATGCTCGAGCAGAGCCGCGACGTCTCCCTCGTCGGCGGTGGCGAGGTGACCGTGCTGCCGCAAGGCATCGACATCGAGGCGATGCGCACCGGAGGTCTGGGTGCGATGTTCTTCGGCATCGACCGCGCCCGGTTCCTCACCCGGCAGGTGCTCGGAGGTCCGCGGCACGCCGGGCTGGTGCGGAGCGTGGCCCCAGCCATCGAAGGCAAGCTGCTCTACCTCTGCAAGGCCAACACGGCCTGCCACCCCACGGCGGTCCGCGCGGGAGGCGAGGTGCCGAGCCGCGCCACTGCGCTGGGCGCCGGCCTCGCCCTGCGGCAGGGGAGCTGGAGCGACTCGCCCGCCGACTCGGCCTATGTCGCACCCACCCGCGAGCAACTCTACGACGAGCTCGATCGGTTCCATGTCCCTCCCCGGGCGGACAGCACCTGGGGGGAGTGGCAGTACTACAACGTCGTAATCGCGCCCGATGAGTGGTGGTACGTGACGTACCTGGTCGGGGGTGAGGTCGGCCTGCCGGCCGCGGGATCGGAAGCTCGCTGGGGGGCCCGCATGCTCCTCACCCACCGTCGCCCGGATGGGCGTTACGAGCGCTATGCCGCCACGGCGCCTTCCGCCGACGTGCGCTTCGACACCACACGCGCGGATCTCACCATCGGCCCGAGTACCGTGCGTCAGCGCGACGGTCTATATACGCTGCACGTAAGGGCGATGGGCCGGGCCGGGCAGGTCAGGTTGGACCTTCGTATTCGCCCTCTGCTCAACCGCTATTTCCCCCCGGTCGAGCTCCGCGAGCACCAGTTCCTCTCCGGCTACGTGGTGCCCGGTCTCGCCGCCACGGCCTCCGGCACCATCTGCCTCGACCGCCGGTGCACCAGCGTGGCGGATGCTGCCGCCTACCACGACCACAACTGGGGTGTGTGGCGCGACGTGACCTGGGAATGGGGTGCTTCACAGGGCGCCACGCTGAGCCTGCTCTATGGCGGCGTGTACGGCCCGGAGCAGCATGGCGCGGGCAGTACGGTCAGCTCACCCCTCTTCCTCGCTGTGGTGGATTCGCTCGGCGTCCGGCAGGTGCTCCGCTTCAGCCGCATCGCGTATGAGGGCGGCCAGAGGGCGGCGGGGGCCTCAGGAAACGTCGCGCCTCGTCACTTCAAACTCGTTGCCGGCCGGGGCGCCGACACACTGACGGTCACGACTGACGTCGAGGACGCGCTTGCGACGGGCATGGCGGCCGCAGCGTTCCAGCGGTTCTTTCTGCAGATGCGTGGCCGAGCCGTGCTGCGGGGCAGGCTGGCGGGTCAGCCGGTGAGCGACACCGGACAGGGGTTCTTCGAGACGTACCGCAGCCGGTAGGTTTTTCGGGAGCCCGGAACGGATGTATGTTCAGGTTCATGGCGACCACCGCTGAGCTCGGACGCTCCCTGATCGACACCTTCGGTCGTGGCTGGTCCAGACCGGACATCGATCTCCTCACCTCGGTGTTCACCCCGGACGCCGTTTTCCTCGAGACGCCGTTTTCCGAGCCGGTCCGTGGCGCTAACGGCGTGCGCCGCTGGTGGCTCGACGTCCCCTACAGCCAGTCCGAGATCAGCTTTACCTCGGGCGAGATCTACAGCGCCGGTCCCTGGTTCTCGACCGAGTTCAAGTGCGTGTTCCAGCGCAAGCGGACCGGTGAGTGGGTGGACGCCCGCGGCGCGATATTCTGTGAGACCGCTGGGGAGTTGATCAGTGAGATGCGCATGTATTGGCACCGCTGGAATGGCGGCCGGGAGACCAGCAAACCGTAACCTGTTGCGGAGCCCGGCCTAACAGCGGGTCCTCCGGTCCGTCATCCCTGGTCTCTACCCGGGGACACTCTCCCGCTGAAATGGCGCGGAAAGTGGACGCCTGGAACAGGTTGGCTGCCTTGAAGGTTAAGCGAGTATGGCGGGACTTCGTGGCACAGCGTTCGCAGTCGGGTGCCCTGTCGCAATTCCTCGCCGGAACAGCAGCAGTCGGGAGGTCCCATGATCACGGCCTTGCTCCTACCTCTACTCCTCGTCGCCACTCCGGTGAACGGCGAGGTCCGAGCCGATAGAGCGGTGGGCGGAGACGATCCGGCCATCCAGCTCTGGATCAACAATGACCGCACGTTCCTCCCGGGCGACCACGGCAAGGTCCAGGTCCGCACGCGCGACGACGGCTACCTCCTCGTCCTTCACGTCGACCCTGACGGGATCCTGCGCGTCCTGTTCCCCCTCGACCCCCGGGACGATGACTTCGTACGGGGCGGCAAGAAGTATGAGATCCGCGGGCGCGGCGGGCGCGAGTCGTTCACGGCCGACGGGAAGTCGGGCCGCGGGACGATCTACGCGGCGGTCTCCGGCAGCCCGTTCCACTTCGATCAATTTGTCCTGGGCGATCATTGGGACTACCGTGGCCTGGCACCCCAGCGCCTCCCCTCTGATCCGGAGCAGGATCTGAACGAGCTGGTCCGCCGCATGGCGGACGCCACTTTCGACTACGACATCCTGTCTTATAACGTCGTCGAGCGGGTGGTATACGCCGATAGCTACTCCACGCCCTATTACGGGTATGACGGGTACTTCGGTGGCTGCGGCTACTCGTACTACGGCTGTGGCAGCTCCTATTTCGGAAGGCCGTACGGCACCTCGATCGGCATCTTCTTCGGCCGGCCGTTCCGGCGGTCCTTCTACGATCCGTTCTACGACCCATTCTTCTTCGACCCGTACTACTACCGTCCGGTGTACGTGTACCCCGTCCGAAACTACGGCTACAGCTACGGCTACCCCTACTTCGGTTACCCGTACGCGGGTGGACGTTACTACGGCAATCGCTTCGGGCTCGGGAACAGCCCGTACACGCCCTATCGCTTCCGTCCGGCCGACGGCCTGCAGGCCGGCTACCGTGACCGCGGCTTCGACCTCCGGCGGTCGGTGAATACCGTCTACCTTCCGCCGGTAGTCCGCGACCGCCAGCCGGCTGACGCCAGTCCTGTACGCCGGGCCACCCAGCCGACGCCGAACGCCGAAGCGCGGCCGGTTCAGGCCCGGCCCGCTCCCGAGCGGCGTCCCAGTTCTCCGACCGCCGAATCCGGTGCAGCGCGGCGCGCCGGGGGTGCTACGCGTACCCCCGATCGCGCCTCGCCCCCCGACCGCGGCACGGCCCGACGTGCGGAGAGTCAGTCGGACGGGCCGAACGTCGAGGCGCGGCGTGCGCGGGAACCGGAGCAGCCACGAGTTGTGGGGCCAGAGAGCCCTGAACAGCGGAATCTACCTACCGAAGTGCGCCCTGCCGGCCGCTCGGACCAGGCGCCACGCCGTGCCGTTGTGGATCGGCCGCAGGACGTTCGCGGCTCGGACCCGCGGGCCGAGCGAGCGGCTCCGGAGCCGGCTGTAGAGGCGCGCCCCTCCCGGGGAGAGGGTTACAGCCGTCCGGAGCCTTCGCGGGCGGAGCCCCGCTCTCAGCCGCAACCGGAGGCACGTCCCCAGCCGCAGCCCGACCGCGGCAACTCGTCCCCGCCCGCACGGTTCGACGGTGGCTCGCGCGGCGGCTGGAGCGGTGGTGATCGCGGCGGTGGCGGAAACGTGGGTGGAGGCAGTATGTCGGGCGGACGTCGGAGATGAGCCCTGCCTCGCCAGAACTCTACGCCCGGATTAGCTCGTTCGATTTCGCCGGGCGTAGTCCAGTCCCCACTCCATAAGCTCGGCGCTCCGTAGCCCTACCCGCATCGCCTGCGCGATGGCATCCTCCTCCTCGAGCCCGTGGTCAAGCATGAGGAAGGGGATGAGGGCGCCGCCGACGCGGTTACCGCTTCCACAGTGTACCAGGACGAGCCGGTCGCCCGCGGCCCTCAGGACGCCGAGGATGCGGTCGAGCGTTTCGTCGGTCAGGGTCCCGGGGCCGACGGGTACGTTGACGTACTCCATACCCTGGCCGGTAACCGCGGCCGGCTCGTCGAACGGTCTCCGCTCCATGGGATCGCGGAGGTCCAGCACGATCCGGCCGCCGGCAGCGTGGAGCGGTGCCAGGTGGGAAGGAGAGGGCTGCCCGCCGGCGACTACGGTGGGAAGGATCTGGCAGGCGTTGGGCACGCCGGCGAGGGCCTGCACCGGATTGCTCATGGGTGTCCGTCCTGCTGGCCTTCGCCTCGGTACATGATGACGTGGGCTCGCTCGAGGGTGATGAGACCGCCCCCGATCATTTCGTCCAGCTCGGGGAGCACCGCCTGGATCTTCTCCTCGGTATCCACGCACTCGACCACCAGCGGGAGGTCGAGCGAGAGCCGGAGCACCTTCTCGCTGTGGATCCCGGCGCTCGCGCCGAAGCCCATGATCCCGCGAAACACCGTCGCACCGGCGAACCCGCGCTCGCGAAGCCGGAGCACGATCGCTTCATAGAGCGGCTTGCCCCGGTAGCGGTCTCGCTCGCCGATATGGATGCGCATCAGCGTGCGCTCGCCGGTCAGGCCATGCATGGAGGCTTCCAGGGAGGTGACGACCCTGTGCCTGTATTCACCCGGCGCTCCCCCCGCACCATCAAGCCCTCCCCTGCAGCGCCACGATCTCGCGTGCCGCGGCGAACCCGAGGAAGGTGGCCGCGAGCGAGAAGCCGAGGCTTGCTGCGACGTACAGCGCTGCCCGGCTCCAGTCGCCGTCTTCAAGCAGGGCGACGGTCTCGTAGCTGAAGGTGGAGAACGTCGTGTACCCGCCGCAGAGGCCGACCGTCAGGAGCGCGCGGAGCTCGGGGGTGACAGCCGGCGTCTCGACGGCATAACGCAGGATCAGCCCGAGCAGGAAGGAGCCGGTAAGGTTGACGAAGAGCGTGCCGGCGGGGAAGGTGCCCGTCGCCAGCCGCTGCACCAAGCCGCCCAGCAGGTAACGGCCCACCCCGCCGATCGCGCTCCCCACGGCGATGTACCAGAGCATGCAGGAAAGTATACATTTCCGGCGTGCTCCGCCTCGCCATCGCCCAGATGCGCCCCCGGAAGGGTGCCTACGAGGAGAACCTCGGCCGGCTCGGCGCCCTGTTCCGCGAGGTGGCGGGCTCGGCGGAGCCGCCGGATCTCATCGTGGCGCCGGAAGCCGCGCTCACCGGATACTTCCTCGAAGGGGGAGTACGCGACCTCGCGGTCAGCGCCGACCGCCTGTTCGACGACCTCTCGTGCCGGCACAGCGAAGCTGGTGCCCCGCCGCTCGACATCGCGCTCGGCTTCTACGAGGTGCACCAGAACCGGCTCTTCAACTCCGGGCTCTACGCCTCGCTGGGCGGCCCCGGCGCCGGGATCCGGCATGTCCACCGCAAGGTCTTCCTGCCGACCTACGGGGTCTTCGACGAGGAGCGGTTCGTCGAGGCGGGCCGCGGGGTCCAGGCGTTCGAGACCCGCTGGGGCCGCGCCGCCATCCTCATCTGCGAGGATGCCTGGCACTCCTTCACTCCAATGCTCGCGGCCCTGGGTGGGGCCCAGCTCATCCTGATCCCGAGTGCGAGCCCCGCACGCGGCGTGGAGCTGCCGGAGGAAGCGTCGGGGCGTCCGGCCAGCCTGGGCCGATGGAACCGGCTGGTGCAGGACATCGCGGGGGAGCATGGCGTGTACGTCGCCCTGGCGCAGCTCGTCGGCTTCGAGGGCGGCAAGGCGTTTCCGGGCGGGAGCCTCGTGGCGGGCCCCCGCGGCGACCTCCTGGCGGAGGGGCCGATCTTCGAGGAAGCACTGATCCGGGTGACCCTCGACTTCGAGGAGATCACGCGCGCTCGGGCCGACATGCCGTTGCTGTCGGACCTCGAGATGCGGCTGCCGCACCTGCTGGGCTCGCTGCACGAAGCGCGGCGCGGCGGGAAGGGCGGCGGGGGCCCGAACGCGGCCAGCGCGTCGACTCGTGCCGACCTCACCTCTCGCGTCGCGCTGGCGCCGGCCGCCATGCGGGCCGATCCTTCCCGCGACCCGCTGGCCATCGACGCGGCCCTCACGCGCCGATGGCTGGTCGAGTTCATCCGCGACGAGGTCCAGCGCCGTCGCGGGTTCGAGCGCGTGGTGCTCGGGCTTTCCGGTGGGGTGGACAGCTCGGTGGTGGCCTACCTCGCCGCCGAGGCGCTCGGACCCCGAAACGTCATCGGCGTCAGGATGCCGTACCGCACGTCGAGCGCCGAGAGTCTCGCTCACGCGCAGCTGGTCGTGGATGCACTCGGGATCGAGGAAATCACGGTGCAGATCAGCGATGCCGTGGACGGGCTCGCCGCCGCCCTGCCGGAGTCGCCGGACGCCGGCCGGCTGGGCAACATCATGGCCCGGACGCGGATGATCACGCTGTTCGACCTCTCCGCCGCTCGTCGGGCGCTCCCGCTCGGCACCGGCAACAAGACCGAGCGTTTGTTCGGCTACTTCACCTGGCACGCCGACGACTCCCCGCCGGTGAACCCGATCGGGGATCTCTTCAAGTCGCAGGTCTGGGCGCTGGCCCGAAGCCTCGGTGTCCCCGACGTCATCGTGTCGAAGCCCGCGAGCGCCGACCTCATCAAGGGCCAGACCGACGAGGGCGACTTCGGGATCAGCTATCCGCGGGCCGACGCCATCCTGCACTGGATCCTGCTCGGCTACCGGAGCCCCGAAATTGCGGCGCTTGGTTTCGGGGAGGAGGAGATCGCCCTGGTCCGGAAGCGGTTGGATTCCACCCACTGGAAGCGCCGGCTCCCCACCGTGGCAATGCTGAGCGCGACGGCGATCGGGGAGTACTACCTGAGGCCGGTGGACTACTAGCGAGAGAGGACGCCGAATGCCGCCCGATGCCCGCCCGATGAGCCATTCCGTCGGCACGATCACCACCTTCGTCATGCCCCACATGCAGAACATCCGCGGCGACCTCTTCGGCGGCGATTTGATGGCGCTGGTGGACCAGGCCGCCGCGGTGGCGGCGATCCGTCATGCCGGCGGAGCCGCCGTGACGGCGAGCATCGACCGGGTGGATTTCCGCGAGCGGATTCCGGTAGGATCGCTGGTGACCTGCGAGGCGACGGTCGACTTCGTCGGCAACAGCTCGATGGACATCACCGTCGAGGTATACGCCGAGCAGGTGAGCACCGGCGTGCGGCGGCACACGCACACCGCGCATGTGGTCTTCGTGGCGATCGACGACGAGGGCAAGCCGGTGCGCGTGCCCCGGCTGATTCCGGAGACCGACGAGCAGCACGCGCGCTATGCCCGCGCGGAGGCGCACCGGCTGAGCAGCCGACCGGCATGACGGCGTCCGTGGTGACCTTGGTGCTGAGCGGGGGCGGCGCCAAGACCGCGGCCCACCTCGGGGCGTCCCGCGCGCTCGCGGAGGCCGGGCTCGCGCCCGCCCGGTACGTGGCGACGTCGATGGGCGCGGTGATCGCTGCCGGGCTCGCGGCAGGCATCGACCACAGGATGCTGCTCGAGCGGCTGACGGAGGTGGGTCGCCGGGGAATCGTGCGGGACCGGCTCGCTCCGCTGGCCGGACTGTTCGCGGGCGCGCTGCTCCGGCCCCGGCCCTTTCGCCGGGCGGTCGAGACGCTGGTCCCGGCCCGGCGGTTCGCGGAGCTGAGAGTGCCGCTCACCGTCTCGGTGGTGGATCTCGATACGGGCGAGCTGCTCCTCTACGGCGCCGGCGGCGAGGACGCCCCGCTGATCGACGTGCTCTGTGCCAGTTGCGCGTTGCCGCTCTACTTCCCTCCGGTGCCGCTCGCCGGGCGTCGCTGCGGCGATGGAGGACTCCGCGGCGTGCTGCCGCTCGAGGCGGCGGCACGGCTGGCCGTCACGGAGAACGTCGTGGCGGTAGACGTGGGGCCGGGCCTCGACGCGGTGGGTGGGGAGCCGGTCGGGTCGCCGCCACTCGTTCGGGCGCACGACGAGGCGATGGGCACGCTGATGGCGGCGCACACGGCGGCGCAGTTGGCGGCCTGGCGCGGCTCGCCGGAGCGGCCGCCGCTCCTTTACGTGCGGCCGGGGGTGAAGCGTAACGCGACCTTTCAGGTCGAGCGGATGCGCCGGTATGCGGAGGACGGCTATCACGCCGCACGGGCGGCCATCGCCGGAGCGCTGCCGGCCGCGGGCACTGACGCGCCCTTGACGGGCACTTCGTTCGGGGCAAATTGACGACATGAGAGCCTCGGAAGCAATGGTGGCGGATCCGCACGTCGCGGTGGCAGGCGCGATGGCGAGCGAGGTGGCCATCATGCTCAAGACCCGCAACATTTCCGTCGTCCCGGTGGTAGACGATCACCGCACGCGCCGCTTTCTGGGCACCCTCAGCGACCGCGATCTCGTCACCCGCTGTCTGGCCGAGGGGAAGCACCCGTGGCACACGCGGTCCGACTCGCTCATGCGCACCAACTCGCCCGTGGTGGGGCCCGACCAGGAGCTCACGGGCTATCGGGTCCGGATGGATCTCGAGCCTCATGAGTCGCACCTCCGACCCACGATCACCGTGGTGGACGCTGATGGCTGCGTGCTCGGGTTCATCAGCCATCCGGAGCAGATTCCGGGGGTCGAGATCGTCTGGGGCGATGGGTAGCACGCCCGGAGGAAGCGAGGGTCGGACCTGATGCCCGACTTCAAGCTGTTCACGCTCGCCGAGGCTGAACGCACGCTGCCGCTGGTGCGGAGGATCGTGCACGATCTCACCGTCGGGTACCCGGCCTGGCGGACCGCGGTCTCGCGGTTCGAGCTCCTGACCGGCGGTGCGCGCGCCGACTGGGGTGAGACGAAGGAGCTGGTCGCCGCGCGGGAGTCGGTCACGCACCACGCCGAGCGGATCAACCGCTACCTCCAGGAGCTCGAGGCGGTGGGCTGCGTGTTCAAGGGGTTCGAGGCGGGCCTGGTTGACTTCTACTCGCTCCGCGGAGATCGGCCGATCTTCCTCTGCTGGCGGCTGGGCGAAGAGCGCATCACCTACTGGCACGAGATCGAGTCCGGCTTCTCCGGGCGCCAGCCGATCGACGGCGCCATCCTCTCGGCGGTGTCCTCGTGATCCGGTTCTGGCTCTTTCTTCATCTGCTCGGCTTCACCCTGTGGCTGGGCGGGGGCTTCGCGGCGATGGCAGCGGGAGTGGCGGGAAAGCGGGAAGACCGCGCCGGGCTCGGCGCCATCGCCCGCTCACAGGCGGCAGCCTACAAGTCGGTCATTGCGCCCGGCGCGCTGCTGGCGGTCCTCTCGGGGGTGATCCTCACGTTCAGCGTGTCGAGCCGGATGGGCGAGCTGGTGGGATTCAGCATCTGGCTCATGGTCATGCAGGGGGCAGGCATTCTGGCGGCGTTGCTGGTGCTGCTGATCGGCCTGCCCACGGCGGCCAAGCTCGCTCGGCTGGACCCCGTGGGGCAGGGCGCCACCTACTTTGACGAGCTTCGGTAGCGGCAGAAGATCGTCGGGTCGGTGGCGGGGACATTGGCGCTGCTGGCGCTGGTGGCGGGAGCGTTGGTGCGGTAGGGGACGGGGGTCAGGCGGTCAGGCGTTCGGGCGGGCGGCACTGTCTGCGCGACACTCCCGGCACGTGCATTCGGCTGGCCGCTATGGCCAGTGCGCGGCCAGATCTTCCCATTGTGGGTTGGTGCGCTCGATCAGCGCCAGCTTTCGCCGGCGCGTCCATCCTTTCAGTTGCTGCTCCCTGCGAATCGCATCGTGTGCCGCACCGGCTGCTTCGACATGCACCAGGCGTGTTGGCGCGTGGCGGAAGACATACCGGAAAGGATCGCGGCCTTCCCGGTGCTCGACGACGCGGCGGACGAGATTGTTGGTGATTCCGACGTACAGCTCGCGCGAGTCGCTGGCGAGGATGTAGACGTAGAATGGGCGTTGTCGCATCCACCAGTCTTCGAGCCCTCGCGCAACGACGGTTCAAGCGACGCGAGGACCCGGTTGTCCCGTGGCGGTGCGCGGAAGCGCGACGGCGCACTCACACCGAGCCGGGCGAGACCAGCCCGCCCCGGACGGTACCGCCCGGAGGCGGCGCGGAGCCGGGCAGACGTTCCAGCGGTTTCTCTGGCCCGTGCCCGGGCAGCTTCGGCGGACGTTGTTCGAGCCACGCCCTTTCGCCTCACTCCAACTTACTCATCTTCGCCGACCGCCCGACCGCCCGACCGCCCGACCGCCCGACCGCCCGACCGCCCGACCGCCCGACCGCCCGCCAGTCCTACAAACCCCTCGCACCGGGCATTCCCCGCACCTGGCCACTCTGGCTGTGCAGACCAGGGCTCCGAGCTCCATGATCGCCTGATTGAAGGCCCAGGCGGCATTGCCGCGCCGGCGGGGGACCAGTGCGGCGCCCGTTTCCCACAGCCTGCGCTCGGCACGGGGCCCCGCGAGCGCGGGGTGGAACGCCCGGCGAATCACTCGGGCGACGTTGGTGTCGATGGCCGGCGTCGGCCGCTCGTAGGCGAAGCTCGCGATGGCGCCCGCCGTGTAGCGGCCCACGCCCGGGAGCAGCCGCAGCAGCTCCGGATCGGCCGGAATCACGCCCGCGTGCTCCCGCACCACCGTCCGCGCCAACTGGTGCAGATGGGCGGCCCGCCGGTAATAACCCAGCCCGGCCCAGCTCTCCCGCACCATGGCCGGCTCGGAGCCGGCCAGCGCCTGGACGGTGGGAAAGCGTTCGAGGAAGCGGCGGTAGTATGGCTCGACGCGGGACACCTGGGTCTGCTGCAGCATGAACTCCGACACCGCGATGTGGTAGGGATCGCGGGTGCGGCGCCAGGGGAGATCGCGCCCGTGGCGGCGGAACCAGCGGAGGAGCCGGCGGCGGAACTCGCTGGTGCGGGCGAAATCACGGACGGGGGTAGACTTACGCGCCATGGGTGGGCAAGATAAAGGGCCTATGGCCGACTCCACCACGCTCGACCTCCGACAGCTCACCGGCCGCTTCGTCCTCGATGGGGCGTCTCAGGTCGGGCGGCTTACTTATTTCGTCGTCGACATGATCCGCGGCCTGGGCGAGGTGCGGATCTGGTGGCCGAGGATGATGGTGGAGGCGTGGAACATCGGCGCGGGCAGCCTGTTCATCGTGCTGCTCATCTCCGCCTTCGCGGGCGCGGTCACGGCGCTCCAGACCGGATACCAGTTCACCGGCAGCATTCCGTACTACGTGGTGGGGACGCTGGTGACCTCGTCCATCATTCTCGAGCTCGGCCCGGTGCTCACGGCGCTCATTCTGGCCGGACGTATCGGGGCGCGCTATGCCGCGGAGCTGGGGACGATGCGGGTCACCGAGCAGATCGACGCGCTCGAGAGCCTGGGCCGGTCGCCGTCGTCACACCTGGTGATCCCGCGCGTCCTGGCCGGGCTCCTCATGATCCCGGCGCTCACCGTCTTCGCCAACCTCGCGGGCGTCCTGGCGGGCTGGCTGTCGGTGAAGGCGGTCCTTCCCGTCACCGACGCCGACTTCATCTACGGCGCTCAGTACTACTGGCGGCCGTGGGACGCATGGTACTCGATCATCAAGGCGTTCTTCTTCGCCGGCTCGATCACGATCATCTCGTGCTACATGGGATTCAACACCCAGCAGGGCGCCGAGGGCGTGGGGAAGAGCACCACCACCGCGGTCGTCACCAGCTCGGTCCTCATCCTCGTGCTCGACACCGTGCTCACCCGTCTCCTGCTCAACCAGTGAGCGCGCGTCCATGATCGAAGTTCACAATCTGGTGAAGCGGTTCGGCAAGCAGACGGTGCTGAACGGCGTGGAGTTCGAAGTGCGCGAGGGCGAGACGGTGGCGCTCCTGGGCCCGTCGGGCACGGGCAAGAGCGTGCTGCTCAAGACGATCATCGGGCTGATCAAACCGGATCAGGGGACGGTCTATATCGACGGCAAGGACGTCTGCAAGCTCAACCGGAAGGAGCTGAGCGAGCTCCGGTCGCGGATCGGCTACGTCTTCCAGAACGGCGCGCTGTTCGATTCGATGGACGTATTCGAGAACGTGCGGCTCGGGATTACCGACCAGGACAAGTACACGGACCTGCCGTACGTGCGCGAACGGATCGCCGAGGTCATCCGGCTGGTGAACCTCCCGGCGGACACGATCGACAAGTTCCCGGCGCAGCTCTCGGGCGGGATGCGGAAGCGGGTCGGGATCGCGCGGGCGATCGCGGGCAGCCCCAAGTATCTTCTCTACGACGAGCCCACCTCCGGGCTCGACCCCGTCAACGCGGACATCATCGACGGCCTGGTGCAGCGGCTCGACCACGAGCTCGGCGTCACCAGTGTCATGGTGACCCACGACGTGCGCGGTGCCTTCCGGGTGGCCGACCGGCTGGCGCTGCTGAGCGAGGGCAAGATCGTCATGCAGGGCACGCCGCAGGAGTTCCTGGAGTCGAAGAACGAGAAGGTTCGGGAGTTCCTCGAGCGCGACTTCGACAATCCCTCTTTCGCCGCCTGAGCGTTCATGGATCTGCGCGTACGGGAAGTGACCGTCGGCTCCATCGTCATCGTGGCGATTCTCGTCTTCGTTTTCGGCACGATGTGGCTCAGCGGCCGGCGGGTCGGCTCCGGCAACACGGTGCGGATCCAGTTCACCAACACGAGCGGGCTCAAGCGGGCCTCGCCGCTCCGCATCTCCGGGGTGAACGTCGGCAAGGTCGAGTCGATCCAGTTCCAGGATGTGGGCAAGGTGCTCGTCGAGGCGAGCATTCCGCCCAAGATCGTGCCCAAGGTGGACGCGAGCGCCGAGATCGTGTCGGTGACGCTGGTGGGTGACTACGCGGTGGACTTCGATCCGGGGCAGAGTGGCCAGCCGCTGGCGCCGGGAACGGTGCTCCTCGGGCACCGCGAGGTGGCACTCAGCGACCGCGCGGTCGACCTGAGCGACCGGGCCGACAGTGTCCTGCTCGGCGTTCAGACGATCGTGAACCAGAAGACCGCCGACCAGCTCAGCGCCACGCTCGAGGCGCTGCAAGCCACCCTCAAGGCCACCCAGCAGACGATGCGCGTCCTCAGCGATACCGCGCGCGGCCCCATGGGGGAGCTGACGCGCACCCTGCAGTCGTTCCGCCGGCTCGGCACCCGGCTCGACAGCACCCTCGCCAACCCGGCCCTCGCCCGCACGCTCGGCCGCGCCGACACCCTCACCGGCAACCTGGCCGCGATGACGGCGCAGCTCACCAGCACCGGCGCCCGGCTCGACAGCGTCCTCGCCGGCGTGAACAACGGCCGCGGCACGATCGGCAAGTTCGCGACCGACAGCGGTTTCTATACCGACATCCGGGAGCTGAGCCGGAGCATGAAGGGGCTGATCGACGAGCTGCAGAAACATCCGGGCAAGGTTCCGGTTACCGTCAAGCTCTTCTAGGACGCGGTAAGAGGTAAGAGGTGAGAGGTCTGCTCGTCGAGTACCTCTCACCTCTTATCTCTTACCTCTTACCTTTGGATTTCATGCTCACCGCCACCTTCCTCGGCACCGGCGCCGCCTGCCCCACGATCGACCGGAACGTGGCCGGCCTTGCCGTACAGCGCGAAGGGGAGATGATGCTGTTCGACTGCGGCGAGGGCACGCAGCGGCAGATGATGCGCTACGGGGTGGGCTTCTCATTCACCGACGTGTTCTTCAGCCACTTCCATGCGGACCACATGCTGGGGATCACCGGGCTGGTGCGGACCATGGGACTGCAGGACCGGACGGTGCCGGTGACGCTCTACGGGCCGCGCGGGGCGCAGCGAGTGCTGGGCGCCGCCCTGAGCCTCGGGATCGAGCGGAACAAGTTCCCCGTGCAGATCGTCGAGGTCCGGCCCGGGGACCGCCTCGAGCGGAACGGCTACGACATCGTGGTCTTCGCGACGGAGCACCGGGCAGACACGGTCGGCTACGCGCTGGTCGAGCACATTCGCCTGGGCCGTTTTCACCCGGAGCGCGCACGCGAGCTGGGCGTGCCCGAGGGACCGCTCTGGGGCCGGCTCCACAAGGGGGAAACGGTGACGCTCGACGACGGGCGGAACGTGAGCCCGGCGGATCTCGTCGGTGGCCCGCGGCGGGGGCGCACGCTGGTCTACTCGGGCGACACGCGGCCCACGCTGGCGGTGCTCGAGGCCGCCCGCGGTGCCGATCTCCTGATTCACGAGGCCACCTTCGGCGGGGACGAGGCGGAGCGCGCGGTCGAGACCGGCCACTCGACCGCGTCCGAGGCGGCGCGACTGGCGCTCGAGGCGGGCGTGCGGCGGCTGGTGCTGACGCACATCAGTCCCCGCTACACGCGGGACGCGCCGGAGCTGCTGGCGGAGGCGCGAGCGGTGTTTCCGGAGACCACCATCGCGCGAGATGGCATGATGGTGGAGGTACCGTTCGTGGACTAGCCCTCGCCCGACGCCTGCGCCGTGGACCCCGAACCCCAGGAGCCTCCGTTTGCCTCCGACACCTTCACGCTACGAGCTGGGCCTGCTCGTCAGCATGGTGGTTCTGCTGCTCTGGTCCGGCATTCATCCGCACGACCGATTCACGTGGTGGCTCGAGGTGGCGCCGATCCTGATCGGCGTGCCGGTGCTCATCTGGCTGTACCCCGGACTGCGGCTCACGCCGCTCACCTATTCGCTCATCTGGCTTCACTGCCTCATCCTCATGCTCGGCGGCCATTACACCTACGCTCAGGTCCCCCTCGGCTTCTGGATGGAGGACTGGTTCGGGTTCACCCGGAACAACTATGACCGCCTAGGCCATCTGGCTCAGGGATTCATCCCGGCGATGCTGGTCCGTGAAATCTTCATTCGCCGCTCGCCGCTTCGCGGGAGCCGCTGGCTGCCGTTCATGGTCATCTGCTTCTGTCTCGCCTTCAGCGCCTTCTACGAGCTGACCGAGTTCTGGACGGCGCTCTCGGCCGGCGGCGCAGCCACCGACTTCCTCGGCACTCAGGGCGACGTGTGGGATACGCAGTGGGACATGCAGATGGCGCTGATCGGAGCGATCGTCTCGCTCCTGGCGCTCTCGAGAGTGCAGGACGGGCAATTGGCGAGGATGGGCATCGGAGCGCGGAGTGTAAGTGCTGTCACAGACCCGGCCTCGGCGGCCACGTAGATTGGCCCACTCGCCGGGAGAGACCTGGCGGTCACCGGAAGGGAGACTCTTCATGCTCTGGCTCGCGATCGTTCTTTTCGTGCTGTGGATCCTGGGATGGCTCGTCTTTCACGTCGCGGGTGGCCTCATCCACATTCTTCTGGTCATCGCGATCATCGTTTTCCTGGTCAATCTCTTTACCGGCCGCCGAACGGTCTGAGCGCGGGGGCGCTGCCGGCCCTTCGGGGGCCGAACGCGCCCTGACGCCCCGCGGGGAACACCCCTGCGTCGCAGGCGCGCATGGTAGATTCCCCTCCCATGCCACTCCTCTTCCGTGCCCGCGCCGCGCTCCTCGCCGGCTGTTCCCTGTTTCTCGCGGCCGCCCTGGCCGGCTGCGGCCCCGATGCGGACTCGCAGGCTCGGCCGGCCGGTGTTGCAGGGACGGCCAGGATCGCCGGGAAGGCCACAGCACGTCCGCCGGACAGCGTGCCCGAGGTGCACCCATGGGTGCCCAAGCCCATCTCCGCGCGTCCGGTGGTCGCGCCAAGGCCGGCCGGCGCCACCGCCGATTCCGGCAGCCCGCCGGCGCCCGTCAACTCCGCGCCGGTCGGCACGCGGCGCTACTCGCTCACTCCGGCCGACTCGGCGCGCTGGCCGGTAAAGGGGCCGGCGCCGCTTCCCGGCGCCTTGCTGCCGGACACGCGCATCGTCGCCTTCTACGGCAATCCAAAGTCGAACCGCATGGGAATTCTCGGCCAACTCCCGCCCGCGGAGATGCTGGCCAAGCTGGAGCGCATCGCGACGGAGTGGGCCCAGGCCGACACGTCGCGCCGCGTGATGCCGGCGCTCCACCTCATTGCCACCGTCGCCCAGGGAAAGCCGGGCCCCGGCGGCAAGTACCGGCTGCGCCACTCCGACCAGACGATCGAGCAGGTGCTGGGCTGGGCTGAGGAGCGGGGCTGGATCGTGTTCCTCGACGTGCAGATCGGCCACAGCACCGTGGCCGACGAGTTGCCGCATTTGGTCAAATATCTCGAGCGGCCGTACGTCCACCTCGCGCTCGACCCGGAGTTCGCGATGAAGCTCGGCGGGATCCCCGGCCGGCGGATCGGCACGCTCGACGCGGCCGACGTCAACGACGCCGTGCAGCTCCTGGCGGGGATCGTGGAGCGGAAGAAGCTGCCGCCGAAGGTGCTCGTGGTGCATCGCTTCACCCAGCGGATGCTGACCAATCACGCCGGCATCACGCTCGATCCCCGGGTGCAGGTGGTGGTGGACATGGACGGCTTCGGGCCGCCGAATTTCAAGGAAGATGCGTACAAGTACTTCATCGTCCCCGAGCCGGTGCAGTACACGGGGTTCAAGCTGTTCTTCAAGAACGACAAGCCGATGATGACGCCGGCGCAGGTGCTCGCGCTGTACCCACAGCCGCTGTACATCCAGTACCAGTAGCGTCGGCGCCGGAGGATCCATGCCTCGCCGCATCGCCGTCCTGCCCTGCGCGGCCTTCCTGGTGGCCTGCGCCGCACCGGCGGCCACCGGGGTCCCGTCGCCGGTGACGGCCGATGCCTCCCGGCAGGTCGATGTCCTCGCTGACGAATACTTCGAGGGGTGGGTTCGATCCTTTCCCCTCAATGCGCTCTTCTCCGGCGTCCCCGACGCGCCCAATGAAAGTCTCAGCGACAATTCCCTGGCGGCGGTGCACGCCTGGCAGGAGCGGGAGGACCGGTGGCTCGCCCGGCTGCAGCAGGTTCCGGCCGAAGCAGTACGGGGCCGGCCGGAGGAGGCGACGTATGGCGTGCTGCTCGAGACGCTCGAGGCGGCGCGGCAGACGCGCGTCTGCCGCGCCGAGCTGTGGCCGCTCGATCAGCAGGGCGGATGGCAAATCACTCTGCCGCTCGTCTCCCAGCTCCAGCCGTTGGGGTCCGAGCGCCTGCGCGCCGAAGCGCTCACCCGCTGGCGGGCAATGCCGCGCTACATCGACAACGAAATCGGCAATCTCCGTGAGGGCCTCCGGGCCGGCTACACCCAGCCGCGGGCGAACGCCGAGGCGGTCTTGGCGCAGCTCGACGACATCCTGACGCTCCGGCCCGGGGATTCGCCGTTCGCGGGGCTGGCCGCTCGAGATTCCGCGCCGGGCTTCCGGGATTCGGTGGTCGCCATTGTCGCGGGACAGATCCTCCCCGCCGTCCGGCGCTACCGTGCATTTCTCGCGTCGGAGTACATCCCGGGGACGCGGACGGCGACGGCGCTGACCGCCTTGCCGCACGGCGCCATGTGCTATCGGGCGCTGGTGCGGGAGTACACCACCGAGGATCTGGACCCGCTGGCCGTGCATCAGCTCGGGCTCCGCCAAGTGGACGCGCTCGAGACCGAGATGCGGCCGATCGCCCGGCGTAGCTTCGGCACCGATGATCTCCCCGTGCTGTTCGAGCGGCTGCGCACCGATGGCGCGTTCACCTTCGGGAGCCGGGAGGAGATCATCCGCACGGCCGAGGCGGCCGTGGCACGCGCCAAGGCGGCCATGCCGACGTGGTTCGGCCGGCTGCCGAGAGCGGACGTCATCGTGGATCCCTGCCTGTCGTTCGAGGAGAAATCGGGGTGCCCCAACTCTTACGTGTCGGGCACCCCGGACGGGAAGCGTCCGGGCCGGTGGCGCATCAACGCGGGCAACTCGCCGCCGCAGCCGCGCGCACCGCTCGAGGGCACGGCTTTTCACGAGACCATCCCGGGCCACCACCTGCAGGGCTCGCTGGCGCAGGAGCGCCCGGATGCACACCCGATCACACGCTACTTCTGGTTCTCGGGCTTCGGAGAGGGCTGGGCACTGTATGCCGAGCGCCTTGCGCTCGACATGGGCATCTATTCATCGGAGCTGGCCCGGTTCGGGGAGCTGGGGGAGCAGGCGCTCCGAGCCGCGAGGCTGGTGGTGGATCCGGGTCTTCACGTGATGGGCTGGTCGCGGCAGCAGGCGCTCGACTACATGGTGGCCCATGTGCCGGAGTCGCACGCGGTGCTCGAGTCGGAGGTCGACCGCTATATCTCGTCGCCCGCGCAGGCGACATCATACATGGTGGGGCGGCTGGAAATCGAGCGGCTGCGGCAGGAGGCGCGGACGCGGCTGGGGAGCGCGTTCGATATCCGGGAGTTCCACGACAAGGTGCTGGAGAGCGGGTGCATCCCGCTCCCGCTATTGCGCGGGCACATCGAGGCTTGGCTCGACGCACGCGCGGAGCAGGACCGAGGTCGCTGATCGGCACGCTCGGCCGCTCGTCCGCAATCCGGCGTTCCGCCTACATCACCTCCACATCCGCCCGCGCCCAGGTCCGCCTGAACCGGGCGTCGACTTCGCCGGCCTCCTTCGTCCGCCCCTCGGCGGCGAGCGCGCGGGCCAGCCCTCGCAGCGACCAGCCGTTGCTGGGGTATCGCACCAGGTCTTCGCGGTATGCCTGCTCCGCGTCTCTGGCCCGCCCCGCCGCCAGCAACACCGCACCCAGCGACTGCCGGAGCGGGACCACCCAGGCGGTGGGCTCGTCATAGGTGAGCTCATCCTCGAGCGCGATCCCCTCGCGCAGCGCGCGGAGCGCCTCGCTGGTGCGCTTCTGCCGGGCGGCCATCTCTCCCGACAGGTGCCGCTCGGCGATCCGCAGCAGGGTCCGTGCGGAATTCAGGTTCGCGGTCTGCTCCGGCGGGATCCTCGTCGCTATGGCGGCGACGCTGTCGTGCTCGACCGCCGCCGAGTCGAACTGCCCGCCGGCCGCGAAGGCCAGGCCGCGAGCATAGTGCCACACGCCCGTGGTGTAGCGCAGCTCCGCCGCCGGCGCCGGCTCCTTCAGCACATCGTCCCAGCGAGAGAACCTCACGAGGGTGAACAGCGCCACCGGCGAGTAGTACTCGAATGGGGGAATCATCCGGACCACGTCCACCGGCACCTTGGCCTGGATGGTCCGGGCGGCCGCAATCGCCTCGCGGCTCCGGCCGAGCATCAGGAGCGCTTCCCACATGACGTGGTAGTTGTGGGGGACGTATCCGATCGGGTAGACGCCGGTCGGGTGCCGGGCGGCGAGGTACTCCTGGTCCACATGCACCGCGGTCGCGTTATGCTCGACCGCATCATCCCACCGGCCGATCCGCACGTAGATGTGCGTCGGCATGTGGACGAGGTGGCCGGCACCGGGGACCAAGCTGCCCAGCCGCTCGGCGCACGGTACGGCGCGCTCGGCGAAGGTGGACGCCTCGATGGCGTGGATGTAGAAGTGGCACGCGCCCGGGTTGTCGAGCGTCCGCTTCACCACCGACTCCAGTATGGTCACGGTCTCCAGCGTGCTCGGCGCCCGCGGCTTGCCCGCGTTGCTCCAGTAGTTCCACGGCCGGAGATCCATCAGCGCCTCGGCGTAGAGCACGGCCGCGTCGTCGTCATCCGGATAGCGCCGATGCACCTCGCCGATCGCTCGGGCCCACGCGGAGTCGAGCGGGGCGCGATTCGGCGTGATCTCGGGCGAGTAGCGCTTGACCAGCGCCTCGATGTAGGCCTGCTCCTTCTTCGTGGTCCAGCCCGCGTTGCGCACGGCCTGCTGCACGGCCTGCCACGCCGGGGCGACCGCGGCGGTGTCCATCGGCACGTTGATGTTGGGTCCGAGCGCGTACGCCACGCCCCACCAGCACATGGCGCAGGCCGAGTCCTCGCGGATCCCCTCGCGGAAGGACTTGATGGCCTCGTCGTGGTTGAAGCCGTAGGTCAGTCGCAGCCCCTGGTCAAAGTACTTCTGCGCGACGGGCGACCCGGTCGTGACCGTCTTGTGGTAGGAGCCGAGGTTGTCGTACAGCGGAGTGCGATTACCGGCAGCGAGTGCCGTCGGGGAGGCCGGCGTTGCCGGCTTGTGCCCCTCGTGCCCGTGCTCCTGCCCGAGCAGCGGTGTCGCACCCCACGCGACCACCGCTACCGCCAGCCATGTCCCGTGCATGGTGGACCTCCTTGGCATGTGTTCCACTGGGAACGACACCAATCTAAGGCTGGATCCCGGCGCCGGCCTCACCCGCACCGGGTCCGGCGGCGGGCGGTCTGGAGGCTAACCGCTTACCCCTCAGCGGTTTCGTATCGCGTTGACACGCTGAGGGATAGCGGCTAAACTTACGCCCTTCCGGGGCTGTAGCTCAGCTGGGAGAGCGCTGCAATCGCACTGCAGAGGTCAGGGGTTCGATCCCCCTCAGCTCCATGCGGCGGTGGTCCAGAGTCGCTGCCGTGATGGGTCCTCGGATGGGTGGGCAATCGAACATCGGTGCCCCTTGGTGTAACTGGCAACACGCCTGACTCTGGATCAGGAGAGTCCTGGTTCGAGCCCAGGAGGGGCAACTGGAAGCGCCACATCAGGTACGCTGTGGCGCTTCGCTTTTTCCATTCGCCACCGTGTGCACCAGCATCATGCGCGTCGAGGCGCAAGCCTACTTCGTGTTCTTCGCGATCTTGGCCTGAAGCTCGTTCACTCCCGCCGCGATCTCGGGGCCGAAGTCCTCCGCCTCCCAGATCGGGCGGATCTCGAGGTCGCTCGGACCGGGCATCGGGTTGGGGCAGCGCTTGGCCCACTGGATCGCCTCTTCCATCGACCGGACCTGCCAGATCCAGAACCCCGCCACCAACTCCTTCGCTTCGGCAAAGGGGCCGTCGGTCACCGTCCGTCTGGTTCCGTCGAAGTGGATCCGTTTCCCGAACTTGCTCGGCTTGAGCCCGTCACCGGCGAGCATGATCCCCGCCTTGATCAGCTCCTCGTTGAACTTCCCCATCTGCTCGAACATCTCCTGGGCCCCCTCCATCTCCAGGGGATGCGACTCCGCTTCCGACTCCGTAGTCGCCTTCACGATCACCATGACCCGCATCGGACCTCCTCTATGGTTGGGAGCGGCTCTGGCGGCCGGCTCTAGCCATACGTCGTTCGGGGCTACCGGAAATCGACATCACCTGACCAGGAAGATCGCTGTGGCCTGGGAAGTTGACGAGGCTGCCAACCAGCATCCCACGCGGCCATCGGATGGTACGAACTCCCGTGAATGGCTGCAAGTTGCCGAAGAGTGGTCACTTACATCGGCCCCGCTGGACAGGGTTGGCCCCACGCCGGCCGGCGGGCGTCCAGATTTGTAGTGTCCTGCTGCGTTCGCTTGCCCCTGACCGACCCCCAGCCCCACGACGCCCTCCCGCCTTCGAGCGGTTCCCCCCCTCGCCATATTCGGATGATGCAGGCAGCGAGCTTCGTCGAGGCACAACAGGTCACGATATCGATGAGGTGAGGACATGGGCCGCCCAGCCAGGAGCCGACCGGCAGACCGGCGCCGAGACAGGCCCGGTGTGCTCGCCGCGCCGCCGATTCTCTTCGGCGTGGCCCTGGCCATCGCTTTTTTCCTGCACGCCATCGCTCCGCTGCGCATCGCGCCGTCGCGCATCGCGCCGCTTGCGGGCGGCACACTGCGGCTGGCGGGGGCCTCGCTGATCGTGATCGGACTCTTGCTCAGCGCCGCCGTGGTGCGCGCATTCAGGAGCGTGGGAACGAACGTATCGCCTTATCGGGAAACGTCTCGAATCGTCTGCGCCGGACCCTACCGCTATACCCGAAATCCCGACTACATCGGCCAGATGCTCATGTACGCGGGCATCGCCGTCGGTGCGAACAGCTGGTGGCCGCTGCTTCTCCTCCCGCTGGCGCTCCCCGTCATCCAGCACGGGGTCGTCCGGCGCGAGGAACGGTATCTCGCGGCGAAGTTCGGTCACGAATACCGTGACTACGCGGCTCGGGTACCACGCTGGCTTGGATGCCGAGCCCGCTGTTCGGCCGCTACACATTCCCGATGATTCAATTTGGAGGCGTTCCTGAATGCCGTTTCGCCGACTCCGATTCACTGTGCTGTTCCTCGCATCGCTGGTCATCGGATTGTGGCACCAGCCCGGCTTTCGTTCGACGCTTGCCGGTGTGCTGGCCTACTTCCTTGCCTTCGGCATCTGGCTCGCCGTGGTGGCGCCGGTCAACCGGACTGTCGCGGCGCGGGCGCCCGAACGCGGACCAGAGACGAGACCGTCGCGTGCGAGCTGGCCGGCATATCGATCGGCACAGCTACCGTCGGGGCCCGACGGCCGGGTCTGCCGAGGAAGCCACGCCGCTGTCTTGCAATACATAGAGCTACAATGTATTGTAGAGCAAGGTACACGGCTCCATTGCCCACGGAAGAGACCATGGACATCAACAAAGACCTCGTCGCCGCCACCGCCACGCCGCTGGTCCTCGCCATCCTGGCCGAGGATGACTCCTATGGCTACGCGATCCTCAAGCGTGTGAGCGAGTTGTCCGGCGGCGAGCTGCAATGGACCGACGGCATGCTCTACCCGGTGCTCCACCGGCTCGAGCGGCAGGGCCACATCAAGGGCAGGTGGGGCACCTCCGAGACAGGCCGGAAGCGCAAGTACTATCACCTGACGGCCGGGGGCCGGGCGCAGCTCGCGGTGCAGCGTCAGCAGTGGCAACTGGTGGACGCGGCGCTCCGCACCATCTGGCCCGCGGTGTCGCTTCCGATGCGCTCAGCGCTCTCGCCGCTGCCATCCCATGGCTGAGCCCGGGAATGATCCCGGACCCGGCGATGCGCTCGAGGGGCAGGTCGAGCAGTGGCGGAGCTACCTTCGCCGCCGTGGGACGATCCGGGCGGTGGACGTGGAGGAGCTGGAAGATCACCTGCGCGGGCAGGTGGCCGCGCTCCGCACTGCCGGCCTGTCGGAGAGCGAGGCGTTCCTGGTGGCCGTGAAGCGGATGGGTGCACTGGACGCAATCTCCAACGAATTCGCGCGCGAGCACTCGGATCGGCTGTGGAAGCAGCTGGTCATCGGCTCCAGCGGTGCGGCGCAATCGGTGGACGGGACGCGGATCGAGACGATCGTCGTCTTCACCCTCGCGGTGGCGGCGGCTCTGGCGATAAAGGTGCCGGAGCTGTTCGGGCTCGAGTGGGGCGCTGCCGACATGCCGTTCTATCTGCGGAACTTCAGCCTCTTCGTCCTCCCCCTCCTCACCGGCTACTTCGTCTGGAAGCGGCGGCTGTGCGGGCGCACATGGGCGTGGCTGGCCCTGGCATTCGCCGCCGCAGTCGTGTTCGCCAATGCCTATCCCTTCGAGACCGGGAGCGACACGGAGGTGCTGACGGCGCTCCACCTGCCGATCGCGCTCTGGCTGCCCGTGGGCATCGCCTACGCCGGTCGACGCTGGGGCGAGAGCGCCGGGCGCATGGACTTCGTCCGCTTCTCCGGGGAGCTGTTCATCTACTACGCGCTGATCGCGCTGGGCGGCGGGGTCCTCGTCGCGTTCACGATGGGGATGTTCGAGGCGATCGGGATCAATGCCGAGCCGGTGGTCCAGGAGTGGCTCGTGCCATGCGGGATGCTCGGAGCCGTAATCGTCGCCTCCTGGCTGGTCGAGGCAAAGCAGAGCGTGATCGAAAACATGGCCCCGGTATTGACTCGGCTCTTCACGCCCTTGTTCGCGCTTACGCTGCTCGTCTTTCTTGGCACGATGGTGTGGACCGGCGCCGGGATTGACATCGAGCGCAACGCGCTGATCGCCTTCGACCTGTTGCTCGTGCTGGTGCTGGGCCTGCTGCTCTACTCCATCTCCGCGCGCGACCCCGAGGCGCCGCCTGGCGGCTTCGACCTGCTGCTGGTACTGCTCCTCGTCAGCGCACTCGTCGCCGATGCCTTTGCCCTGGCGGCGATCGGGGCGCGCATTTCGGAGCTCGGGTTCACGCCCAACCGAGTGGCGGCACTCGGCGAGAATCTGGTCCTCCTGGGGAATCTGGGCTGGTCGACCGTGCTCTACGTCCGCTTTCTGCGGGGCCACGGTCCGTTTGCCAGCCTCGAGCGCTGGCAGACGGCCTACCTGCCGACCTACTCCGTCTGGGCCGCGATCGTGGTCGTGGGCTTTCCGCCGGTGTTCGGGTTCGGTTGAGAGAGCGGCTACCGCCGAGTCAACGCCTCCTCGAGCACGCGCAGGATGTCGGTCCACCCCTCCCGGTGTCCCTTGACCGCATTCGGTGCCAGGCGGCGGTGAGTAAGAACCAGCTCGGTCCCAGTCCCCCGCTCGTGAAACTCGATGGTGACGACTGTCGGCGCGTACTCTGTCCCCCTGGAAATCCAGGTAAACGACAGCAACGACGGCGGATCGATTGCGAGGTACTCGCCGCGGTGCTCGTAGTCGCCGCCGTCCGTCCGCCCCTCCATCACGATCCGGAATCCGCCGCCGACCCGAGGATCGACGGTGACCGTCGCGTGGGTGAAGCCGAACGACTTCGGTGCCATCCAGTGCGCCAGGCTTTCCGAGTCGAGCCACGCCTCGAATACACGCTCCCGCGGGACCGCCATCTCCCGCCGGACCACCAGCACCGGTTCCGCTTCGTCGGTCACGCTCATCGACCGTCCCCCGGAGGTTGCTCCGCCTGGTCGGGCGGGGCGCCGCGTTCCTGCTTCACGAGGAAGGCCTCCAACGCGGCCAGCCGGCTGTCCCAGAATGTGCGGTAGTGCTCCAGCCACAGCGACGCATCCCGGAGTGGCTCCGCATTGAGCCGAAGCCGGTGCTCCCGGCCCTGGATGGTGCGCTGGACCAGTCCGGCCCGCTCCAGGACCTTCACGTGCTTGGAGACTCCGTTGAGGGAAATGGGGAACCGCTCGGCCAGGCTCCCGACGTTGGCGTCTCCCTCTGCCAAAATCTTCAGGATCGCGCGACGGGTCGGATCTGCAATAGCGTCATAGACTAAGTCCAACATAGGCCGGGCCGAAGTTCCGAGGGCTTGTGCTCAACCGGTCGGTTGAATAATATAGTCAACCTAACGGTAGAACATTAGGGGCTGGGCCGAGCTGGCGCCAGCCCCGCAACCCCCAGGAGGAACGGTATGGCAACCCAGGTCACCCCCATCCAGCAGCCCCGGGTAGTATCGCACGAGCAGTGGGTTACCGAGCGTGTGGCTTTCATGGCAAGGGAGAAGGAGTTCACCCGGCTCCGCGACGAGCTCAGCCGCGAACGTCGTGAGCTGCCATGGGAGAAGGTCACCAAGGCCTACGTTTTCAGCGGCCCGCGCGGCGAGCAGACCCTGGCCGAGCTGTTCGAGGGTCGGAGCCAACTGATCGTGTACCACTTCATGTTCAATCCCGCGTGGGACGAAGGGTGCCCCGGCTGCTCGTTCTGGGCCGACAACTTCGAGGGGATCGACATCCACCTGGCGCACCGCGATATCACCTTCCTCGCAATCTCGCGGGCGCCGCTCGCGAAGCTCGAGGCGTACAGGAAGCGGATGGGTTGGAGCTTCAACTGGGTCTCTGCCGGCGCGGGCGACTTCAACTACGATTTCCAGGCGTCGTTCGACCCCGACGCGGCCAAGAGCGGCAGGGCGTACTACAACTACGGCACGGGCCCAAGAGTGGGCGAGGACATGCCCGGCATCAGCGTGTTCTGCAAGGATCAGAACGGCGACATCTACCACACCTATTCGACCTACTCTCGCGGACTCGATCTGCTGAACGGTGCCTACAACTACATCGACCTGACGCCGAAGGGACGAGACGAGGGCGATCGTGGACCGTCCTGGGTCCGACGCCACGATCGGTACGAGGACTGACCGATGCCCGGGATGACCATGCCGCAGCAGACCTGGTTCGCCGCCTGGGCCTGGTTCCTGGGCATGTGGATGGCGATGACGGTGCCGATGATGCTGCCGTCCCTGATCCCGATGTTGTCGCGGTATCGCCGGTCCGTGCGCGGCGCGGGAGGGCTCCATCTGCACGGGCTGACGGCGCTGGTCAGCGTAGGCTACTTCATCATCTGGACCGGATTCGGTGCGATCGCCGGCGCCGCCGGAGCCGCTGTCAGCGCGTTCGAGACGCGCTGGGCGATGGTGGCGCAGTGGCTGCCGATTGCGGCGGGCGTGGCACTGCTCGTGGCGGGCGGCGTCCAGCTCACCTCGTGGAAGGGGCGGCAGTTGGCGCTCTGCCGTGAAAGATCGGGGTGCGGCTCTCCACCCGCGCCCGGCGGACTGGACGCGTGGCGGCATGGTCTCAGGTTGGGCGTGCGGTGCAGCCTCTGCTGCGGCAGCCTGATGCTGGCATTGCTCGCGATGGGGATGATGGAGCCGGTCACGATGAGCCTGGTGACGCTCGCGATTACCGCCGAGCGGCTGGCGCCCGCCGCGCTCCGAGTTGCGCGGCTGACGGGCGTCGCGATCGTGGTGGTCGGCGTAGTGATGATCGCGCGGGTCTGACGAGTGTCGTATTGCCGGGCCACTGGCCTCGGACCGTCCGGCCGACCTACCGCACGTGAATCGCCACGCGCACCGTGGGCGGCGGTCCGGGTGGGGCGCCCGGCGCTGGTAGCGTATCCGCCGGCGAGGGAGCGCCAGCCGCCTGCGGCGCCGCCACCGGGGCCGGCGGTACCGGTCCGAACCTGAGCGTCAGCTCCTCCGCGGTGGCCGGCGTGTACTCGAAGTCGTAAATCTCTCCCGGGTCGAATACGAGAACCGCGGCACGCGGAGCCGTCTGCGATGGCGGCAGCGGATATCCGTCCTTTGCCACCGGGCGCCAACTGATGGGGGTGTCGCCGTCCTCGAGCGAGACCTGAAGCGGCGAGTCGCCCGCGAGATTGAACAGCCGCAGGCGGTATCGGGTGCCCGCCTCGAGGTTCATGGCTTCCGGCTGCGTCTTCCCGTTCATTACGAATCTCGGGAAGGGGCCGAAGACCGGATTCGTGCCCGAGCCGGCGGTGCCGAAGAAGAAGATCTTGTCGGTCTCCGGATCGAACCGCTCTCCGGGTTCTACCACGATGATCGGACCGTACAGGCCGCTACCCATCTGCATCGATTCGTTGAAGTGCGTGTGGTACATGAACGAGCCGGCGCGCGGCGGGGTCCAGCGGACCGTAAGCGAGTCGCCCGGGGCTATGGATGGAAGGATCGACTTCCCGGATCCGCTCCATCCCGGGACGCCGTCCGGATAGCTCTCGAGCTCGATCCCGTGCCAGTGGACGGCGGCCGGCTCCATGGACCGGTTGACGATTGTGACCGCCACGCGCTTACCCCGCTCGAGTACGAGCATCGGCCCCGGTACCGGAAGTGCCGTGCTATCCGCCCCGTCGGGTGTGCCGTCCAGGACGTACGACATCCCGGCCTGTGAGCCGTAGACGTTCGCCCGCTCGCGCTGGACGATACGCAGCGCTCGTGGGGTCTCCGTCGACACCACGCTCGCCCCTTTCGGCGCGATGCTGATCCCCAGGACGAGGCCGAACATCTGATGCGGGCGGTCGGACATGTGATGATTGAGCAGGCCCGCATCCAGGATACCGTTTTCGGTGTCCAGCTCGACGAGTTTCGAGAGGTGCGTGGCGTAGTGGCAGTGATAGATCCAGTTGCCCGGCCGATCCGCTGCCCAGGATAGCGACATCGTGCCGAACGGCTGCAGGACCTCCGTCACGCCCATTCGCCGCTGATCGGGGGTGTAGAGCGAATCCGTCAGCCCGTTGCCTTTCGACTCGATCCGGAAGTAGAAGCCGTGGAGGTGCATGGGGTGATCGATCTCGGTGAAGTTGACCA
>JAICLE010000037.1 GCA_025927545.1 Gemmatimonadales bacterium
AGAGGCACAGAGGCACACGGAGAGAAACCGCAAATGTTTGTTGTTCTCCGTGTGCCTCTGTGCCTCTGTGCCTCTGTGGTGAATGGTGACCCTGAACAATCACCGGAGCTCCTCCAGAAACCGCCCGAGCTCCGCCTGCGCCCGCTCCACCAGCAGCTCCTTCTTCCGGTCCTTCCGGACCTTTCCCGGCAGCGGCTCGAGCAGCCCGAAGTTGGCGTTCATCGGCTGGAAGTGCTTCGGATCGGCCTCGCGGAGATAGCGATACAGCCCGCCGAGCATCGTGGTCGGCGGCGGGACGGCCACCGGCTTCCCCTCGAGGCGGCGCGCCAGGTTGATCCCGGCCAGCAGCCCGGTGCCGAGCGACTCGGTGTACCCCTCGACCCCCGTGAGCTGCCCGGCGAAGAAGAGCCGGCCATCGTCCCGCGCGGTGAGCGCCGGGCCCAGGCTCGCGGGGCTGTTGAGATAGGAGTTCCGGTGGATGCTCCCGAATCGGAGGTACTCCGCCTGCCCTAGCCCCGGGATCATGCGGAACACCCGCAGCTGTTCCGGAATCCGGAGCCGGGTCTGGAAGCCCACCAGGTTCCACATCTGCCCCGCGCGGTCCTCGCGGCGTAGCTGTACTACCGCGTGCGGCTCCCGGCCGGTGCGCGGGTCGGGGAGCCCGACCGGCTTCATCGGTCCGAACCGGAGCGTCTCTCGGCCGCGTCGGGCCATCTCCTCCACCGGCAGGCACCCCTCGAAGTAGGGCACCGCGTCGAACTCGTGGCCCTGATGCTGGTCGGCCTCGATCAGCGCGTCCAGAAAGCGCTCGTACTCAGCCGCATTCATCGGCGCGTTCAGGTAGTCGTCGCCCTGGCCTTTGCCGTAGCGCGAGAGCGCGTAGAGCCGATCCTGGTCGAGCGAATCCGATGACACGACCGGGGCGATGGCATCGTAGAACGCGAGGGCCGCCGAGCCAAGCCGGGCCACGATCGCGTCGGTGAGCCGCTGCGAGGTGAGCGGGCCGGTTGCCAATACGCCGGGCGACGGCAGCTCGGCCATCTCCTCGCGCACGACCGTGATGTTCGAGTGCGCCGTCACCCGCTCGTGCACCGCCCGCGAAAAGACCTCCCGGTCCACCGCCAGCGCCGTCCCGCCAGGTAACCGCGCCAGGTCGGCGCAGGCGAGCAGCAAGCTGCCGAGCGCGCGAAGCTCGGACTTGAGCAGTCCGTGTGCGTTAGCGAGATCCACCGACTTGAAGGAGTTGCTGCAGACGAGCTCGGCCAGCCGGTCGGTGTGATGGGCCGGCGTGGTCACCACGGGCCGCATCTCGTAGAGCGTCACGCGCACCCCGCGCTCCGCCAGCGCCCACGCCGCCTCCGAGCCGGCGAGACCGCCGCCGACGACGGTGGCGTTCACGCCAGGGCCACCTCCTCGGGCTCGGCGAGGACCAGCTTGTTCCCGCACTTGAGGCAGACCCGCGTCTCTCCCTCCGCCTTGCTCACCTTCTTCTCCATGCCGATCCAGCCGCACTCCGGGCAGGTATCCGGCACCGGTCGGTTCCAGGTGGAGAAATCGCAGGCGGGGTAGCGGATGCAGCCCCAGAACGACTTGCCGCGCTTGGTGCGCCGTTCGGCCAGGTCACCCTCGACGCACTTGGGGCACTTGATGCCGAGCGGAATGGGGCGGGTTCCCTTGCACGCCGGGTAGGTGGTGCAGGCCAGGAACTCACCGAACCGGCCGGTCTTGATGACCATCGGCGAGCCGCACAGGTGGCACTTCTCGTCAGTGGGCCGGTCGGGCGCGCGCGCCTTCCGGAGCGACTTCACGTAGTCGCAGGTGTCCTTGTACTTCACACAGGCGAGGTACGGACCAAACCGCCCGGTCTTGAGCTCGATGGCCGAGCCGCACTTGGGGCAGCGCTCCTTCGCGAGATCGTCGGGGTTTAGCCCGTGCGCGTCGGCCACGAGCGCGTTGAGATCCACCGCCTCGAGCGCCCTGCTGAACGGCGTGTAGAAGTCCTTCAGCACGCCCTGCCACAGCAGCTCCCCCTCCTCGATCCGATCGAGCTCCGACTCCATCCCGGAGGTAAACTCGACATTGAAGATCTCGGGGAACTTGGCCACCATGATCTTCTCGACCAGCTCGCCCAGCTCCGTGGGGAAGAAGCGGCGCTGCTCCACTTTGACGTACTCGCGCGCGCTCAGGGTCGAGATGATGGCGCTGTACGTGGACGGCCGGCCGATGCCGAGCCGCTCGAGCTCCTTCACCAGGCTGGCCTCGCTGAAGCGGGGTGGCGGCTCGGTGAAGTGCTGCGACGGCGTGATCTCCCGGACCTCGACCGCGTCGCCCTGCACCAGCGGCGGGATGGGCGGGAGGTCGTCCATCGTCTTCCCCTCCTCCTTTTCCCGGCCCTCGGTGTAGAGCACGTGGAACCCGTCGAAGACGAGCACGGAGCCGGTGGCCCGGAAGAGGTACTGGCCGATATCGAACTCGACCACGGTCATGTCATAGACCGCCGGCGTCATCTGTGATGCGACGAACCGCTGCCAGATGAGCTGGTAGAGCCGGAACTGGTCGGGCTCGAGATACTTCTGCACGTGCTCCGGCCTGCGGCGCACGTCGGTGGGACGGATGGCTTCGTGCGCATCCTGGACGCGGGCGTTCTTCCGCGAGCTGTAGCGGTTGGGCGACTCGGGGAGATACGGCTTGGCGTAGCTCTTCCCGATGAACTCACGCACCGAGGCGATGGCCGCATCGGACACGCGCACCGAGTCGGTCCGCATGTAGGTGATGAGGCCGACCGCGCTCTCCTCGCCGACGTCCATGCCCTCGTAGAGGTCCTGCGCCGCGCGCATGGTGCGCCGCGAGCTGAAGCCCAGCTTCTTGGCGGCTTCCTGCTGGATGGTGCTGGTGGTGAAGGGGGCGGACGGGTTCTTCCGCCGGTTCCGCTTCTCGACCCTGGACACGACGAACGGCCGTTGCCGCACCGCGTCCACCACGGCCTGCGCCTCCTCGGCCGAATGGAGCTGCGGCTTGTGGCCAGCCACTTTGGCCAGGGCGGCCTCGAAGGTCTGCCCGTCCTTGGCGAGGAGCGCCTCGATGCTCCAGTACTCCTCGGGCGTGAACGCGCGGATCTCGCGCTCGCGCTCCACGATGAGCCGGAGGGCGACGGTCTGTACCCGGCCCGCGGAGAGCCCCGTCTTGATGCTGCGCCAGAGGATGGGGCTCGCCTTATAGCCCACGAGCCGGTCGAGGATCCGGCGCGCCTGCTGCGCGTTCACCTTGCGGTCGTCGATCACACCCGGCTGCTCCATCGCTTCATGGATGGCGTCCTTGGTGATCTCGTGGAACAACACCCGGTGGGTCGGCGCTCCGCTGTTGAGCTGATCGGCCACGTGCCAGGCGATCGCCTCCCCCTCGCGGTCGGGGTCGGTGGCGAGGTAGATGATGGACGCGGTTTTGGCAGCCTTCTTGAGGTCCGAGAGCGTCTTGGTCTTGCCCTTGATAGTGACATACTTGGGCTCGAAGCCGCGCTCGACGTCGACGCCCAGCTCGCGCGTGGGAAGGTCCCGCAGGTGGCCCACGGTGGCCTTCACGTCGTAACCCGCGCCCAGGTACTTCCCGATGGTCTTGGCCTTGGTGGGCGACTCGACGATGACCAGCGCGCTCCCCTTCCCGGCCTTGGCGCCGCGCTTCCTGGGCGCCGCGGGGGCCGCGGCTTTCTTGCCGCGCTTGGCGGGGGCCTTTACTGCTCGTTTGGGTCTGGTCGCCATTAGTACACTATGCCTGCTGAAGTCATCGGATGGTCAACGTCGGTGGGTGCAAGAAATCCGCGTGGACGGGGCGGCGCAAGGCGCGAATCGGTAAATGTATATATCTCAACTAGTTATCAGATTGTCCCCCCTCCGTCCGCCTGACCGTCCGCCCTCTACCACCCCCCATGCTCCCGCGCCAGCCGGACGACCTCCTTCGCCACCTGCCGCGCGTCCTTCCTGTCCGCCGAGACCTCATAATCAGCGAGCTTATAGAACGGTTCCCGGGCTGCCAGGAGCGCCCGCAGCCGCTCCGCCGGATCGGCGCCGGTGAGGAGCGGCCGCACCTCGCCCTCCTCACTCCGGCTGACAGCCGTGCCGATGCCGCATTTGAGATACATAATGAGACAGGCAGGCCTGGCCGTTTCCAGCTGTCCCGGCTGCGCGGCCCAGCCGCCGCCCGGCACGATCACCGCCGGCTCCCTCGCCCGGGCGGTGGCCACGGCGTCCCGTTCCATGGCGCGGAACCGCGGCTCCCCTACCATGCCGAAGATCTGGGCGACCGGCATCCCCATCTGCCGGACCAGAATCCCGTCGATGTCCAGCAGCGGCGCCGGAAGCGCTTCGGCCACGAGCCGGCCGACGGTGCTCTTCCCGGAGCCCGGGAGGCCCACCAGCAGGACGTGGCGCCTCACCTCAGCCCTCGACCTGGCCGCGCAGGGAGCCCCAGCGGGCGCCGAGCGCGGCGACATAGCCGTCGAAGTTGCGGCGCATCTCGCCGAGCGAGTCGCCCCCGAACTTCTCGAGCATCGCGTCAGCCAACACCAGGGCCGTGAGCGCCTCGGCGATAACGCCCATTGCGGGCACCGCGGTCACGTCCGAGCGCTCGCTCTGGGCGTTGGCGGGCTTCCCGGTCGCGAGGTCCACGGTCGGGAGTGGAGACATCAACGTGCTGATCGGCTTCATCGCGACCCGGATCACCAGCGGCTCGCCCGTGGTGATTCCGCCCTCGAGTCCGCCGGCGTTGTTGCTGCGGCGGCGGAAGCCGGCGCGGCGGTCGCCGGGCTCGGGCGGGGGCGTGCTGGAGGCCGCGTCGATGGGATCGTGCACCTCGGAGCCCGGCCGGCGCGCGGCCTCGACGCCCAGGCCGATCTCGACGGCCTTGACCGCGGGTATGGACATCAGCATACCGGCCAGGCGCCCGTCGAGCTTCCGGTCCCAGCTCACGTGACTACCCAGACCCACAACCACCCCGCGCGCCACCACCTCGACCTCACCGCCGAGGGTGTCGCCGGCCTTCTTCGCGGCATCGATGCGGCGGATGATTTCAGCCTCCACCGACGGGTCGAGGACTCGGACCTCCGAGCGGTCGGCGGCGTCATTGAGCGGCACGGGCAGCGGTGTGGGCGGCGCCGCGAGTACGCCCCCGAGCGAGACGACGTGGCTCCCGATCTCGACGCCGAACTCGTCCAGGAGGCGCCGGGCCAGCGCGCCGGCCGCCACGCGGGCGGTGGTCTCGCGGGCACTGGCCCGCTCCAGGATGTCGCGCGCGTCCACCCGGTCGTATTTGAGCACCCCCACGAGATCGGCATGGCCGGGACGGGGACGGGTGACGCGCCGGCGGCGGAGCTCGCCCGGCTCCGCCGCCTCGTGGGCCATCACGTCTTCCCAGTTGGCCCAGTCTCGGTTGGGGATGAGCATGGCTACCGGGGTGCCGAGCGTCTCGCCGGCGCGCACGCCGGAGAGCCAGTCGACGTGGTCGCGCTCGATCTTCATCCGCGCGCCGCGGCCGTAGCCCTGCATGCGGCGCACGAGCTCCCGGTCCACCCACTCGGCGCTCACCGGCAGGCCGGCGGGGAGCCCTTCGACCAGGGCCACGAGCGCCTTGCCGTGCGATTCGCCGGCGGTGGAGAATGTCAGGTGCACGTGTCCTACCTCACGCCCGGGGGTACGGGATGCGAACGAGCCCGGCCTGCGCCGGGCTCGTTCCCGTCGGGGTGCTCGGACGGTCCGCGCGGGGCGGCTACTGCTCCGAGGCGCCGTCGTCGGTGATCCGGGGTGTGACCAAGATAATGAGATCGCGCCGGTTTTCCTGATCGCTGGTGAAGCTGAACAGCCGGCCGACTATCGGGAGGCTCCCCAGCAGCGGGATGCCCGACCTGGTCTTGGTGACCTGCGTGACCGTGAGGCCGCCGATGACCGCCGTCTCGCCGTCGTTGACGAGGAGCTGGTTGTCGGCCTTCTGCTTCTGGAAGATGAAGCCGAGGTCCGCCGCGGCGAGCGGCTGGATGGCCGAGCGCTCGGTGTGGAGCTGCATCAGCACCTGGCGGTTGTTGGTCACGTGCGGGGTGACCGTCAGGCGGATGCCCGTCTCCTTGAACTGCACGTTGGCGCGGGCGGTGCCGGACGAGCTGGAGTTGGCGTCAATGACGCGTACCGGTGTTTCCTCACCGACCAGGATGTCGGCCTGACGGTTATCGAGAGTCGAGATGACCGGCTCGGCCTGGATGTCGGCCAGCTCGGTGCGTTCGAGGGCGCTCAGGAACGTGGTCAGGGCAAACCCGCCGATGCTGGTCGAATAGATCAGATCGAGCGCCGAGTTCGGCACTTCGGCGGTGGCATTGCCGACGGCCGCCACGGAGTTGCCGCCCAGATCGATGACGTTGACGTTCCGGTCGAACATCTCGCCCGGGTTGGACGGATCGGGACGCTGAACCAGCTTATTGAAGAACTGGGTTCGGCTGCCGAGATCGTACTTGAGGCCAAGCTGCTCGACGTCGGTCCGGTCGACGAAGATGATCTTCGCCTGAATCGAGAGCTGGGGCGTGCGCACGTCGAGCCCGCGGACGAAGTCGGTGACGCTCGCGATCTTGCTCCGGGTATCGGTCAGGATCAGCGCGTTCGAGCCGGTATCGGCCACGACCCGGCCGCGGTTCTTGGTCAGAATGCTCTCGACCGTCTTGGACAGCGACGCTGCCTGGGCGTAGTTGATCCGGACGATGCTCGTCTCCAGCGGCTCGAGCGAGTCGAGCGCCGCGAGCGCCGAAGGGGCGTCCACCCGGATGATCCCGCCGGCCATCTCCTGGGCCGAGAGGCCTTGGGAGGCCAGCACCGCCTGGAACGCCTGGGGCCAGGGCTGATTCTTGATCTCGGCATTCACCTCGCCCTTCACGTCCTTGCCGAGGATGATCGTGCGGCCGCTGAACGCCGCGAAGCCGGCGACCACGTCTCCGATACTCGCGCGGTCCCAGGTGACCGTGATGCGTGGCTCGTCCGCCCGGGTCAGCATGGCGGCGCTCCGGATGCCCACTTCAGGCTTCCGCGCCACCGGTGCCGGCTCGGTCACGTCGTCACTCGCCCGATCGGCCGCAACGGCGTCGGTGCCGGCGTCGGTGGATGACCACGCCTGGAACGGCTGGCCATCGCCGAAGCTCACCCGGATGGCGTTGTCCGAGCGGTCGACCGTATAGGTCTCCGGCCCCTGGAGATCGATCACGATGCGTACGACGTCGGGGCGGAACTGCGAATAGCGCAGGTTGAGCACCCCTCCCCGCTTGACCCCGTCGTAAAGGCTCGCTGTGGTGGTGCCGAGCTTCGCGCCCACCACGTCGAGCACCAGGCGGTCGGGCGAGGTCAGCAGGAAGTCCCGCACGTCCACGGCGCCACGGACGGCGACGACGACCTCGGTCTTGCCGGCGGCCGGCGTCAGGCTCACGGCGGTCACCTCTCCGCTGCCAGGCCCTTCCGCCCGGAGCGGCGTCGCGGCCCCGAGGGCCACGGTGGCGACCAGCATCAAGCGATACAATCCCGTCATGGCGTCTCGACCTCCTGCTTGCGCAGCGAGAGAGTTTCCTGGCGCTCGAACCCGAAGTCCTGAATCTTGAACACCGCGTCGCGGGCGTGGATCTGCACCAGCCGCGCCCGGCCCAGCTCATCCCCCACCCGCATCTTGTGACGCTTGGCGGAGGCCTTCTCCCGCAGCACGACCACGGTGTTGGACGGCGTGCGCAGGTCCAGGTAGACGCCCACGAGGTCGAGATCGGCGATCTCGGGGCCGCTCTTGTCGACGTTGATCAGCGAGGCGAACGGATCGCGTGTGCCGCCGGCATAGGCGAACGTCTCGCGCATCACGTCGATCTCCCGCGCCCGCTGAACCGAATCAGCGAGCGCCGACTCGACCTCCGGCTTGAGCGAGTCGGACTTTCCGGCTTCGACCGCCGGCACGGCTGCAGCGGTAGTCGGGCGCGATGGCCGGGTGATGGAATCAGCCGACGCAACGGTACTGCCGGCAGCGTCAATGCGACGCGCGTGCTCCCGCTGGATGCTGTCGGTGCGCCCACGCACCGAGACGACCAGTGCGTGTGCGGTCGCGGGCGACTGCGCTTCCGCCGGCTTCGCGCCGCCGGCCGCGACAGCCGCGGCCAGGGCGAGTAGCGCGAATCCGAACCACGGGTCACGTGCCACTGGCCTCTCCCTCCGTGGAAGACTTGACGTAGGTCCGGATCTGGAACTTCGCTTCGAGCAGCGAGCCGCTCGTGTCGTTCAGGGCCTTGGCGGCGCCGGCCGCGGCGGGCGCCACCGAGAGATCGTAGGGCACGATGATCCGTTGCAGGCTGGCGACGTCGGCCATGAAGGCGCCGATCTGATCGTAGTGCCCGATCACGGACATGTTGTACTTGTAGGTGTCGAAAGGCGCCGGGCCGGACTCCACCGGCAGCGGGACTACCTGCGACAAAGTTACCCCACGGATCTTGGTCCGGGTCGAGATGTCGTCGAGAAGGTTGGGCACCTCGTTCCGCTCCGGCACCAGCCGGCGCAGCAGTGCCAGGCTGCCGCGGTAGGTATCGAGCCGCTTGCGCAGGTCCTCGACCGTGCCGCGGGCCAGCTCCTTCTTGGCGCTGTCGGTGGCGGCATCCAGCCTCGTAATGGTGTCGCGCACCGCCTCGACCCGGGCCTGGCGGGCCGCCATGCCATGGAGCCCGAGCGCGTCGACCACGCTGCCGGTATATCCGACGTAGCCCACAATCCCGGCGAGCACGATTACGAGAATCGGCGTGGACTTCTGGGACGAGAGTGCCATGGCGCGGCTACCTCACCGACTGGCTGAGGGGAACTGTCCGGATGTACGCCGAGTCCGCCTGGCGGAACGTGGCCCGGATGGTGAACGCCGTCACCGGGCGCTCCTTCTCGACCACCGTCTGCGCCGAGACCGGCGTGACGTCGGCGATCCAGGGGGAGGCCTCGAGCTGACGGAGGAAGCGGGTGTATGCCTGGATGTCCACGGTCCGGCCGTTCACCTCGAACTGCAGAGGCGGCGTGGCGGCAGTGGCCGTGGTGCTATCGGACTTGGTGGATCCAGGATGAGCCGCCGCCGCTGCGTGCGTCGGCTTGGCCGCGGCCGGAGTGGAGGCGATGCGCGCGGGACCGAGGTCCACCAGCCAGGTGTACGCCGGGAGCGCCCGCGTGACCTCGTCCAGCACGTGCGGCCAGACGTAGCGGTCGCCATCCACCGTGCGGATCACGCCGATCTGGGCGACGAGCGAATCGCGGATGGTCTCCTGGTGGCGCTTTTCGGAGAGGAACGCTTTGAAGCGCTTGTTCTCGGCGCGGCTCTGCTCGAGCCTAGGCTCCAAGCCGCTCAGCTCGCGCGCGGTGCCGAGGTATACGAACCCGAGCCAGCCGACCACGCCGACCCAGCTCAGCGCGGCGACGAGCAGAACCGGGTCCTTGATCCTGCTGCCCAGGCCACGCACGCCCTCGAGTGCCCCTTGCAGGGGCCGCCGAGCGCGCTTGCGCTTCAGGTCGGGGCGGAGATTGACGGTGATCATCGGTCGTCGGTCCCTGGGTCGGGGTTACGCGGCGTCGCGCAGCGCGAGGCCGATCGGGAGCATCAGCAGCGGGGCGACTTCGTCGACCGAGTACTGGTCGAACACGCCGTCCGCCACCTGGAGCTTCTCGATCGGATTGGCCAACTGGACCGGTATGCGCAACCGGTCCGACAGCAGCTTGTTGAGGCCCGGAATCCGGGCGCCGCCGCCAGTAGTGAAGACTCGTGAGATCCCCGCCGCCGACCGGCTGGCTGACTGGAGAAATGCCGCGGCCCGCTCGATGCCCACCGCCAGCTCCTCGCCGCGGGACTCGAGCAGTGGCTCGAGCGCCTCGTTGGTATCGGTGCCCCTGAGCACCCCCTCTGCCGATTCGGCGGAAAGCCCGCGCTCGCGCTGCAGGTCTTCCTTGAAACGCCGCGTGCCGATCGGGATGTCCCGGGTGAGCACCGGCACGCCGTCGTCCAGGATGTTGATATTGGTGGTCTCGTGCCCGATGTTGACCAGGCCCACCACCCCTCGCATGGCCTCGGGATAGTTCACCTCGAAGGCGTTATGCAGGGCGAAAGCGTCCACATCCACGACGCTGGCGCTAAGTCCGATTTCGGAGAGCAGCGCGAGCTTGTGCTCCACCAGTTCGCGTTTGGCGGCCACCAGGAGCACGGTCATCTGGAGCCCCTCGGCCTCGGGGTCCAGGATCTGGAAGTCGAGCTCGACGTTGTCCATGTCGAACGGCACGTGCTGCTCGGCCTCCCAGCGGATGACCTCGCGGGCCTCGGTTTCCTTCATCCGGTCCATGGCGATCTTCTTGATGATCACGTCGCGCCCACCCACGGCCATCACCACCCGCTTCGCCTTGATGCCGGCGGAGGCCATGAGACCTTTGATCGAGTCGGCCACGATGCCCGGGTCCATAACCTCGCCCTCGACGATGGCGTCGTTCACCACGGAGGTGAACGCGACCTTGGTGAGGACCGGCCCGCCTGAGGCGTGGGAAATCGCGACGAGCTTGATCAGACCGCTGCCGATGTCCAGGCCGACCGTCGTCGCGTTCCGCCCGAAGAGTCCCATAGTGTCCACATGGTGAGGGATGGATCAGCCCTGCCGCGTAACCGAGCGAATACTGCCGGCGCCCTGCATGAGGGTAGTCCGGGGCCCAGTGGGCAACCGATGTGCCACACAAATTGCACATTGCTAAGTCGTTGGGTCGGAGCGTCTTGTTGCAGGTAGGAGCCGGGGAGTGCAACCGCGGTGGGCCGGCCGATCTTCCCTTTCGCAACCCCTCTCTCGGGATGCAGCACCAGGACTGTTGGCCGGAACGTGTGCAACCTGTGGCAGTTCAGCCGGATACCCGAGCGGCGCCCTCGTGGAGAGCGCCGTCGGGATCGGGATAAGCGGTCAGTTGTAGAGCTGGACCCAGCTCCGTTCCGTCAACGGAATGGGCGTGGCGGACCCCTGTAGCGCGCGCCTAATGGCGCACGAGGAATAGTTCACGGTGGCGTTACCCGTGAGCTTGCTGTCGTCCAGCGTAACGTCCTGGGCCATCACGCCGCCGTAGAACTTCACGTCATCCGAGCCGGTGCCGCGGATGTTGACGCCGCCGGTCACGATCACGGGGCCATAGAAATCGATCCGGCCCTGGACGTTCAGGTTGCCCTCCACGAGCAGGATGCCCTGGCCCTCGCCGGTGCCGGATATCGAGAGGTCACCCAGGTGGTAGATGATGGGGAAATAGTTGAAGCACGGGCTGGTCTTGACGGTCGGCGCTCCCCAGTTGTTCTGCAGAGAAGTATCACACACAGGCGGATTGCCGGTGGTCTGCGCGGCCAGCCCGCTGATGTTGCCGGTCAGCGTCAGCGTCGCGACGGCCTTTAGCTGGTCGAACGAGGAGCCGCCCAGCATGTTGCCGGCGGAGAGCGTGTTGTCCTGCTGCCGGTTCGGAGAGCCCTTAATGACCGCGCTGCCCTGCTGGGTGAGCTGGCCGTTGTAGCGTACACCGGCAACATCGCCCGGCGTCGGGCAATCCACGGGCGGGGACGTGGTCCATTCGCTCGGCGTGGCATCGACGCCGCTCACGGTCGAATTGCCGCTGACCGTGACCTTGCCGATGGCGGTGAGGCCCGCTCTGACCTTCACGTTCACCTGATTGAGGCGGATGAGCTGTCCGACGGAACGCCGGGCGAGGAGCGCGCCGCCTGCGTCGTCTCGCTCGCCGAGCGCCTGGAGCAGCCACACGCTCGACGTGAGGCGGCGGACCGAGGGCGTGCCCGTAACGCTCCCGCCGAGCGACACCGACGACAGCGTGGTCCCGCTGCCGCCCGCGACCAGCGCAAGCATGGTGGTTGACGTGAGGCCGCCGCCGAGGGACTGGGCCATCGCAGCCTCGGCCGCCTCGGACGCCTGCGTCGCGAACAGCGTATTCTCCCCGCTCTGCTGCTCGAGCCGGCCGGCGAAGAAGGTTCCCGCCACCAGCGCGCCGATTACCACCAGCGCGAAGACGGCGACGGCCAGCGCCATGCCACGTTCGTTGGACACCCGTGAAGCTTGCATGCCGATCTCCTGTTGGAGTGAGTCGCTCACGGCCGGAACGCGTTGCGCAGGAGAACCTCGCTCACCAGCCTGTCCTGGACCTGCTGCACACTTCCCGAGCTGCCCCCCATCACGATTGCCTGGTCCGTGATGCCGCGGATGGTTAGCCGAACGCTCTTGATGTCGCCGGTGACCGCCGTAGCGGCGCCGTTCTTGTCCAGATACTCGAAGGCGAGCCCCGAGGCGTCCACGAGCGGACCGATGACCGGCTGCGTGGCCTCGCCCGCGCTCACGCTCTTGGCACCGAGCCAGGACTTGCCATCGCTCACGTACAGGCTGAGCTCCATGACTTCGTAGAGTCGCACCGGCGTTCCGACCGGGACGGAGGTCAGCGCCGCCACCGTGGGAGAAATCGTGAGCGCGTACGCCACGTCGGTGCCGCAGGTGGACGCGGCCACCCCGGTGATGGTCACGGGCTGCCAGGTGTCATCCGTGCTCACGTCCTGATCGGCGCCTTCCAGGAACACGTACCCGGCGTCGCGGCCGCCCACGGGCTCCCGCATACCCGACCAGGTGGTCTTCTTGATCCGGACCTCACCCGCGGTGGGCGTCTGGCAGACGAAACCGATCCCTCGCATGGCCCGGTACCGGAGGCTGGTTGGGTTCGGTGTGATGATGTCGATCTGGTCGGCGGTGCCGGCCTCCACGTTGTTGATCTCGCGCAGTTCGTTCGGCACGATGATGGCCCCTGCGCGCACGTTGGACTGGAGGTCGGTCCGCTCCGCCTGCGCCCGCGAGACGCGCTGGGTGGTGTTGAGCAGGGTAAAGATGCTTCCGGTCACCACCAGCATGATGACCAGCGCGACCAACAGCTCGATGAGGGTGAAGCCTCTGAGGTTGCGCATGGTGGTCAGCACTCGATCAGGGTGGTGAGGACGTCGGAGTGGGTGCCGCGCGACGTCTTGTAGGACACCGTGACGGTAAGCGTCCGCGGATTCGTGCCGGTGAGCTGCCATGATTCCGTGACGCCCTGACTGGTGGACGGCCCCCCGTTGGCAAAGGTGCCGGCGGTGCAGCGCGGCGAAGTCGAGTAGGCCGAGCGCCGCAGCGTCTCGAGCCGCTTCGAGGCCAATTGCGCGGCCCGCGTTTCCATCTGGCCGCGGCCGACCATGCGCGTGACCATGGCGGACGAGCCCACGAGCGCGGTGACGCCAACTGCGAGCACCACGACCGCTACGAGTACTTCGATCAGCGTGAATCCCGCCCCCGTCCGCTTCACTTGAGTACCCTCCCCAGGCCATCTACCGTGATCGATTGGCTGTGACCGCTCCGCGCGACCGAAATGGTCGTGCTAGTGCCGAAGTTGCTGCCAAGCCCGCGCGGATCGAAGCCGATGGAATCGACCGATGCGCTGAGGGTGACACCATAGGCGGTGTTCAGGTTCAAGACCGTGCCCACGGTGTCGATCACGCTGGCTCCGGCCGCCGTCAACCTCGGCTTGGCCGTCACGAACACCGTGTTGCCGACCAGCCGGACCGCGGTAGTGCGGCTGGTCTGGGTGGCCGCGGCCCTGGCCTTGGAGAACATGTTGGCCAGGGCCGTGCGTGCGCTCTGGACGTTGGTCTGGGCCATGGCCCTGCTGACCTTGGGATAGCCGATGAGCGTGAGGGTGGCGACGATGACGATCGCCAGCAGCGTCTCGATCAGCGTGAATCCCCTGCGGTGACTCACGGCTCCTCCGTTAGTGCATGGCTGCGTGCTGGTCCGGGGGATGGTTCGGCAGGAGAACAAGCAGGAGGCGTACCAGAGATGAAGCCACGTATTCACAATTGCTTGCGAATGCCATCCACCGGCGCGCGCTGCACGCGATTGCAGCGACCGCCGGCGTTTGCATGACTCAGTGCACGGGCAGCCGCCGCATCTTGTAGAACAGGGTCCGAAGACTGATGCCCAGGAGACTCGCCGCCTGGCGCCGATTCCCTCCGGACGCCTCGAGCGCCCGGAGAATTGCCTGGCGCTCGACCGCCTCCACTTGGCTCTTCAGATCGAGCGACGCGCCCGCAGTGGCGTGCGGCACGGTTCCATTGGTCTCCGTCGCGTGACCGGAATTGCCGTTGGCTCCGCCGAGGTGTCCGTTACCGTTCGCGCTGCCGTTCGCGCCGCCATTGGCCAGCGCGAAGTCCCGCGGCTCGAGCGGGCCGCCGGTGCCTAGCACGGCCGCACGCTCGACCGCATTGCGCAGTTCGCGAACGTTGCCCGGCCAGGAGTGATGCGTGAGCGCTTCGAGCGCCGATGGCGTGATGCTCACCGGATGACCGAGGCGGCCTGCCGCCTGGCCTGCAAAGTGGGTGAGCAGCGCGGGCACATCGTCCGGGCGCTCGCGCAGCGGCGGGATGTGGAGGCGAACGACGTTCAGCCGATAGAAGAGATCGGCCCGGAACTCCCCTCGCTCGACCGCGGCTTCGAGCGGCTTGCCGGTGGCGGCAAGAACCCGCACGTCCACGCGGCGCGCCTCCCGGCCGCCGATTCGCCGGATCTCGCCCTCCTCGAGCACCCGGAGGAGCTTGGCCTGCAGATCGAGAGGCAGATCGCCGATCTCGTCGAGCAGCAGCGTGCCGTCGTGGGCCGTCTCGAACAGTCCCACTCGTTCGGCCGTGGCACCGGTGAATGCGCCGCGCGCGTGGCCGAACAACTCGCTTTCGAGCAAGTGCTCGGGGATGGCGGCGCAGTTGATGGCGATGAAGCCGTGGTCGCTTCTCGGGCTCATCCGGTGGATGGCGCGGGCCAGTACTTCCTTCCCCGTGCCGCTCTCCCCGGTGATGAGCACGGTGGTGTTGTGGCGGGCCACGCGGGTCGCGAGCTCGAGGACATCTCGCATCGCGCGACTTTCGGAGACGACGAGGTCACCGGCCCCGCCCGCACGAAGGCTGGTCCTCAGCACCTCGACCTCACGGCGCAGCTTCTCGCGCTCCTCGGCCTTTCGCAGCGTCAGCGTCACCTCGTCGGGGCGGAACGGCTTGTGGAGGTAGTCGTAGGCACCTTCGCGCATCGCCGCCAGGGCGGCGTCCTCGCTGCCGTAGGCGCTCATCATGATGAGCAGCGCCTGGCCACCCTCCGCGCGGTAGCGCCGGAGGAAGCTGACGCCGTCCATCTTCGGCATCCGCACGTCGCACAGGATGAGATCGAGGCCCTCGCCCTCGGCCCGCTGCAGGGCCCGCTCTGGATCGCCCTCGGTCACCACGTCGTATCCCGCCTCTTGGAGCAGGAGGGACAGGGCTTGACGGAGCCCGGCGTCGTCGTCAACGATCAGCAAGCGCATCGGCCGCACCCGCAAGAGGCAGGAAGACTTTGAATACCGCGCCGCCCTCGCGTGCGCGGTCCACCCACACCATTCCTCCGGCGTCGTCTACGGTCCGGGCCACGATGGCCAGGCCAAGCCCGGTACCCTCGCCAGGAGCCTTGGTCGTGAAAAACGGGTCGAAGATTCGCTCCCGGTCTTCGTCCGGAACTCCAGGCCCGTCGTCCGCCACGAAGAGGAGTCCCCCGGACAGCCCGACCGGGAGGTCTCTCCGGAGAGGCCGCGCGGTCCAGCGGCGGCGACCGGTGATGCCCTCCGCCCCGAGCGATCCCCCCCGTGCGGCGGTCCGGTGGGCCGGCTCGAGCGCGCGGCGCGTGGTCCCGACGCGCAAAGAACCCTCGGCGGTAGCCTGGAGGGCGTTCACTAGCAAATTGATGACCACCTGCTCGAGACCGTGCGGATTTCCCTGCACACAGGGGAGCGCCGGGTCCAGGCTCAGCAAGAAGTCACGCCCCTCGAGCAGACCCTGGCGCTCGAGACACTCGACCGCCGTCGTGACCACCGCATTGAGGTCCGCCTGCCCGGTGCGCCCGACCCGAGATTCGGCCGGGCGCCGCTCCGGTCGGGCATAGTCCAGCAATCCCTGCACAATTCGATCGACTCGCCCGATCGCCGCGTGCATCTCGCCCGTGATGTCAGGGTCGCTGCCGCGCCGCCGGAGGACCTCGACGTAGGTACCCAGCGCGCCGAGAGGGTTGCGGATCTCGTGGGCCACCCCGCCCGCCAGCCGACCGAGCCCTGCGAGCTTTTCGACCCGGACCATGTGGCTGTGAACGTCGAGCAGCTCTTCGGCCATGGCACGGTAGCGGGCCGACAGGTCCGCCAGTTCGCTCGTCTCGTACTCGGTCGTCCCGGGCCGTCCTCCGACAGACAGCACATCAGCCTCGGCCGTGAGGACCCGAAGGGGCTGGATGACGAGACGGTGAACGACGTGCGCCCCGAACAGCGCGAAGACCACGGTGCTCCCGAACCACAGGCCGATAAGCGGCCCGAGTGCCGCGTGCACGTCACCGCCAAGCAGCAGAACCGTCGTGATGCCGACCAGGAGGACCGCGGCCGAGGTGACGAAACCGAGACTGACCAGCAGCTCGGTGCGGAGCGAACGCTGCCGCGGCGCCATGTCAGCCGCGCCGGCGCGTGCTCAGGTGCACTTGGGCTCGCCGTTCACGGTTGCCGGCGCGACGGCGGCGATGGAGCCGTAGAAGATCGCGCAGGTCTTGCTGGTGCCGGCGTAGGACGCTGTCGCGGCCCAGCCACCGGGCACGACTCCCGTAATGCTGACGGTGCTTCCGGACGATGGATTGTACGGGAACGCCACGTTCGGGATGGCGCCACTGTAGTAGGTGAAGTTGTCGCTGAGATAGCCCTCCTGCGCGGTGACCAGGTTGCGCAGGTCACTCTTCATCGTCGCCAGGTACGACTTCTCCTTCGTGGCCGCGAATTTCGGGATCGCGATCGCCGACAGGATGCCGATGATCACCACCACGATGAGCAGCTCGATCAGGGTGAAGCCTCGTCGGGATGTTTTCATACGGACAGATCTCCCTGGTTTCGCGCTGCATTCGTCTGGAGAAGGTGCTGCGAACAGGCCCTGCTGCCGACGAAAACGGGCGGCGACCCGAAGACCGCCGCCCGTGATCGTCGTAGCCCGGCGTTCAGGCTATCAGCTGCACTTCGGCTCGCCCTCGACCGTGGCGGGCGCGGTGGTATTGTCGCCCAGGAAGATCGCGCAGGTCTTGGGCGTCTGATCATGGCTCGCGGTGGCCGTCCAGCCCGGGTTGCCACCCAGGGCCGCGACGACGGTCACACCAGCCGACGGCGTGAAGAGACAGTTCGCCGCGGCGCAGCCGGTCGGCAGCGGCGTGCCGACGCCGGCCAGGTTGCTGGCGGTGCCCGCCATGTACACGAAGTTGTCGGCGAAGTAGGCCTCCTGCGCGGTGGCCAGGTTCTTCAGGTCCGACTTCATCGACGCGATATACGCCTTCTCCTTGGTCGCCGCGAACTTCGGAATGGCGATGGCGGCCAGGATGCCGATGATCACGACCACGATCAACAGCTCGATCAGGGTAAAGCCCTTGCGATTCTGCATACTTCCTCCGGGTGAGTGAGCGGCGATGTGGCCGAGCCGACGGTGGACGGTGTGGGCGTCGGACTGGCGGCGGGTAAGGCAACGCCTATGCCACCCCCCGGGGGGCGAGCTGAATGCATTGCACTCACAGTGCTTACGCGGCCAGCGAAAGGGATTGCGCGGCACCGGACCAACCCCCCGGAACAGGATTTTGCAAGAGCGCCGAAGGGGCCCCAAGCGACGGCGCAAACCGCTGCGTCCCCGCCCGCTGCAAACCTAGGGGCTGGCCCTTGTCACCACGGACCGATTCATCTTGCCCGGGTTCTCTGAAACGCGACGGCCACCCGGGAGGGTGGCCGTGAGACGTCTGCCGCGCGTGCCGTCAGAGCTGGATCTGCTTCCCGGGATCCGGGCGCCGCAGCAGGAACCAGAGGCAGGCCACGCCGACCGGGATCGCGGCCGCGACCACATCGCCCCCCATCAGGTACCACGCGCCCTTGATCCGCTGCATGACGGGCGTGTGCCGCCGGACCGCCAGCCAGACGATCGGGAGCCAGCATCCCACCACCGCGACGATGACCACCGCCGGCAGCGATCGCTCCCGGGTCCACGACCAGACGAAGGGTGCCACCAGCGCCACCGCCACCGCGGCGCCGAGGAGCATCCAGTAGCCGTCGTAGATGTGCAGCACGGGCATGGATTCGGTCACCGCCGTGTAGCCGGCAAGCAAGAACGCCGCCGTCGCGCCGGCGGCCGCGGCCCACCTCGCCCGCGCTCTCACGCCTTCACCTCCACCTGCTCCTCGTACCGACTCAGCTTCCGGTACAGCGTGCTCGGGTCGATCCCCAGCACCTCCGCCGCCCGCGTCTTGTTGCCCCCCTCCGCCTGCAGCACCCACATGATGTAGGCCCGCTCGATCACCTCGAGCGTAGGGTTCCGGTACGAACGCTCGGCGACGAGCGGCTCCTTTCGCCGCTTGGTGATCCGCTCAGGCAGCGAGGAGGCGTCGATCACGCTCCCCCGGCTCAGCACGGTCGCGTGCTCCAGCGCGTTCTCCAGCTCCCGCACGTTTCCCGGCCACTCGTACACCATGACCGCATCCAGCGCCTCCGAGGCCAGCGCCTTGGGATCGGTGCCCGCTTCGGCGCCGAGTTGCTGGAGAAAGGCCTCGATCAGCAGCAGGAGGTCGTCCCGACGCTCGCGGAGCGGCGGGAGGTTGAGCGCGATCACATTCAGCCGGTAGAACAGGTCCGAGCGGAAATTGCCGCGCCGGATCTCCTCCTCGAGGTCGCGGTTGGTGGCCGCGATGATCCGGACGTCCACCGGAATGGCCTCGGTGGCGCCGACCGGGATGGCCTCGCGCTCCTGCAGTACCCGGAGCAGCTTCACCTGGAGCGAGGGCGGCATCTCGCCCACCTCGTCGAGGAAGAAGCTCCCGCCGCGCGCCGCCGCGAAGAGTCCCTGTTTGTCGCGCACCGCGCCGGTGAAGCTTCCCTTCACGTGGCCGAAGAGCTCGCTCTCGAGGAGGTTCTCCGGCAGCGCGCCGCAGTTGATGGATAGGAACGGCCCGTCGACTCGGTTAGAGAGGTTGTGCACGTAGCGGGCGACGACCTCCTTGCCGGTGCCGCTCTCACCCTGGATGAGCACGGTCGAGTCGGTCGGCGCCACGTGCTCGGCGAGCTTCAGCAGCTCCAGAAACCGCTTTGACTTGCCGATCGGCCGGGTGACGGCCCCCTTGTCCCGCCGGCGGATCTCCTGCTTGAGCTGCTTGTTCTCTACCCGCACCGCGCGGAACTCGCAGGCGCGGCGGAGGATGGCCACCAGCTCGTCGTTGCTGAACGGCTTCTGGATGTAGTGGAAGGCGCCCGAGTTGAGGCCGGCGATGGCGCTCTGGAGCGAGGCCTGCGCGGTCATGAGGATGACCGGCGTCATCGGGTCCTGCTCCCGCGCCGCGTTCAGGATGTCGATGCCCGAGACCTGCGGCATCCGCACGTCCGAGAGGACGATGTCGTGCGTGCCCGAGCGTATCTGCTCCAGGCCCGCCTTCCCGCCCTGCGCGGTGGTGACCTCGAACCCCTCGTTTCGCAACAGGATTCGGAGGGTGTCGAGAATACCGGACTCGTCGTCGACCACCAGGACCGTGGGCTTCTGGCTCATGCGGCATCCTCCGCCATCATCTTGGCGGGCAGAAAGATTGTGAAGGTGGTGCCCTGCCCCGGATTCGAATCGACCAGCACCAGGCCCTGGTGCGCCTGCACGCAGCGCTGCACGATCGCGAGGCCGAGCCCGCTGCCGCCGGCCCGGCCCGAGACGAAGGGGTCGAACAGCCGGTCCCGGATCTCGGACGGAATGCCGGGTCCGTCGTCCCGCACCTGCAGCCGCACGGCGTGCTCGAGATTGGTGCCGTGCGGGATCTCGCCGCCGTGCACCGCCGCCACGCTCACCGTCACGTGGATCGGCCCGCGCGCCGCCTGGACCGCATTGAGCACCAGGTTGGCGATGACGCGGTGCAGCAGATCCTCGTCGCCATCGAGCATGGTGTGGGCGCCGTCGACCGCGATGACCGCGTCGGGCCGGCAGTCGGGGTGCGCGCGAATCAGCCGGACGACGGCGACCACCACCGAATGCAGGTCGAGCGGCACCAGATGCGTCGCGCGCACCCGGGCGAAATCGAGAAACTCGCTCAGGATGCGGCTCAGCCGGTCGCTCTCCCGGACGATGAGGCCGGCCAGGAAGCGCTCGTCGTCATCCGCGTGCCGGGAGCGGCCCAGCTGCTCGACCGAGCTCCGGATGGAGGCGAGCGGGTTGCGGATCTCGTGCGCCAGCGACGCGCTCAGCGCCGCCACCGCCTCCAGCCGCTCCGCGCGGGCCTGGAGTTCCTGTACTTCCTTCAGGTCGGAGATGTCGGTGAAGATCGCGGTCACCGACAGCGCCTCCTGCGCCTCCTGCCGGAACGTGGTGGTGCTCAGGCCGATGGGAAAGATGCGCCCGTCCTGGTGGGTCACCATCCCCTCGCCACGGCTGATCTTGCGGCCGTTCCGGATCCCCGCCACCACCGCGGCCCAGAGCTCGGACGAGCGCCCCTTGAGCTGGTCGAGCACCGGCAGGCCGAGCAACCCCTCGTCGTCGAGATCGAGCAGGCGCTGCGCGGTGGGGTTGATGAACGCGAGCCGCCCGACCCCGTCCACCGTCAGCACGCCCGAGCGGATATTCCTGAGGATCTCGTCCGCCTCGAGCCGCACGCGCTTGAGCTCGGTGGCGAGCGTCTCCTGCTCCAGGCTCGCTTCCCGCAGGCGGTGGCCAAGGACAGCGACGATGGCGAAGACCACATTGAACACCACCACCTGGGCCCAGAACGTGGCGTCGGGCGGGCCCGACCAGGTCCAGAAGGCGTCGCCGATGAAGAGCGCCGACGCGGTGACCGCGATGACGGCTCCCCACGCGGGGGGCAGGAGGAGCGCGTACGCCGCCACCGCGAGCACGTAGAGCGCCGGAAAAGCGGACTGCGGCTGCCCCGCGAAGTGGACGATCGTGGTGATGACGCCCAGATCCACCAGCGCCTGGACGACCAGGAACGCGTTGCCGCTCTTCCGGTGCCGCACGAACACGAACCACGCGCCGTAACCCGTGAACAGCAGCGCGATGACGACCGCGACCGTGACGAGGAACGCCTCCTGCGGCCGCTCGGTCCAGACCAGCCCGGCCCCGAGCAGGATGCCGACGGCCAGCACCAGCCGGCCGGCAAACAGCCAGGACAGGAGCGTGCGCTGGTCGGGCAGGGTGCTGCGGCCGACCCGGCGGCGGTCAGGCATGGTGTCTCGCAGGACTCGGCGTGTGCACGGGGGTTTGGCCGAAGATAGAGCGGCGGGCGTATCATTACAATCCAGGAGGGTCGTGAGTCGTAAGTCGTAGCTCGTAGCTCTTGGGCCGTGGGCTCGACCGCGCTCCGGCGGCCGCGGCGACAGTCCGACCCGCAGCATACGAACCGCGACCGATCAACGACTTACGACCTACGACTCTCGACTTATGCCCTGGCACGTCTACCTCGCCCGCTGCGCCGACGGCAGCCTGTATACCGGGATCACGACCGATCCGGTGCGGCGCGAGGCGGCCCACAACGCGGGCCGGGGCGGCGCGTACACCCGCTCGCGCCGGCCGGTCCGGCTGATCCACGTCGAGCGGGCCGCCGGCCGGGGTGCCGCCCTCCGGCGCGAGCTGGCCATCAAGAAGCTGACCCGTCCCATGAAGGAGCGGCTGGTGAAGGAGCGGCTGGCGAAAGCGTCATCGCGAGGCGCCCGGCCGGCGCCGGCAGAATTCCGGAGCTTTGGCCGCGGAGCGCTGGCGTTCCTCCGCCGCCTCGCGCGACACAACGAGCGCGAGTGGTTCGAGCGGAACCGGGCGGTTTACGAGACCGAGGTGCACGAGCCGCTCCGGGCGCTGGTGGAGGAGATGGACGTCCGGCTGGCGCGGCTCGCCCCCGAGCTGCTGGGCGACCCGCGGCGCTCGATCTTCCGGATCCACCGGGACGTCCGCTTCTCGGCGGACAAGTCACCCTACAAGACCAACGCCGCCTGCCAGTTCTACCACCACGATGCGGGGCGGGGAGCCGGTCAGGATGCGGAGGGAGCGGGCGCCGGGCTCTACTTCCAACTGGCCGACGGTGAGTGCTTCGTGGCGGGTGGGATCTGGATGCCGGCGCGGCCGGCGCTCGACAGGATCCGCGAGGCGCTGGCGGACGATCCCGAGGCGCTCGATGCGATCGTACAAGCGCCGACGTTCCGGCGGCGGTTCCGGGCGCTGGACCAGGAATCAATGCTCGCGCGGCTGCCGAGGGGCTACGCCACGGGGCACCCGGCGGAGCGGTGGCTTCGGTACAAGTCCTTCACGGCTACGCGCATGCTGACAGAGCGTGAGGTGACGAGCCCGCGGCTGCCAGCGACGCTGGAACGGGATTTCGCCCGGCTGGTGCCGCTCGTCCGGTGGCTGAACGGGGCGATCGGGTATCGGGAGTGGGTGCGGAGGTAGTGGTGGTGCGGCCGGCAGAACTGTCATCCCGGGGAGCGCAAGCGACCGAGGGATCTGGCCCGCCGGTGGCCCGATGGTCCGACTTCGACCGCCTGACAGCTACCGATGCTCCGTCACCCCCACCTGCCGGCACATATCCAGCACCGGACACGTCGAGCACCTTGGCAGCCGGCCGGTGCAGACGTGCTTACCGAACGGCACCAGCAGCGCGTTGATCTCCACCCAGTAGCGCTTCGGTAGCACCTCGGCCAGCGCCGCCATCGTCCGCTCCGGCGTCGGTGCGGCGACGTACCCCCACCGGTTTGTCACCCTGTGCACGTGCACGTCCACGCTGATCAGCCGCTCGCCGCAGGCGACGCCCAGCGCCAGATGGGCGCACTTGGGGCCGACGCCGCGAAAGCCGAGGAGCACCTGTTCGTCGCAAGGGAGCCGGCCGCCGTGGGCATCGACGGTGCGCAGGGCGATGTCGCGGATCTGTTCGGCCTTGGCCGCATGGAAGGTGGTGTCGCCGATCAGGCAGTCCAGCTCGGCCGTGCCGAGCGAGGCGATCTCGCGCGGTGCCCGCGCCGCGGCGAACAGCCGGCGCGCAGCCACCAGACTGACCTCGTCCCGCGTCCGGATGGATAGGATACAGGCGACGAGCTGCTCGAAGAGAGTGCGATATCCCTCTTCGGCCAGCGCGAACATGGCCGCCTTGGGTAGCGGGCGCACGGTCCGGCGGATGCGGGTGAGCGCCGCGCCGATGGCGAACGGGCGCTTGCCCCGCCGGCCGGCACCGGCGGCCGGTGTCAGCGCATCGACCCGCTCACCCGCCGTTCGGCCCCCGCGTAGGCTGACTGCTGGTGCGTGCGGCGGTCCCCGCCGCCGGCAGTGGCCGAGGCGCGAGGGGCGCTACGAGCATCGGTCGTAGCCGGCTGCGAAGTGAGCGAGCTCGGCGCATCCAGGTGCGCGCCGACGTCGACGCCCACGCCCAGACGGTTCACCAGCTCACCGCCCAGCCAGCCGGTGAAGGCGGCAAGCACGACTCCGAGCAGCCCCGCCACGATGGCCCCCGTCGGCGGAGCCGCCGGATCGGGGCGCCGGAGGAACCAGCTCAGGATGAACAGCACGAGCACGATCACGTTCCCCACGCCGTGCAGCAGCCCGATCCGCTTGGCGCGGGTGCCCCGTGGGATTGCCCACCAGTCCACGGCGCCCGGGACGGCCGCCGCCAGGCCGCCGATGATCCCGGCAGCGATCATATAGTACGAGGCCAGGGTCCAGTGGGTCGCATTGCTGGCGAGATAAATGATGTCGAACACGACCGCCGTGGTCAGGAGCCCCAGCGGAAACACGATGAGCATCGGGTGGACCGGATGCCCCGCGAGCTTGACCCTGCTTTCCATCGCTCACCCCCGGAGAGTGGATCCGACCAGTCGTCCGAAGATGCGGCGGCCCGGGTGGGCGGGATGTGATCTGTGACCGTGGCCCTCCGCGATTACCGCTCCGCCCGGTCCAGGGCCTCGCGCACCCGAACGGCCAGGCTTTCGGGGGAAAACGGCTTCTGCAGGAAGGGATAGGGAGAGCTCCGGACGGCGGGCTGGAGCTTGTCGCCCTCGGTGTAGCCGGACATGTAGACGATGCGCACGCCGGGGTGGCGGCGCGAGATCCGCTCGGATAGCTCCACGCCCCCCATCTCCGGCATGACGACGTCGGTCAGCACCAGCCTGATGTCGTGGCCGGGCCGCTCGAGAGTCGCGAGCGCCTCCCGGCCGTTCCGCGCTTCCAGGACCGCGTAGCCGCGGTCGGCCAGCACCCGGGCGGCGAGCGCCCGGACCGCGTCCTCGTCCTCGACCAGCAGGACCGTCTCCGTCCCGCGGGCGGGGGTCGGCGCGGCGTGTGCCGCCGTCCCTGCCGGCTCGTCCGCCTGCGCCCGGGGGAAGCACACCTTGAAGCTCGCGCCCTCCGCCGGTGCCGTGTCCACCCAGATGTAGCCGCCGCTCTGCACCACGATGCCGTACACGGTGGCGAGGCCGAGGCCCGTATTGAGCGTCGTGGACTTGGTGGTGAAGAACGGCTCGAACAGGTGCGATTTCACCTCGGGAGTCATCCCCTGCCCCGTGTCGCTCACGATCAGCAGCACGTAGGGGCCCGGCGGAATGGCAAGGCCGAGGTGGCGATAGGCGTAGCCATCGGGGAAGTCCACGTCCATCGTCTCGATGGTGAGCTGCCCCCCGCCCCGCATCGCGTCGCGGGCGTTCAGGGTGAGGTTCATCACGACCTGTTCCATCTGGCCGTAGTCGGCTTCGATGCCGCCGAGCCCCGGTCCGAGGCTGGTGACGAGCGTGATGTCCTCGCCCAGGAGCGGCCGGAGCATCCGCTCCATGCCTTCCACCACCCCGTTCAGGCTCAGGACCTCGCGCGCCACGACGCGTTGGCGGCCGAAGCCGAGGAGCTGGCGGGTGAGGTGCATCGCGCGCTCGGCAGCCTTGCGGATCTCATCGGCATCGTTGCGGCGCAGGTCGTCCGGGTCGAGCGAGCCGATCAGGAACTCGCTGAACCCGACGATGATCATCATCATGTTGTTGAGATCGTGCGCCACACCCCCGGCGAACCGCCCCACTGCTTCCATCTTCTGCGCCTGCCGGATCTGCTGCTCGGCCTCGATCCGCTGGGTGATGTCGCGGCCCACCCCGACGACGCCGGACACCTCGCCGCGCGGGCCGCGGAGCGGCGAGAGCGTCGTCAGCATCGAGCGCGGGCCGCTCCGCCTGGAGGGAAATGTCCACTCGTAGGTGACGGTCTCGCCGGCGAGCGCCCGGAGGTTCGCCCGCTCGTGCACAGCGGCCGCCGCCTGGCCGACGATCTCGGCCGTGGTGCGGCCGAGGAAGTCGGCCGGCGCGAGGCCCTCGCGCAGGAGCCAGCGGCCGAATATGTCCACGCACCGCTGCTCGCGGTCGAGCCGGAAGACGACGTCGTCGATGGATTCCACCAGCGTGCGGAACCGCTCCTCGGCCGCCTGAATGGCGGCGAGCGACGCGGTGCGCTGGGCCAGCAGCACCTGGTTCGAGGCAAACGCCGCCGCGCGTTCCAGCGCGGCCGCGAGCAGTCCGGCCACCAGCCGCAGCGTGTGCTCGTGCAGGTCGTTGAATGCTCGCGGCCGGCCCGACCAGATGACGACTACTGCCTGGACGCCGTGCTGCTCGCTCGCGAGAGGCATGAGGATGCACGAGCGCGCGCCCACCGAGTCGATGAACAGGTGGTCGGCGCCCGGCTCCGCCGCGGTCTCGTCGGACCGGATCAGCTCCCCGCTGGCGAAGCACCGCCCGACGAGCCCTCCGCTCACGGGGACGCGCAGCCCGATCCGCTCCCGGCCGACGCCGCTCGCCTCGCACAGCACGAGCTCTCCGTCGTCCAGCACGAAGATTCCGGCGGCGCCGGCCCAGGTCAGCGCCTGCAACCGCTCGGCAACCACCCGCATGACGGCGCCGAGGTCGGGCCCGGCGGTCGCCACCGCCTGCTGGGTGTCGATGACGGCCGCGAGCCGTTCCGCCTCGCGCGTGAGCACGCGTTTGGTCTGGCGCCAACCCGTCACGTCCCGCGCGGAGGCGATGACCCCCTCGACGGTGGGCGTGATCCGGACCGAGAACCAGCGCCTGAGCGGCGCGAAGAAACCTTCGAACTCCACCTCCGACTGCTCCACCAGGGCGCGGAAGGCCTCGGCCTGGAAGCGCGAGCCGATCAGCCCGGGAATCGCCTCCCAGACGGAGCGCCCGACCGGGTCCCCGCCCTCGGGGCCGAGCAGTCGGAGATATTCCGCGGCGCGCGCGTTTACCAGCGTGAGGCGCCAGTCGTCGTCACAGGCGAGATATAGATCGCTCACCCGGTCGAGCACGTCGGCGGCGCGCGGCCGTCCGGCCTCGAGCACGACACCACTCACTCCCTCGGGCGAGGGGTAGAGCCGCAGCTCGAGCATTCCGCCGGAGACGGGATCGCGGAGCGTCTGGACGACCGGCGTGTGTTCCATGGCCGCACGGCGCAGGGCCTTGCCGGCGGGGGTTTCGGGAAAGGAGGGGGATGCTTCCCAGATGATGGCACCGAGCAGGTCGCCCGAGGCGCCGATCAGCGGCGGGAGCAGCCGCAGGGCGGTGCGGTTGGCGTAGGCAAACCGCCCCTCGTGGTCGAGGGCGAAGATCCCCTCACCGATCCGGTCGAGGGCGTCGAGCGAGCGGGCGGAATCGAGCAATTGGAGTTGACCTGGCGGTGAGTGCCCCGAAAAAGCTAAGGGGCGCCGCCGCCGCGTGCCAGCCTCAGGTCCGAGGCGCGGCCCAGGCGTACAGAGTGCGGTAGATTTCCTGATTGCGTTGAATGGCCCGGACGTAACCTCGCGTCTCGGCGAACGGGATCCGCTCGGTGAACACCTCCGGGTCGTCCACCCCGATGCGCTGGGACCAGCGCTCGACCCGGCGCGCACCGGCATTGTACGCGGCGAGGACGTGCACGGACTGGCCGTAGCGGCCGGTCAGCTCCTGCAGGTGGAACGCGCCGAGCTGCAGGCTCACGTCGGGCTGATAGAGCAGCACCGGGTCCCACAGAGGATACCCCAGCGACTCCGCCAGCCGGCCGCCGAGATCGGGCATGACCTGCATGAGGCCGCGCGCGCCCACGGGCGATGTAGCGCCCGGATTGAACATCGACTCCTGCCGAATCAGCGCCGCGACGAAGCCTGCATCCAGCCCGTGCTCCTCCGCCTCGCCGAGCAGCGCGTCCTCGAGCACGACCGGATAGAGCAGACGATAGGTGCGGGCGTCGGCCGGAGCACCGAGGGCCAGCGCACGGCGGGCGAGCTGGATGGCCTGCGAGGCGAGATCGTGCGAGCGGAACGCGTTCGCGAGCGCCAGCAGTCGCTCGGGCGAGCTTTCGCTCCGTCGGGCCAGCCGGTCGTACTCCCAGCGCGACTCCGCGGTGAGACCGAGCCGCGCGAGCAGGGCTGCGCGGGCCATCGCGCTGTCGGCGTCGGGGATCGCGATGAAGCTGTCGCTGGCCGCGGGTGGCGCCCATGACGTCAGGCCGAGGCGGCTGGCGGCCAGTCCGGTATAGTAGGAGCCAGGGTCGCCGGCGGCGAGCTGCTGCCAGCGTTCTGCCGCCGCGGCGGAGTCGCCGGCGAGGGCCCAGGCGCGGCCGGCCCAGTAGACGGCGGGAGTGGCCTCGCCGCTCCGCGGGTAGCGCTTCGCCAGAGTATCGAACTCCGCGGCGGCGGCAGTCGCGCTGTCGGCGAGAAGCGCGATCATCGCGGCGCGGAAGGCGGCCGTAGGGGCGAAGTGGCTGGTGGGATACCCGGCCACGACGCGCCGGTAGTAGCCGCGCGCCTGCTGGTCGGCGCGGTCGTCGGAGACGAGATCGCCCAACAGGAACAGCGCGGCGGAGGCGGCGGCGGTGTCGCGCGGGTAGCGGCGGAGCACGCGGGCGAGCGCGGCCCTGGCTTTCGGCTCCTGGCCGGCGCGCATGAGCGCGCGAGCGTGCTGGTACGCGGCCGACGCGGCCAGCGCGCGCGGCGCGTGCACCCGGAGGAACTCCGGCGCGGCCTCCGCGTTGCGCCCGAGCCGCGTCAGGGTGGTGGCATAGGTGAAGTGGTCCTCCGCGGTGCCGAGCCGGGCCGCAAAGG
>JAICLE010000035.1 GCA_025927545.1 Gemmatimonadales bacterium
CTTGAGGAACGCCGGCTTGGCCGGCACCGGCAGCCCCACGTAGCCGTTCACGTCGCGGAACCGCTGAATGGCCTCACCCAGCGTGATGGACTCGCGCGCACTCTCCCAGTCGTAGGCCGAGCGCAGGAGCTGCTCGGCGGTGGCGCCGCCCCTTGCCGCGTCCGCGGGCCTGCTCGCCAGCGCCTGGCTCACGGAGCGCTCCGCAGCAGTGCCGGAGCCGAGCGGGGTCGCGCCTCCTCGAGCTCGGCCTCGAGGTCCGCGGTGCTTCGCCTGCCGATGTAGCGCCGGTACCAGACCTCCGCGCTCAGCAGCAGCCAGATCCGGTTGCCATGGTCGCGCCGGCGCGCGAGATGCTCATCCACCAGCCCGCGCACCGCCGCGCCCTCGAGGTAGCCGTCCCGCACCAGCTCGCACCCGAGCAGCAGCGCGGGGGCGAGCGTCCGCACCTCATTATCCATGATGTACATGAGCGGCGAGGCAAAGCCCTGCTTCTTCCGCTGAAGCACTTCGGCCGGCAGGTGCCGCTCGCCCAGGCGGCGCTCGAGATATCGGAGCCGGCGTCCCCGGACTTTCAGTCTCACCGGCACCCGGGCCATGAATTCGGCAAAGCGCGGGTCGAGGAAGGGCGAGCGGGACTCGAGGCTGTACGCCATCGTCGCGCGGTCGAGAATCATGAGCGACTGCCCCGGCAGCCGAGACATCACATCCACGTACATCATCCGGTCCACGGCGTCATCGTCGTGCTTGGCGGCGTAGAGATCCAGCAGGCAGGCCTCGGGCCGCCGCCCGTCGAGTCTGGCGCGGAACTCCGGCGTATACAGCTCTGCCCGGCGCGCCTCGTTGAACCAGAAATACTGCAGGCTCTCCGCGTAACGCTCGCCGCCCGTCTTCCGGGCCATGAGGTCTACCCAGCGGAGCTTGTGGGTAAAGCTCTTGAACGTGAACTGATCCGGCAGCCGGCGGAGCACCTGGTCGGCGACCAGGTCGCGCACCACCGCGGGGACCGCGCGGTAGGCGTCCAGCCAGCGCTCGGCGGCGTAGCGGTCGTAGCCGCCGAACAGTTCGTCGCCGCCATCGCCTCCGAGCACCACCTTTACTTCGCGCGCGGTCATGCGCGCCAGGTGCAGCAGGCAGATCGAGAGCGGGTCCGCCGGCTCGTCCAGGGCCGCGATCAATCGCGGCAGGTCGGCGCCGACTGACGGCGTCACCTCCTCCGCGAAGTGCCGCGTGCCGTAGCGCCGTGCGACCGCCGCGGCCGCGGGAAGCTCGTTCAGGTCGCGGTACGGGATGCCCATGGAGAAGGTGCGCAGCTCCGGCCCCAGCACCCTGGCGGCATACGAGGCGATGAGGGTCGAGTCGAGCCCGCCGCTCAAGAACGCCCCGACGGGCACGTCGCTGGTGAGGTGGAGCGCGACGGTCTCCGCGAGCAGCTCGTCGATCCGTTCGAGCGTTTCCGCCTCGCTGTACGTCCACTTGGGACCGTAGGGGAGGTCCCAGTAGCGCTCGATGCGTGTGGTCCCGTGCTCGTGCACCAGGAAGTGCGCGGGCGGCAGCGCGCGGATCCGCTCGAAGAAAGTGTCGGGCGGCTGCACGAACCGGAGCGTCAGGTACTGGTCGAGCGCGAACGGCGACAGGGTGGCGAGTGAGGGATCGGCCGCGAGCAGCGCCTTGATCTCGGAAGCGAAGGCCAGCCGACCCGCCCCCTCCGTGTAGAACAGCGGCTTCTGCCCGAAGTGGTCGCGCGCCACGAAGAGGCGCCGGTGGCGCCGGTCCCACAGCGCGAAGGCGAACATCCCGCGGAGCCGCTGGAGCATCCGCTCGCCCTCGTCCTCGTACAGGTGGACGAGGACCTCCGTGTCCGCCCGGGTGCGGAAGGTGTGTCCGCGGGCCACGAGCTCGCGCCGGAGCGCGTCGTGGTTGTAGATCTCGCCGTTGAGGACCAGTTGTACGCTGCCGTCCTCGTTGGCGATCGGCTGGTGGCCGCCGGCCAGATCGATGATGCTGAGCCGCCGCATGCCGAGCCCGACGCCCTCCTCGGCGAACGTACCCCAGTCGTCCGGCCCCCGGTGACGGATGGCATCGCACATGCGCGCGAGTTCCGCCTCCGTCCCCGCGCCCGGACCGACCATCCCGACGATCCCGCACATCTCAGCGGACCTTCCTTCCCCAGGCCACCATCATGTAGCCCTCGGAGAAGGGAATCAGATGGTCGAGCAAGGTCCACGCGCGGAGCGCGGGATAGACGGTGGAATAGACCTTGTAGGCGGTCCCGACCTTGTCGAGCGCGTCGGCCGACATCGGCGCGGTGTCACCGTGGAAGTCCTGCTCGGCGGTCTCCTTCCCCTGGGTGGCCTTCCGGTGATAGGCGAAGTTGAGCAGGTCCTCGAGCGACTCGGTGAACAGCCGGCAATAGCTCTGCTGCCCCTGCACCTCGATCCCGTGGCGCTCCATGAGCGCCCGCGCGGCGGGCAGCGGGTAGCCGTCGCGGGCGTGGCCGAACCCTTCCTGGTCCGCCGTAAACCCGAGGGCCCGCTTGAGCGCGAACCCCGGACGGCCGTGGTCGCCCCGGGGCGCCATGAAGAGGAAGTCGCCGCCGGGCTTGAGCACGCGCACCATCTCGGCAAAGAAGGTCTCGTCGTCCTCGATGTGCTCGAGGAAGTTGATCGCGGCCACCAGGTCCACGGCGGCGGACCGGAACGGCAGCTCGCGCTCGCCGATCTGGGCCACCCGGTCGCCCACCAGCGCCTTGGCGGAGCGGACGTGGTCCCGCTCGAAATCGCAGCTCACCCAGGTGCCCCCGCGCTCGCGCAGGAAGTGCGAGGTGAGGCCCGTGCCGCAGCCGAGCTCGAGGCAGAGGCGGCCCTCGACCGGCGGCAGGTGCGCCAGCAGGGCGTCGACGGTCTGCCGCTTCTTGAGCGAGCGCCGGAAAAGCTGGAGCTGCCAGGGCTCGGACACGTGGGAATCTCCAATCGGACGACGGTTGCCATGAATGATACCACGCACGACGCGGGTCCCTTATCCCAGCTCCCCGGCCGTCCGATAGCTCTCGTACGTGCGCCGCACCCCATCCGGGAGGTCCACGCGCGGGGTCCAGTCGAGCAGCCGGCGCGCGAGGGAGGTGTCGAACTCGGAGTCGCTGGTGAAGAAATCCATCCGGCGGCGATATATCGGGGGGTCGAGGTGGAGCGCCTGGCAGAGGTCCTCCACCACCGCCGCCGCGGCGAGCATGGGCGCGAGCGGAAGCCGGCGGCCGAACCGCGGGCTTCCGGTGGCACGGCGCACCTCCTCGATCAGATCCCGGAGCGTGCATGTCCGCGGCCCCGCGACGATCATCGCTTCGCCCACCGCCTCCCGCCGGACGCAGGCCTGGAAGAAGGCCTCGACCACGTCGTCCACGTACACCATGTGACGCCGGCCCGTACCGCCGCCGAACAGGGGAAAGCGTCCCGCGCTCACGCCCTTGAACAGCTTGAGCAGGCGCTGGTCACGCGGGCCATAGACATCCGCCGGCCGGAGGACGGTGAACGGCACGCCGGCGGCGGGCGCCAGCTCCCCCACGAGGCGCTCCGCCGCCACCTTGGTCCGCTCGTAGATGTTTCCGGGCCGGAGAGGCGACGCCTCGGAGGTGATACCCGGAGCGCGGTGACCGTAGATCCCGATCGTGCCGCAGTAGATGAACCGCTCGACACGCCCCCGCCCCGCGGCGTCGAGCAACCTCCGGGTGCCGTCGAGGTTCACCGCCTCGAAGAACTCGTCCCGCTTTCCGCCCTCCCGCATGGCGACGGCAAGGTGGAACACGTGGCTGACGCCGCGCATGGCCCGCTCGCAGAGCTCGCCGTCGGTGATGCTCCCGGGGAGGATCTCGACGCCCTGCCCGGCCAGGAGCTGGGCATTGGCACGCTCCTCCGGCCGATCGGTGAGTCCGAGCACCACGACCTCGGCCCCGCGCCGGCGGCCTGCCTCCGCGAGATGGGAGCCGATGAATCCGGTCCCCCCGGTAACCAGCAGCCTCATCCGAACCGTTCGACGAGAGCCGCCGCGATCCGCTCGGCCGCGTGGCCGTCGCCGTAAGGATTCACGGCGTTGGCCATCCGCGCGTACGCGGCCTGCGACGAGAGCAGCTCGCCCGCGGCGGCAACGATGCGGCCCTGGTCGGTCCCGACCACGCGCGCCGTCCCGGCCTCGACCCCTTCCGGCCGTTCGGTCACGTCCCGCAGCACCAGCACCGGCTTCCCGAGCGAGGGCGCCTCCTCCTGCACGCCGCCGCTGTCGGTCAGCACCAGGTGGGCCCGCGCCAGGAGGTGGACGAACTCCAGGTAGTCCACCGGCTCGATGAGGTGCATGGCCGGGAGATCACACAGGAACTCCTCGACCGTCGCCTTTACCTGCGGGTTCGGGTGGACCGGGAGGACGAATTGCAGATCGGGGAAGCCCATGGCGAGCTCGCGGATGGCGGCGCAGATGGACCGGAGCGGCGCGCCGAAGCTCTCGCGCCGATGCGTGGTGACCAGCACCATGCGCCGTCCGGGCTCCAGCGCCGCCAGGGCCGGGCTCCGGAACCGGTAGTCCGGCCGCACCGTCTGCAGCAGGGCGTCGATAACGGTGTTGCCGGTCAGGTAGACGTCTGCCGCCGGCACCCGCTCGCCGAGCAGCGCGTCGCGGGCGGCGGGCGTGGGCGCGAAGTGGAGCGCCGCGATCCGGGTCGTCAGCACCCGATTCATTTCCTCGGGAAACGGCTGCCAACGGTCACCGGTTCGAAGCCCCGCTTCGACGTGCCCCGTAGGCACCCGCTCGAGGAACGCGGCGAAGGCGGCCGCGAACGTCGTCATCGTGTCGCCCTGCACCAGCACGACATCGGGGCGGAGTCGTTGAAGGAGGGATGGAAGACCCTGGAGCACGCCCGCCGCGATCTTCGCGGGCGACTGGCCCGGCACCATGAGATCGAGGTCGGCATCCGCGTCGAGCGAGAACACGTCGAGCACCTGATCGAGCATGGTCCGGTGCTGGGCCGTGACGCAGACGAGGCTTTCGAAGCGCTCGGGCGCGGCCCGGAGGGCGCGCACCACCGGAGCCATCTTGATCGCCTCCGGCCTGGTGCCGAAGACGCTCAGGACACGGATCATCGCGCGGGGGTTGCCGCCTGCAGCCGCTCCGCCAGCGTCTGCATGGTGACGAACCGGAAGCCGCGCTCGACGACCCGCGCGAAGATCTGGCGCAGCACCCCCTCGCGCACGCCCTCGTAGCATGGGTGGCCGTAGAGCACGACCTCGTCATGCGTGTCGAGGTGCTCGTCGAGCAGACGGAGCACCTCGTCCTGAGGCGTGCCGCGGGCGCCGTGATACTCCAGGAAGGGAATGGTCCGGGGGCCGGCCAGGGTGACCGGCACGGTCCAGTGGCGCAACGCGCGGCCCGCCGCGGTTGCGCGCTGCGGCTCGCCCCCGATGCCGTCACCGTTGTAGAGGAACTCCAGCCGGTCCAGCAGCAGCATGACGCGTTCGTCGGAGTAGAACCCGGGTGAGGAAAAACCGGCCGGCGGGCCAAAGTGGCGGACAAAGTGTCCGTACGACTCCTCAACGTCCGCCGTCAGCGCGTCATCGGGCAGCTCGTGAAAGCGCCGGCTCCAGACCACGTGGTCCATGCCGCCGTGGAGTCCCAGCTCGTGGCCTTCCGCCTGAAGCGCCTGGAGCACGGGCACGAACCTGAGTCCCACCGGGCGGGCCAGCGCGGTTTCCACCAGAAACCTGGGCCAGCCCGTCTTCTTGATCAGGTGGACCGCCTCGCGGTCCGCCAGCTTGGCCCGGGATCGGGTGATCCCGTGCCCCAGCCATTCACGGAGGTTGGTGGAGCGGCCGAGGTTCACGAAGAAGGTGTTGGGCACCCCGAAATCGCGGCAGACCGCTGCGATGCGGGGGAGTCCGTCGGTGATGCAGACCCGATGATCGACGTCCCAGCGAAACGAGAATAGCCGATCGCTCACCGGCTCGGCACCGACGTCACTTCGGCGTAGATTTGCTCGAGCTGCTCGGCCGTGCGATCCCAGTCGAACAGCCGGAGCGCCCGCTCGCGCCCGGCACGTCCCATCTGCACCCGCCGGGCGGGGTCGGCCAGCAGCGCGCCGATGGCCTCGGCCAGCGCCGCCGAGTCGCCGCGGGGCACGATGATACCGGTGACGCGGTCTTCCACTACTTCGGGCAGTCCGCCCGCATCGCTGGCCACGACCGGCGTCTGACAGCCCATCGCTTCGGCGGCCGGAATGCCAAACCCTTCCTCCAGCGAGGGGATGACCGACACCGCGGCGGCCCGGTAGTACGGCGGCAACTCGCTGTTGGGAACCCAGCCGAGGAAGGTCACGTCGTCGCCGATGCCGAGCGACTCGGCCAGGCTGATCAGCTCGGGCCGCTCGAACCCGTCGCCCGCGAGGACCACCTTGAGGTCCGGGAAGCGGGGTTTGAGGGCCGCCGCTGCTTCGATCAGAAAACGGATGCCCTTCCGTGGAAAGAGCTGGCGGCAGGCAAAGATCATGTGCGGACCGAAGCGCGGGTCGACGGCGCCGTTACCGGCGGGAGCCGGGCTGAAGCGCCGGAGATCGGTGCCGTTGAACACCAGGCGGATCGCCCGATCCGGGGCCCCGGCGCGGAGAGCGTGCTGGCGGCAATCCTCGGTGATGGCGGTCAACGCGCCGGCATGGCGCAGCGTCCATCGGAGCGCGGGACGGACATACCAGCGCGTCGGAAAGTCGTATCCCTGCTCGGGGTTTACGTAGACGTCGCCCCCGTGCATGGTGATGACGCTCGGCAGGCCGAGGGACCGGGCGGCGTGGACCGCCGCGGGACCCGTGGGGATGGCCCAGTGCGCGTGGATGATCTGACCCCCGCGCTCCCGGCTGGCCGCGAGCGTGGCCCGATACTGCGCCTCGAGGTAGTGAGCCATGACCGCCACGCGGGCGAACTTCCCCCAGAAATTCACCCGGGTCTGCGCCACGCGGCCGTAGGTCAGATCAACCGGGAGCTCCATCGGAAACCGGACCACCTCGACGCCGTCGAAGCGATCCGTCGCCGGCATGGAGGCGTTGCCGGGCGTGACGACCGTAACCTGATGGCCCCGACGCACGAGATGCCGATTGATGTCGTGGACGTACGTCGCCTGGGTATCGGCAGCGTGTTGAGGATACCAGTACGTGGGGCAGATGATCCGCAAAGAAGCCCTGGGGCCCTTCCCCGGAAGCGACGACCGCTTGCCGGGTTGGACCGCCACCTCGAGTGACGTCATCTCACTGCCTCGGCAGGTCGTCCGATAGAGGCGAAGCCTACGGGGACGTGCCTGAAAGATCAACATTTATGCCACTTGCGCGTGCGCCCGATCCGGGGCAACGAGCCCACAGGGACTCACCGCCGCACGGATTCTGCCGTGACCCCGCAACACCTGACTGTGGCTCCGAGTCGGACCGGCGACCGGGAAGGAACTGCGGACGGGCGGTTTATCCCGCGGACTCCAGCAGGGCCCGGACCTTTGCGGCCAGATCCTCCTGCGTGAAGGGCTTGGCGAGGAACGGCGCTCCCGCCTCCAGCAGACCTCCCTGGAACACCTCCGATGCAAATCCCGACATGTAGAGAATCGGCTTGCCCGGCCAGCGCTCCTCGACCTGCCGGCCGAGCTCGCGGCCGTTCATCCCCGGCATCTTGATGTCGGTCAGCACGAGATGCACCGGGCCGTTGTGCTGCTCGATGGCCGCCAGCGCCTCACGCCCGTGCCGCGCCTCGATGGCGCGATAGCCCGTCCAGGTCAGCATCCGCACCGCCAGCTGGCGCACCGCCTCCTCGTCATCCACCACGAGGACGGTGTATCCGCCCGGTGGGCGGTCGCCCTGCGGTCTGGGAACGCTCAAGCGGGCGGGTCCTCGTCGTGGTCCGAGTTGCAGCGTGTGAGAGGTAAAAAACTCGTCTGGTCCGGGGGCCCCCGCAAGGCCCGGAGAGTCCGGCGACTCTTGATGTCCGCTTGACGGCGCGGGTGCAAGGTAGGCGCTCCGATCCCCCGCGGAGGAATTCTCCATGTGGCGACTCCTCAAGCGACTGCCAGTGCTGCGGGATCCATCTCACCGGCGGTTCCTGAAGCAGATGCCCGTCGTCCGGCAGCTCAAGCGTGCCGTGAGGAAGACTCGAAGAGCCTATTACCGGCGCTTCGGTCATCTCTGGCTGAGGCGCGCGCTGGCGGCCAGCTCGCGCAAGCGCATCGTGATCGGCGCCTGGAGCCGGTACGATTCCGGGTGGATCCCCACCCAGCGTGAGTTTCTCGATCTGCTCGACCCGGCAGGCTGGGAGCGTTGCTTTCGGCCGAATTCCGTGGACGCTATCCTCGCGGAGCATGTCTGGGAGCACGTCACGGAGACGGATGGGCTCGCCGCCGCCAGGACCTGCTTCAGGTATCTCAAGCCCGGCGGGTACCTGCGGGTCGCAGTCCCGGACGGACTGCTCCCCGATGAGGCCTACATCGATCTGGTGAAAGCCGATCCCGGCTCCTCCCCGCGCGCGCACGGACCGGACGGGAATTCGGCGAATCACAAGGCGCTCTATACCTACCGGAGTCTGCGGGAGCTGTTCGAGCGCGCCGGGTTCCGGGTCACGCTGTACGAATACTTCGATGAAGCCGGGACCTTCCACTGCCGGCAGTGGGACCGGGAAGCAGGGACGATCTGGCGATCGAAGCGGTTCGACCCGAGAGACCGACACGGCACTCTCGCCAGCGTCCACCCCGGCTCACTGGACGACTATCTTGCCTATTCATCCATCATTCTGGATGCCGTCAAGGAGCCGGCGCCCTTGCCTCGCTTGCCCGATGCTGCGAATTTACCCGCGCACTGGAGTGGTGGCCGAGTGGCTGAAGGCACCGGTTTGCTAAACCGGCATAGGGGGTAAACCCCTATCGAGGGTTCGAATCCCTCCCGCTCCGTCGGACCCCACGCAAAGGTGAAAGGTGAGGCACTTCACCTTTCACCTTTCATGCATCCGCCAGGGCCCATGACCGCTCCGCGCGTCCGCTTCGCTCCCTCCCCCACCGGGTACCTGCACGTCGGCGGCGCGCGTACAGCTCTGTTCAACTGGCTGTTCGCGCGGCACACGGGTGGCACCTTCATCCTCCGGATCGAGGATACCGACCGGGAGCGGAGCACCGACGCTCACACGCGGGTCATCCTCGACGGCCTTGGCTGGCTGGGCGTCGATTGGGACGAAGGGCCGTTCTTCCAGGGGGAGTACGGCGCGCGCCACCGCGCCGATGCCGAGCGCCTCCTGGCGGAAGGCAAGGCGTATCGCTGCTTCTGCACCCGCGAGGAGCTCGATGCCCAGCGCGCCGGGTCCGAGGCGGCAGGAGGCGCCTTTCGCTACGACCGCCGTTGCCACCGGCTCGCGGCGCCCGAGGTCGCGGCGCGGCTCGAGAGGGGCACGCCGTTCACCATCCGCTTTCTCCTGGAGGACAGCGAGATCGCCTGGGAGGACGCGGTGCACGGCCGGATCAGCTTCCAGGGCCGCGATCTCGATGACTTCGTGATCCTCCGGAGCGACGGCACCGCCATCTACAATCTCGCGGTGGTGAGCGACGACATCGCCATGCGGATCTCCCACGTGATCCGGGGCGACGACCACATCTCGAACACGCCGAAGCAGATCGCGCTCTATCGCGCGCTGGGCCATGAGCCGCCGATCTTCGCCCACGTGCCCATGATCCTGGGCACCGACGGCAAAAAGCTCTCCAAGCGACACGGGGCCACCGCGGTGGGTGACTATCAGGATGAGGGCATTCTGCCGGCCGCCATGCGCAACTTTCTCGCGCTGCTGGGCTGGTCGCCCGGCGGCGACCGGGAGATCCTCGGAGAGCTTGAGCTGGTCCGCCTGTTCACCCTTGAGGGCATCCAGAAGAAACCGGCCGTCTTCGATACCACCAAGCTCGAATGGATGAACGGCCAGTATCTCTCCGCGCTGCCCGCGGCCGAGCTGGTGCCGGCCGTGGCGCGGGAGCTCGAACGGATGGGGATACCGGCGGCGGAACGCGACCTCGCGTCCGTCGTGGACGCGGTAAAGTCGCGCTCACGCACGCTTCTCGAAGTGGCCGAGCGGGTGGCGGTACGCCTGGACCCGTCACGCGCACGGCTCGATGGCAAGGGCGAGGCGCTGATCCGGAAGCTGGGTCCCGCGTTTTCCGCCAATCTCACGCGCGCCGCAGATGCGCTCGAGAAGCTGCCGGGCGATAGCTGGACCCCCGACCCGATCCTCGACACCCTGAAGCAGGTCGCGGAGACGCATGCGCTCAAACTGGGCGACGCGATGCAGCCCGTGCGCGTGGCGCTCACGGGCTCGACCGTCTCGGAGCCGGTGAACGAACTCCTGTCCGTGATCGACCGGGCGGCGGCGCTGGCCCGCCTGCGAGAGGTGGCGCGGCGATCGGCGACGGCGTGAGCCGGCGGTTCGGCCTCGCGATGGTAACGCTCGCCGGTGTCGCCGCGTGCGCCGGCCAGACGCCACCGCCTGTCCCGGAACCCGCGCCCGACACGGTCGCGGCGGCGCCGACCATCCCTCCGCCGCCGCGTCCGCGCCAGCTTCCGGTTCCGGCACCGGTCCGCCAGCTCACGCCCGTCCGCCTCGCATTGGTCGGAGACATCAACCTCGGTACCAGCACGCTGCCCGGCGGCGTGCCGCCGGACACCGGCCGGCGCCTGCTCGCGCGCGCGGCCCCCTGGCTGACCGGCGACCTGGTCATCGGCAACTTCGAGGGGGTGCTCGCGGACACCGGTACGTCGGAGAAGTGCAGTGAGCCCTCCGGCGACCCTCCCCGCCCTCGCCGGCCTCGCGGCCGCCGTCACGCCGCCGCAGAGAAGGCAACGCGCGCACCCGCCTGTTTTGCGTTCCGGACGCCCACCGCGCTGGCACCAAGACTGGTGGAAGCGGGCTTCACGCACCTGAACCTCGCCAACAACCACGCCAACGACTACGGACCCGCGGGGCGCGAGTCCACCGAGCGCGTGCTCGACAGCCTGGGAGTCCGTACGTATGGCCCGCTCGGACAGATCGCGATCGACACCATCCGGCACGGCGACCGCCTGACGGCCGTGGGACTGATCGGGTTCGCGACCTACCCGCATTCCTACGACCTGCTCGACGTCGCCCGCAGCGAGGCGGTGGTGGATTCCATCCGGCCGCTGGTGGACCTGCTGGTCGTGACGTTCCACGGCGGCGCGGAGGGTGTGCGGGCATTGCACGTGCCCGAGACGGCGGAGTCGCTGGCTCAGGAGCCGCGAGGTGAGCTCCGCCGCTGGACGCACGCGGTCGTCGACGCGGGCGCTGACGTGGTCGTGGGCCACGGGCCGCACGTGCTCCGCGGGATCGAGTACTATCGCGGAAAGCCGGTGATCTATTCGCTGGGCAATTTCGTCACCTACCGTGGTTTCAATTTGGATGGCCCACGCGGTGTGACGGGCGTGCTCCAGCTGGAGTTCGCCGCCGACCGGCGGCTGCAACGCGCCCGCCTGGTGGCGATGACCCAACATCCCGGCCACGGGCCTGCTCCCGATCCCGCACGTACTGCGCTCGACGAGGTGCGGCGGCTGTCGGCCGAGGACTTCGGGCCGGCCGCCGCCCGCATATCGGATGACGGCGAGATCAGCGCCCCCGCTTCGAGCTTGCCCCCGCCCGCGCATCCGCCTACTGATTCTCGATGACCGACGACGCCCCTCCGCCCGCCCAGGGCGATGGCCCCTCGCCCGCCGCCATTGCGGCTACGGAAAACCCGGTGCAGCTCACCGTCGGGCTGCTGGAGGACGAGCGCGTTCCGGAAGGCATGGTCTGCATGGGCAGCTACCGGAATGGTCGCCTGGTGGCGCGCGCGGTGCTCCCGCCGGAGGCATGGCACCAGATTCACGAGTACGGGATCTTCGACGAGCCGGTCCAGGTCGTCCTCGTGGCCCGCGCCGCGCCGCCGGGCCTGCAGTGCCAGCTCTACGCCATGGTGCCGCTGCCGGATGAGGATGAAGACGAGGACGAGGACGAGCCGTGGACCGCGAGCGTCCCTGGCTCGTCCTACGAATCCGTGGTAGAGGAGGAAGACGACGCTGAGGATGACGATCCGGCCGTCGCACCGATCCCGCTCGGGAACATCGTCCGCTACGAGCGCGACCGGGTCCACCCCGAGAGCCTCCCGCTCGAGGCCGTCGACGTGCTTCGCAGGATCATCGATGGGGAGACGTCGGAGGTCGTGGACCGGGCGCTGGCGGATCTGCTGGGGCTGTAGGGCGGAGAGCGGTACCGCTTCACACGAACATGCCCACCCGGAACCTCCAGATCCGCCCCAGCAGATCGTCGAGAAATCCCCGGGTGCTGAATGCCTCGACGGCCTCGGCCGTGCAGGTGGAGTTCACGCCCCAGAGCGCCGCCCGCTTCAGCTCCCCCTCGAAATCCGCCTGGATGAAGACCTCTTCCTCCCGATTGTACACCGTGGCGAGAAAGCCGCTGAATTCCTGCGCCACGCCGTTTGCGCCGGGCCCGCCGATCGCTATGGTGGGGTTGAGGTGAAACAGCCGGTTCTCCAGGTACCATGCGTCTCCGACCACGACGGCGCGGCGGTACGCATGTCCCGCTCCGCGGCGGTCGATCTCTGACTTGAGGGCGTCGGCCAGCGGCCGGTCCCGCTCTTCGGCGGTGGGCGAGGAGCCGGTCACCAGCACGATCGTCTCCTCGGTGTCCACGAGCTTCATCGTGATGTTGTCCTCTCGGCGGTCATGGTGTCGCGGGCTCCTCGGGAGGCGGAGCCGTGCGCTGATTCTGCTCGAACTCGCGTTCCCGCTCCTTCCGGAGCCGCATCTCCCGGATCATGAGCTTGAACTCCTCCAGATTCTCCGCCCGCTGGGCTGCGTACTGCAGGTCGGCACGCATGTCCATCAGGTGATTGTACGCGCGGTTCTGATCGATGTTTCCGCCGCCGATGGGCAGCAGTGCCAGGACCGCCGCGGGAATCTTGAGACCCGCAATGTAGATGTTTTTCGAGTCGATGCCGAACTTCGTCCCGGCGACCTGGGTGGTCCAGCTCGGCAGGGTCTGGCCCCGGGAGGAAGGTTCGCTGGCGATCGAGTCGAGATACGCCTGCACGATCGCGGTGACGGCGCTGTCCACCAGTTGCGCGTGACTCCTGCTGAGTCGCTGGGCCAGCTCCTTGGGCGGCAACGGCAGGGGTCGGACCCAGAGTCGTCCGTCCGCGAGCGTCGGGCCCAGCCGCCCGATCAGCGGCCGGGACCGCGCCGCCGGTGGTGCGGCCGTGTCGATCGGCGGGGGGGTGGGCTGGGGCACGGGAAGCGCGGCGACCGCCTCGGGATGCGGCCGGAATGCCGGCCTGGCGTGACGCGCAGTCGAGTTTCCGCTTCGGATCCGGCCGGGCGCCGCGGGCGTGCGGTAGGGCATCGGCACCGCCGTCGGCCCCTCGACAGGCGGGAGCAGGAGGAGAATCTCGGAGCTCCGACGCGGGAGCGGTATGGTCCGCCCGCTGATGTAGCCCAAGAGCAGAAGCCCGTGCACGGCAACGCTGGCCAGGATCGCGATCCACGGCCAGGGCCGCCTGGGCGGCAGACCGAGCTCAGCCGGCGGGCGCAAGCTCCCCTCGACGCGTGGCGCCGAGCGTCTGGCCCAGGCGGGCCGCCGCGAGCCGCAGGCGCTCGGCGCCCACCGTGAGGGCGATGCGGAAGAAGCCTTCCCCCGCCGGGCCAAAACCGCTGCCCGGGAGAACGACCACCCCGGTGTCCTCCAATGCTCGCCTGGCAAACGCGGCCGACGGGACGCCCTTCGGGAGCGCGATCCAGAGGTACATCGCCGCCTTGGGTGGCTCGAGTGCGAACCCGGCCGCGCGGAGCGCGGTGACCGCGGCGTCGCGCCGGCGCTCGAGCTCTTCGCGGATTGGGACGACCAGCGCTTCGGCCTGGTCGAGCGCCGCGGCGCCGGCCTTCTGCACCGCCAGGAACGGCCCGGTGTCCACGTACGACTTGACCCGGGTGAGCGCGCCGATCAGCTCCGGTCGGCCCACGGCGAAGCCCAGCCGCCAGCCGGTCATCGAGAAGCTCTTTGACAGCGAGAAGAACTCGAGGGCCACATCGCGCGCGCCGGGAATCTCGAAGATGCTCGGTGCCCGGTAGCCGTCGAACGTGAGATCACAGTAGGCGTTGTCATACGCCAAGAGGATGTCGTGCCGACGGCAGAGCGCGACGGTTCGCTCGAGGTACTCCGGCGTGGCCACGGCCGCCGTGGGGTTGTTCGGATAGTTCACGAACACGAGCTTGGCCCGGCGGAGAACCGCGTCCGGCACGCGCTCGAGATCCAGCAGGAAGTCATGCTCCGGCCGCAGCGACGCGATGTAGGGCTCGGCGCCCGCCAGAATGGAGCCGCCGATGTAGGCCTGGTAGCCGGGCTCGGGGACGATGGTGGCATCCCCGGGGTTGACCACGGCGAACGGCAGATGTGACAACCCTTCCTTGCTCCCGATGAGCGGCAGCGTTTCGGTCGACGGATCGAACCCGAGGCCGAAACGCCGCTCCAGCCAGTTCGAGGCGGCCTGACGGAATACCGGGAGCCCCTGCTGGAAGCCGTATTTGCTGTAGGCGGGGTCCCCGAGCGCCTCGCCCATCGCGGTCACCGCGATCTCGGGCGGCGGCGCATCGTTGTCGCCCGCGCCGAGGTCGATGACGTCCACGCCTGCCTCGATCAGACGGCGCTTGAGCGTCGGAATCTCGGCGAGCGGATAGCCGGGGAGGGCGTGGAGACGCTGGCTCAACTCGATCATCGGGCAGTGCCGTCATGCACGGGGTTGGAGAGAACGCCGACGCCGGGAATCTCGACCTCGACGACGTCGCCGGACTGGAGCGGGCCGACGCCGGACGGCGTGCCGGTGGCGATCAGATCGCCGGGCTCCAGCGTCATGATGCCGCTGATGAACGACACCAGGGCCGGAATGGAAAAGTGCATCTCCGTGGCCCGCGCGCGCTGGCGTTCGGCGCCGTTGACCCGGCAGATGACTTCGAGCGAGCGCCAGTCCAGGCCCTGGCGAACTGCCGGCCCGACGGGGCAGAAGGTATCGAAGCCCTTGGCGCGCCCCCACTGCCCGTCGGTCTTCTGAAGATCGCGGCAGGTGACGTCATTCACGCACACGTACCCATCGATCCCCCGCTCCGCCCCGGCCTGGTCCACCTGGCGCAACCGCGAGCCGATGATCACGCCGATCTCCGCCTCGTACTCTACCTGGCGCGAGACGCCGGGGAGGACGATCGGCTCACCCGGGCCGATCAGCGCGCTCGGCGGCTTGAGAAACAACATGGGGACCGGAGGCAGCTCGTTGCCCAGCTCCCTGGCGTGGGCCACGTAGTTCCGGCCGACGCAGACGATCTTCGAGGGGTGCACCGCGTTCACGCGACGGCCCCGATGCCGTGACGGGCGAAGAAATCCTCGCACCTGGTGCGGACCTGCGTCCAGCTGCCGATGATCCGCTCCGCCCGCGGGAGTCCCCCGAGCAGCAACGGTCCATAGCGCTTGGTGACGACCCGGCTGTCGAGCAGCACGACGACACCCATGTCCTGCCGGCTGCGGATCAGCCGCCCGAAACCCTGCTTGAGCTTGAGCGCGGCATGTGGCAGGAGATAATTCATGAACCCGTCCTGCCCCTCCTCCGCCAGCCGCTCGAGCCGCGCGGCCGTGAGCGGCTCGCTCGGCACCTTGAAAGGTAGCTTGTTGAGCACCAGCGTGCGGAGCGCGCGGCCGGGTACATCGACGCCCTCCCAGAACGAGTCGGTGCCGAGCAGGATGGCGTTCTCCGCCTGACGGAACCGCTGGAGAAGGACGTCGCGGGGACCCTCCCCTTGCACCAGGATCGGCCAGCGGGTGCCGAGCACGGCCCGCACTTCGCGCGCCGCCTTCCGGAGTGCCGCATGGCTGGTGAAGAGCACGAACATCCCGCCGTCCGACGCATAGGCCAGGTCCGTCACGACCTGCACGACTGCCGTGGCGTGGGCATGTTCGTCCTCGCGCGGCTCCGGCATGTCGTTGGGGATGCCGAACACGCACTGCGAGGGATAGTCGAACGGCGACGCGAACGCTTCCCGCACCGTCACGGGCGAATCCTCGCCCGCGAGACCCAGCCGCGACTCGAGAAACCCGAACTCCCCGCCCGCCGCGAGGGTCGCGCTGGTGAGCACCACGGTGTCGAGCCGGTCGAACAGCAGCGTCCGGAGCACGGGCGCCAGGTCCAGCGGCACCGCCGAGAGGCTCACCTGCTCCCCGCGCTGGCTGCGCTCCATCCAGCGCACCGTCGCCGCCCCGCCGCCGTTGCCACGCGGGCCCGGCCGGAGCGTGCGATTGAGCCCGTCGGACACGGCGTCGAGCCGGCGCATCACGGCGCGCAGTTCCTGGAGAATGGAGGCACGTCGCTCGGTCTCTTCGGACTCCGCGAGCCGGTCGGCGATGGTCTCGACCGTCTCCCGAAGCGAGCGGAACGCGCCGAGCGTGGCGTCGAGCTCGAAACCGAGCCCCTGGTCCCAGATCTCGTCAGCGGCGAAGTCGTCGGCCAGCCGGAGCTGACCGGCCGGCAGTCCCTCCAGCCGCTCGTAGAGCCGGAGGAACATCGCATCGCCGGCCCGGCGCGCGTCGGCGAGCGCGGGCAGCAGCCGCTGCTTGAGCAGATCGAGGCTGGCGCGGCTCAGGAGATCGCTCCGGCTCATCAGTTCGTGCGCCAGCGTGGGCGCCAGCCCCCGGCCGTTCCGCTCGAACCGCGCGAGCAGGCGGCGCACCGCCCGGCTGCTCACCTGGATGCCGAGGTGGGCGGCCGCGACGTCCTCGAGATGATGCGCCTCGTCGAGCACGAGCCGCCGGTAGGGCGGCAGCACGGCCGCCTCCTCCCAGTTGTCCTGCGCCTGCCGCACCGAGAGATCGGCCGCCAGGAGGTGGTGATTGACCACCACGACGTCCGCCTCGGCGGCGCGGCGCCGGGCCCGGAACAGAAAACACTTGTCGAAGTGGGTGCACTTGAGGCGGGTGCAGAGATCGGCCTCGGCGCTCACCTCGTCCCACACCTCGGCCGAGGGCGTGACGGGGAGATCGCTGAGCGTGCCGTCCGCGGTGTGCCCGGCCCACTGGGCGATCCCGAGCAGCTCGTCGAGCTTGTTCTGCTCGAGCAGCGTCCGTTGCGATGCCACCGCCTGGTGCATGCGGGCGAGGCAGAGATAGTTCCGCCACCCCTTGAGCAGCGCGAACGTCGGCCTGTAGTCGGCCGTCTCGAGGGCTCGGCGAAGCAGCGGCAGGTCCTTGCCGACGAGTTGCTCCTGCAGGTTGATGGTGTTGGTGCTGACCACCGTGCGCTCGCCGTTAACGCGGGCCCAGTGGAGCGCCGGCACCAGGTAGGCGAACGACTTTCCCACCCCTGTGCCGGCCTCCAGCAGCTGCACCCCGCCGTCGTTATAGCCATCGGCGATGTAGGCGGCCATGTCGCGCTGGCTGCGCCGGTCCTCGTACTGCCGGAGCTGTTCTGCGACGGCCCCGCGCTCGCCCAGGGTCTCGATCACGTCGAACGGGTCGATTCGCAGCACCGGCCGCTCGTGCGGCACTTCGACGACCACGTAAAGCGCGGTGGCGGCATTGTCGATGATCCCGAAGCCGATGCCGCCGTCGTGCAGCCGGGCGGCCACGTCGAGGTCGGCCCCGGAAGGGTCGAGGCGGCCGCTCGGGTGGTTGTGAAGCAGCATCTCGCCCCCGGCGGCAACGCCCGGCAGGGCGAGCACCATGTCCACCGTGCCGCGCGCCACCGCGCGCGCGGCGGTCACGACGCCGTCCCGGTCTACCTGGGCGACGAACGACACTTCGCGCCCGCCAGCGTCCGCGATCTCTCCGGCCAGGTAGGCCCGAACGCCGGGGGCGATGCGCTCCGCCTGGGAGGGGCTCACTACGTCTTCAGCTCCTTCTTCTTGGCTGCCGGGAACAACACGTTGTTGAGGATGAGCCGGTACCCTGGCGAGTGCGGGTGGAGCGAGAGATCGGTCGGCACGTCGCCAATCTGGTGCTGCGGGTCTTCGGGGTCGTGGCCGCCGAAGAAGGTCCACGTGCCCTGCCCGTGCTCCCCGTGGATGTACTTGACCCACGGCGCGCCCGGCTCGTCCGCCAGCACCGTGACGCTCGGCTTGAGCCGGCTCCGGGTGAAGGAGGTGGTGAGCCCGTAGAAGTCCGGGATGACCTGGCGGTGGTTCTGCACCAGCATCGTCGCGACCGGATCGATCTTGGCGCTGAAGTTGAACAGCGTGAACGAGCCGAGCGGCTGGCGCCGCTCGGGGGAATTGACCTGGTGGCCGTCGATGTCGGAGTACACCGGGATCGTCGGGCTCAGCTCCAGCTGCGCGTTCTGGAACGCGAGCGCCTCGTTCCAGCGCATCCTGCTCGAGGCGTCGGGGTCCATGGGCGTGCCGTCGGCGTACGCCGCCGCGATGTCCACTCCGTCCGCGGCCAGCGCCAGATCGAGCGTTTCGGTGGCCGTGCACATGGCGAAGAGAAAGCCGCCCCGCTCGACGTACTCGGCGATCGCCACCGCGACGGCCCGCTTTTCCGCCGGCACGGACGGATAGCGGAGCTGGCGCGCCATCGCGCGATTCCGGTCGACCATGTCCACCAGCCACGGCGCACCAGCGTAATTCAGGAAGAACTTCGAATACTGCCCGGTGAAGTCCTCATGATGCAGGTGCAGCCAATCGTACGTCCGGAGCTTGGTGCCGAGCACCTCGGGGTCCCAGACCTTCTCGAATCTGATTCCGGCATAGTTGAGCACCATGGTGACCGCATCATCCCACGGGGCCGCGTTCGGCGGCGCGTACACGGCCACCTTCGGCGCCTTCTCGAGCGGCACCGCGTCCATGTTGCCGCCCTGGATATCGCCTCGGATCCGGACGACTTGCGCGTCGTCGAGCGGCTCGGTGGCCACCCCGTTCAGCGCGGCATCGCGGGCGGTGGCGCCGTCCGATGGGAGCAGAAACGAGCCATTGCGATAGTTGAGGAACCACTCGCCCCGGCCGCCGCGCTCCAGCAGCCGGAACGCCAGGCCGTACGCCTTCAGGTGGTCGGTCTGCGCGTCGTCCATCGGCACCAGGAGCCATGCTGCCGTGGAGCGCGGGCGGAGCCGTGAGAGCGCCGGCGAGAGCGTCAGCAGGCCCGCGCCGCTCCGCGCGAGGAACTCGCGGCGCCTCATGTCCGCGGCACCGCACCGCGGGCCTCGTCCAGGCGCCGGCGCGCCTGGGGCACGAGGGCGCTGCCCGGATAGGTGAGGATCAGGTGCTCGAGTTGCGCGACGGCGTCAGCGGGCCGCTTCTGCTGTAGCAGCAGGTCCGCCAGCGCCAGCTCGGCCGCGGGCGCGGGGCCCGGCGCGCCGGGCACGGCCGCGGCCCGGAGCAGCCGCTCGGCATCAGCCGGCCTGGCGGCCGCCCCCGCGAGGCGGCCGGCGAGCAGCCGGATCTCGGCCGCGCCGTGAGCGGGCGGAAGCGTGGCGGCGACCCGATCCAGGCCGGCGATCGCGGCGGCCGTATCCCCCCGCGCCAGCCGCAGCAGGGCGGCGCCGAGCTCGGGCAGGGTGTCCGTCTCGATCGGTTGCAGCAGCGCCAGCAGCGCCGTGCGCTCGGTGGCCTCGTCGCGGTCGCCGGCGAACGGGCCTGCCGCCTCGAACCGCTGCACCGCGCCGGCCAGATCGCCCTGGTAGAGCCGGATGCGACCGCCCAGCGCGAGCCCGTCCACGGTACTATCGGCGCCGAGCACCGACTCCGCGCGCGAGAGATTGCCGGCGCCGATGTACCCGAGCACCAGGCGGCGCCGAAGCCCGGCGTATTCGTCCGCGGGCATGGCGGCCTGGTGCTCGGCGAGCCTCCGCACCGCGTCGTCCAACTTGCCCTCGCCGATGAGCACCTGCACCAGCGTGGACGAGGCGCCGGCAGAGACCGAGGCCGGCGCGCTCCGATCGTCGGCGATTCCGACGAGCATCCGGTGGGCGGCGTTCCGATCGCCAGCCTGGGTATACGCCCGCGCCGCCTCGAGCCGGAAGCGGGCCTGCTCCGACGGCGCGCTCCGTCCGGCGATCAACTCCAGGGCTCGCCCTTGCGCCGCGCGCGCGTCGCGCCCGGGGGCGGTGCGGAGCTGGGCGAGGAAATCGTGCAGCGCCTCCGTCGCGGCTGGGCCCTCCGCCGGCAGCGCCGACTCGAGACGCCTGAGCCCGCCGAGCGGGTCGCCCCACCTGGTCCGCAGATTGGCTTCCAGCTGGATCGCCGTGAAGTCGCGCTCGTGCCCGAGCTGCGTCAGCAGATCCGGGCGGAGCGAGTCGGGCGCCTGCGCGAGCGTGCTCACCGCGATACCGCGGTAGCCGGGCAGGCTGCGGACGGCGGCAAGCCACTCCCCGAGCGCGCCGCGATAATCGCCGTCGGCCACGGCCACCTGCGCCAGCTCCGCGGCCAGCGCGTCAGGTCGATGAAGCTCCTCCCGCCCCCGGCGATACGCCGCGACCGCGCCGGCGCGGTCCCGGCGGGCGAGTGCCGCCGCACCCCACTCGCGGAACGGCGCCTCGTCGCCCGGCACCTTCGCCGCCCAGCGCTCGGCAACCGCGCGCATGCTGTCGGGCTCGTCCGCCGCCGCCCACGCGCGCAGGGCCACGCCATACACCGGAGGATCGGCCGGCGCGGCGGCGAGGGCCGCGCGCACCTGCGGCAGGATGTCGGTCGGGCGGTCGAGCGGCAGCAGCACGCGCTCCAGACCGAGCAGCGCCGCGGCCGAGGCCGGCCTGGCGGCGAGCACGGTTCGATACGCCGCCGCCGCCCCGGCATAGTTGCCCTGCCGCTCCAGCTCGAACGCGCGGGACATGGCCGCGTCCTGGGCGTGCAGCGTGCCGGGTCCGAGACACGCGAGCAGGAGTGCCAGTGGCGCGGCCCACCGTATCATCTGGATGCCGGCTGGGAGAGCCGCCGGAAGTAATCCACCACCAGCCGCCGCTCTTCGGGCGAAAGCTGCTGGAGCTCATCCCAGGTGGGCACGTGGAGACGGTCGTCGTCACCCATGAGCCTGGCGCGGAGAGCGGGCGGGAGATGGACGCTGTCGTCGGTCGCGGTCATACTCTGGCGCTCCTTGCGCTCATCTTCCTCCGTCCCCTGGAGAGTACGGCCCGCGTCGAGCATGCGGCGGAACAGCCGCTCCTGGCGCGCCACGATCTGCCGGTCGATCCGTCCCGCTTCCATCCGCTTGGCCAGATCGTCCGCCTCGTCCGCCAGTTCGCCCGCGCCGGGCAGGCTCCCGCCGCCCTTCAATTTCTTGAGCTCCTCCGCCAGCGCGCGCTGGCGCGCGCCGAGCTGACGGAGCTGCTCACTCAACGCGCCGCCACCGGCCATCGGCAAGAGTCCCGCGCCCTCGCGGCCGAGGCCGCCCTGCTGCTTGGCCAACTGCGCCATGCGCTCGAGCGCCTCCGCCAGCCCCGAACCCGAGGAGGAGCCCGAGACATCACCGCGCGCCCGCACGAGTTGGTACGCGGCCGCATTGAGCGCGTCCACCGCGCCGCCGGCCTGCTCGGCGCCGTCCCGGGTGTTGGGGACGGTGCTCGCGATCGCCTCGCGGGTCCGCTGCATCTGGCGCTGCGCCGCACTCAGCGCGGTGCCGATTCCCGGTGATACGAGCGCGTTCTTGCCCGACGCCATGCGCATCTGGTCGAGCAGCCGCTGCACCCCTTCCTCGATGGCGCCCTGCTCCGCCCGGACACTGCTGCCCGGATCGGCGCCGTTCCGGAGCTGCTGCTGAACACCGAGCTGGCGCTCGGCCAGGCGGCTGGTTTCCGCCAGTGCCTGCTCGAGCGCGGCGACGATCTCCTGGCGCCACCCCTGCTGCATGGAGGTCCGCTCGCGCTGGAGTTGGTCGGCCATGGGCGCCAGCGACTGCTCGGCCTGCTCGCCCTGCTGCCGGGCCTCGGGGCGCCGGCCCTGCTCGCTCGCGCCGGCCGCCTGCTGCATCTCCCGTCCCGCCTGGTGCGCGCGCCGGCCGGCGTCGTGGAGCCGTGCCTGCGGGCCGGAGTCGCCCACCGTCTTGCTCAGGTGGTCGAGTGCCGCGGCCAGCGAGTCGGCGCGCTCGGCGAGCTGCGTCTCCGCCTGGGCCGAGCGGGCGGTGTCGGCGGTCTCCACCCGCCGATTCCAGTCGCGCTGCTCCTGGGCCAGATCCCCGGCTTCCCGGCTCAGGTTGCTCAGGTCGCCTTCGAGCGCGGCCCGGCGGAACAGCTCACGGCTCCGTTCCAGCGCGTCGCGCATTTCCTGCTGCTTCTCCGCCAGTTGCTGCAGCGCCTCCTGCGTCCGCTCCGCGTCGAGGCTTTCGAGCGCCTGCCGCAGCTCCTGCAGGCGCTCGCGCAGCTCGGGCGAGAGCGCGCGGTCCAACTGCTCCCGGATCTCGGAGAGCTGCCGCTGCCAGGCCGTGTCGCCCAGGCCGGCCGCCTCGGCGCTCTTCCTGAGCGCCTCGAGCGACTGCTTCAGCGACTCCGCCTGCTTCATCAGCTCCTGCTGCGACTGCGCGACCGCTTCGGCTCGCTTGGCCTGCTGGAACGGCAACGACTCGGTCGTCTTCCCACCCGGGCCCTCGGAGGTGCGCGGCCGCTCGCGCGAGAGGTCGTCGGTCTCGCGCCCGAGCTCCCGGCTGGCCGCGGTCACCGAGTCGAGCCGGCTGCCCACGGCCTCCGTGGCGAGTCGCTCGGCCGCGCGCACCTCGCTCATCGTGGGCAGCCGCAGCACGTACTCCCGCGACCGTCCCGTCTGGCGCCGGGGCGTGTTGTCGGCGGCCACGGCGAAGTAGCGAACCGTATCGCCCGGCAGCAGACCGCGGCGGGTGAGATCGAGGGTGTACGAGAGGATGGCGCGGTCGGGCGTGTCCGCCGGGACCTCGACCGCCTCCCGGCGCACCGAATCGACCAGGCCCAGGCGGCTGATGCGCCGGCTCTCGATGGCGACGCTCGTAATGCCGTGATCGTCGCGCGCGTCGAGCACTAATGGGAGCTGGAGACTGAGCGGCGCCAGGGTATCGGCACCGGGCACCGGCACTTCCACCCGCGGGGCACTATCGGCCACGAGCCGGATCGGCAGCCGGACGGTATCGGAGGTGAGCGGCGCGCCGCCCGCGGTCGTCAGCGTCAGCCGGTACTCGCCCGAAGCCTCGGGGACGAAGCTGCCGGTGAAGCGGCTCGCCCTGACCTGTAGCCCGGACGTCCGCACCCCGGCGCTCCACCCGGCGCTGAGCAGCGGCGCCGTGGCCTCACCCCGGGTGTCGAGCCGCGTGCCGGCGGGCAGGAGGAGCGTATCGCCGCCTGTCGGGACGGGCTCCGCCTCCATGCCCAGGTAGGCCGGATAGTGGGCTGTGACGCTGAGCGTGCCGAGAAAGACCGGCAGGCGCACCCGGACCATGACCGTGTCGGAGGAGCGGCTGCCGCTGGTGGCTCGGGCGAAGAGATCGCTGCGGAGCGCGCCGGTGGTGATCCGCGCGCGGCCCAGCGAGTCGAGACGCACCCCATGCGGGCGCCATCCTTCGCCCGGCGCGCGGAGCCAGAGCGTGGCCGTCCGGCGGCCGAACGCCTCGAGTAGGAGCGCGGTGGAGTCGCCGCGGTCGACCAGATCCCGCGCCGCGCGCAGGCGCACCGGCGCCACGGTCGCCTCCCACGCGCGGCGCGGGTGCCAGAGTGCCGCGGCGGGCCCGTGCACCGGCCCCGAGGAGCCGAACGCGGCGGCTCCAACGACGAGCACGCCGAGACCCACGGCTCCGAGGGCGCGCACCGGCCGCGCCAGGGGCTCCGCGGCGCCCGGGCCGCGGCGCGCAACGTCCTCCGCCTGCTCCCGATCGGCCAGCGCGAGCAGCGACGCGCTCGTACCTGCCGCGGACCGGTCGAGCAGCGCGGTGAGTGCCCCGCGGCGCCAGGCGCCGAGTTCTTCGAGCCGCCCCGCGACAGCTTCGGTCGAGAGGCGCTCGCGCCGGCGCCAGGCCGTATACGCGGCGCCCGCCAGCAGCGCGAGCACGGCGCTCCACGCCGCGAGAACCCAGTAGGGCGCCTCCAGCCACCCGAGCCGCACGGCCCAGGCGGCGGCCCCCAGCAGCAGCACGCCGCCGCCGAGCGCCAGCGCGGCCCCGCCTGCCGCGGCACGCGCCCGCAGCGGTCTCGCGAGGCGCCGCAGCGCGCGCTCGGTGGCCGCCGGCGTCACCCGCCGTACCCCACCGCGTAGGCGAAGAGATTCACTCCCATGCGGAGCGCCGCTTCGTGCTTTTCGGGCGGATCATGGTGCACCTCGAAGTCCTCCCAGCCGTCTCCGAGGTCCGACTGATAGGAGTAGTACACCGCGAGCCGCCCGTCGAGAAAGATGCCGAATCCCTGCGCCGGCTTGCCATCGTGCTGGTGGATCTTGGGAATCCCCTTCGGGAAGTCGAAGACCAGGTGGTAAATGGGATGGTCCAGCGGCACTTCGACAAGCGGATGATCGGGAAAGAGCCGCGCCAGCTCGCGGCGGATCGACGCGTCCATGCCGTAGTTGTCGTCGGCGTGGAGGAAGCCGCCCTGCAGGAGATAGCGACGCAGTGTCGCGAGGTCCTGGTCGCTCCAGTGCACGTTGCCGTGCCCTGTCATGTAGATGTAGGGGACGTTCCAGAGGTCGTCGTCCTGGAGGGTCACGACCTTCTCTTCCGCCGCCACGCGCAGCCCTGTGCGGGTGCGGATGCTGGTGAGGAGATTAGGCAGGCTGGACGGATTGGCGTACCAATCGCCGCCGCCATCGTAGTGCAGCCTGCCGATGGTCATCGCCGCGCCAGCATCATGGGGCGGCGGCGGGGCAGCGGCGGCAGTGGCCAACAGCAGCACGAGCGCGAACGCGCGCGATCTCATCACGGCAGCTCCATCACCAGCCGGTACGCATCATTGCGCGAGAGTCCGAGGCCCTCGCTCAGGCGGCGGACCACTTCTCGCCGGGTGAGCCCTTCCGCAAGCAGCAGCGTAGCGTGTTCCACGGCAGCCTCGGTGCGATCCGGCGGCTCGGGCGGGGCACCGGTGCCCTCGAGGACGATGGTGAGCTCACCGCGCGGAGGATGCTCCGAATAATAGCCCGCCAGCTCCTCGAGTGGCCCGACCCGAAGCTCCTCGTGCAGCTTGGTGAGCTCCCGCGCCACCAAGGCGCGCCGGCCCGGCCCCGCGGCCCGGGCCAGGTCCTGGAGCAGACCCACCAGCCGGGGCGGCGCCTCGAACAAGACGACGCTCCATTCCTCCTCGGCCGCACGGGCGAGCAGGCGCGCCCGCTCGCCGCCCTTCCTGGGGATGAAGCCGAGGAACAGATAACGGTCGCCGCCGAGCCCCGCGGCCGAGAGCGCCGTCGCCACCGCCGAGGGGCCGGGAATCGGCACGACGGTGACCCCGGCGTCGCGCGCCGCCGTCACGAGCTCGGCGCCGGGGTCGCTCACCGCGGGGGTGCCGGCATCGGAGACGAGCGCCACATCGTGGCCCTCGGCCAGCATGCCGAGCAGCGTCGCGAGCCGGTGCTGGTTCGAATGTGCATGGTAGCTGAGCAATTGCGGCGCGGCGCCGAGGTGGGAGAGGAGACCGCGCGTCCGGCGGGTGTCCTCCGCGGCAACGACCGGCACGCTCCGGAGCAGCTCCGCCGCCCGCGGTGACAGGTCGCCCAGGTTCCCGAGCGGGGTGGCGACGACGTAGAGGGTGCCGGGCATGGCGGAAAGATGGAAGGTTGGCGGAAAGACGGAAGGACGGAAGGACGGAAGGGGGTGCAGGCGCCGGCGCTGTCATCCCGAGCGCAGCGAGGGATCTAGCTGACTCGGGTTCGACCTCGGCCCGGCAAGATCCCTCGCTGCGCTCGGGATGACAGTGCCGCCCGAAGGCACCTTCCGTCTTTCCATCGTACCGTCCTTCCGTCCCCCCTACGCCAGGTGCTGCTTGATCTTCCCTTCCAGTGTCGTCTTCGGCACGGCGCCGATCACGGTATCCACGTGCTGCCCGTTCTTGAAGAACAGGATGCTGGGGATCGAGCGCACGTTGAAGCGCATGGCGGTCCGCTGGTTGGCGTCGACGTCCACCTTGGCCACCTTGGCGCGGCCGGCGTATTCGCCGGCGAGCTGGTCGAGCACCGGAGCCACGATCTGGCACGGGCCGCACCACGTCGCCCAGAAGTCGACCAGCACGAGTCCATCGGCCTGCTCGATCTCGCTGGCGAACGAGGCATCGGTGACGTGGACAGTCTGAGCATTCGTCGCGGCCATGATAATATTCTCCTGTGGTGTGTCGCTGTCTCGACCAATTCGACGGAGGGATCGTTTGACGGATCGCCCCCGGATCGCCCATGTCGGCATTGCCGTTCCCGACCTCGACGCCGCGCTCGCCTTCTACCGCGACGTGCTCGGCGTGGTGCCCTCCCCGCCGGAGGACGCGGACGGCGCGACCATCGTGTCGCTGCCGTTCGGCGAGTCGGACGTGGAGCTGCTGGCGCCACGCGCGCCCGATGGACCCATTGCCCGGTTCCTCGCGCGGCGCGGGCCCGGCATCCATCACATCTGCTACCGTGTAGCGGACCTCGACGCGGCACTCGCCGCCTGCCGCCGCGCCGGCTATCGCCTGATCGATGACGCGCCGCGCACTGGAGCCGGCGCTCGACGTATCGCTTTCGTCCATCCGAAGGCGACCGAGGGCATCCTGCTCGAGCTCACGGAGTAAAGATAACAGCAGGTGTGGTGACGGCGGTTCCCGCCTCAGCGGGTGCTGTCGGGCGTGCTGTCCTGCGCTGATGGATTGCACGGGCGCGCCGGGTTGCCGGCGGCGGTGAGATCGATCTGCTGGACGATCCAGCTCCGGTCGGCAAGCTGGACGACCCCGAACGGCACCGTCCAGGTGCACGCCTGACGGCGGAGCTGCACCTGGATCTCGTGACGGTCTCCGGCCGCGTCGGGCGTGTCGGACAGGATCCGGGAGTCATCGTGGCTCAGGTAGCTCTGCATGATCACGATTCGCCGCTCGTAGTCGGCGGGCTGCTTGGTCCGTCCGGCCGGCCCCTTGGCGGTGCCCCACAGCATGGCCATCTTGTCGACGTTGCTGTCCGCCACCGCGCGCATGAACTCCTGGACCGCCGTGCTCGGGGTATTCGCCGGGCGCACCGATCCAGCCGCCGCTCCACCGCCGCATCCGGCCAGGAGCAGTCCTGCCACGTACCACCGTCGCTTGATCACGATTGTCCCGTTGGGCGAGTGATAGGGTGCGAAACTAACCGGCCGCGGAGCGCCGAGCAATGATCCCGCAGCGGCTCTACGTCAACATCGACCACGTCGCGACGGTCCGGCAGGCCCGCCGCACCGACGAGCCCGATCCGCTCGAGGCCGCGCGGCTGGCCGAGGCCGCGGGTGCGGACGGCATCACCGTCCACTTGCGGGAGGACCGCCGGCACATCCAGGACGCGGACGTCGAGCGCCTCGCCCCTGCGGTGCGCGTACTCAATCTCGAGCTGGCAACCAGCCCGGACGTGCTGGCCATCGCCTGCCGGCTCCGGCCCTACCAGGCCACCATCGTACCGGAGCGCCGCGAGGAGGTGACCACCGAAGGCGGGCTCGATCTCAGCCGGCCCGCCCCTCGGCTCCGGGAGACGATCCGCCGGCTTGAGGAAGCCGGCGCGCGGGTGAGCCTCTTCATCGATCCCGAGCCGGCCACGCTCGACGCCGCCAAGGACCTGGGCGTGCCGGCGGTCGAGCTGCACACCGGGCGCTATGCGCACGGTCGGCGCCGGAGCGAGGCGCCCCTCGACGAGCTTCGGCGCGCCGCCCGCCACGCCGCGGACATGGGCCTGGCCGTGCATGCCGGGCATGGCCTCACCTATCGGAACGTCGTCCCCGTCGCATCCATCGCCGAGATCGAGGAGCTGAACATCGGCCACAGTATCGTGAGCCGGGCGCTCACGGTGGGCATGCGGGCCGCGGTGGAGGAGATGCTCCACTTGGTGCGGGACGCTAGGCGCTGATAGCTTACGGCATCCATGACCAATCCCCTGGCTGCCGCCGACTTTTTCGCCCTCGAGGCGGGCGAGTGCCTTGACCGGCTCGAGACGCTGGCCGCGAGGCCCGACGGGCCGGCCGCCGAGGAGTTCCTCCGAACCACGCGCGTGCTGCGCGGCTCGGCCCTCATGGCGGGGCAGCAGCCGGTCGCCCGGGCAGCCGCCGGGCTCGAGGGCGTGGCGCGCGCCTACCGCGACGGGCGCCGCCCGTGGGACGCCGCCACCCGCGAGCAGGTGGCGCAGGCGGTCGAGGAGTTCCGGCTGCTGGTGCGCCGGGTGCGCGAGTGGACCGAGGCCGATACCGCCCGCAGCGTGCGCCTGGGCCTGAGCCTCGAGTCGCTCGCCGGGCGCGCCACCGACGCCCTGCCGCGGCGCGACGAGCGGGGCGAGCTCCACAGCGGCGTGCGGGCGTTCGTGGCGCGCGAGGGCGCCCTCATCGCGAGCGCGCTGGATCGCGCGGCCCGCGCCCTCCGTTCCGCCCCCGGCGATCGCGAGCCGCTCTACACCGTGATCCGGCGCATGCAGTCGCTCCGGGGCCTGGCCGAGCTCGGCGAGCTCGTCCCGCTCCCCGAGATCCTCGACGGCATCGAGCTCGCCGTGGGCGATCTCACCCGCCTGTTCGCGCCGCCGCCGGGCGTGGACGAGGTCATGGCCGCCGCGTCGCTGGCGCTCACCCGGATCTCGCGGGACATCGCCGAGCAGGGGCGGCCCGAGCCGGAGACGGAGGAGGCGCGCCGGTTCACGGAGCTCCTGCTGCGGGCGTTTGCCGTCGAGCGCGACGTGGTTCCGATCGAGTCCCTGTTCGTCACCGGCGATCCCGAGCCGATGACGCCGCCGCTCGCCCAGCCGCAGTTCGCCGCGCCCGCGCCCCTCGGGCCGCTCGAGCTCGTGAGCCACGGCGAGCACCTCTGCCAGAGCGCCGACCTGATCGAGCGCTCCCGCTCCCCGATCGAACGTGACCTCCGGTTGTACCGCCTGCTCGGGACGCTGCGCTCGGCGGGCACGCCGGGCCCCGATCCCGTCGCCGGCGCGCTGGTGGTCTTCGCGCGTTCCGCCCGCGAGGCGCTGGCGGCGGGCGTGGCGGCCCGCGCGTCTCCCGCGCTCGTGAGTTGCCTCCGCGAGGCCGGCGAGCTGCTCCGCGCCGTGGCTGACGCGGACGACCGGATGCTCATCTCCCGCCGGATCCTCGACGCCGCGTACCGGCTCGATGGCCTGCGCCTGGCCGACGCGACCCCGCCCATCCACGTGGCCGCGCCGGCTGCGCACGCGGCGCCGCTGCCCCCGGCCCCGGTGGCGCCGGAGCCGCCGA
>JAICLE010000107.1 GCA_025927545.1 Gemmatimonadales bacterium
CCGAGCATCACGCGGGACGTCTCGGGCGAGGGCGTGCAGCAGGCGCTGCTCAAGATCCTCGAGGGGACCATCGCCTCGGTGCCGCCCCAGGGCGGCCGGAAGCATCCGCAGCAGGAATACATCCAGATCAACACCAAGGACATCCTGTTCATCTGCGGCGGCGCCTTCGACGGACTGGAGAAGATCATCGAGGCCCGCACCGGCCGGCAGCAGATCGGCTTCAGCGGCGGGGCCCGCGCGAGCGCCGCGGCGGCCGACGGCAAGAACCTGTACACCGAGGTCGAGCCGGACGACCTGCTCCGCTTCGGGCTCATCCCCGAGCTGGTCGGGCGCCTGCCCGTCGTCGTCTCGCTCGAGTCGCTGGACGAGGACTCGCTCATGCGCATCCTGGTGGAGCCGAAGAACGCCCTGACCAAGCAGTACCGGAAGCTGTTCGAGCTCGAGGACGTCGGGCTCACTTTCGATCCGGAGTCGCTCCGCGCCGTGGCGCAGAAGGCGCTCAAGCGCGGCACCGGCGCCCGCGGGCTCCGCTCGATCCTCGAGACGATGATGACGGACATCATGTACGACCTCCCCACCCGCGACGACGTGCGCGAGATCGTCATCACCAAGGAGGCGATTACCGAGGGGACCTCGCCCCTCATCGTGACCGAGCGCGCCCGCACCAAGCGGGAGGCGTGAGGGACGAGCGCACAGGCGCACCGGCGCCGCCACTTTCCAGTCTCCCAATCGAATTCGTCGGGTCGTTTCCCGACCCGCTCGTCACCCTGGCGCCGGCGCTCCCCGAGCTGGCGCTGATCGGCCGCTCGAACGTCGGCAAATCCAGCCTGCTCAATGCCCTGGTCGGCCGGCCCGGGCTGGCGCGCGTCAGCGGCACCCCCGGGAAGACCACGCTCCTCAACGCGTTCCGGCTGCCGGGGTTCTACCTGGTGGACCTGCCGGGGTACGGCTTCGCTCGCGCCGGCAAGGCGGCGCGAGCGGGCTACCGCCAACTGGTGGAGCGGTATCTCGTGGAACGGCCCACGCTGGCGGGGGTGGTCTGGCTGCTCGACTCGCGGCACGAACCGTCGCGGGAGGACCACGCGATGCAGGAGTTGCTCGTCCGGAGCGGCCGTCCGGTGCTGGTCGCCCTCACCAAGGCCGACAAGCTGACCCACTCGGCGCGCCCCGGCCGGGTGCGGGCGCTCGCCCTGGCCCTGGCCTTGCAAGAAGACCAGGTCCAGCTCACCAGCAGCAGCTCGGGACTCGGGATTGCCGAGCTCGCCACCAGCATCATCGCCGCCATCGGAGGAACCGGATGAGAGGGCTGCGCAGGCCGTGGTACCTGATGCTCGCCGCCGTCATGCTGCCGGGCGCCCGTCCCGCGGCCGCGCAGGGCGCGGCCCCGCCCGGCGGCTACGGCTCGCTGACGCAGGATGACGTCGCGCTCCGGATCCACACGGCGGACACCGACGTCCGCTTCGTGCCGCTCGACGCCCGGGTGACCCGCCTGCTGGCGCGGGACTCATGGGCCTCGTTGCGCTCGCTGGTCGAGTCGCGACGGCGCTCGATCGACTCCCTGGCGACCGCCGCCGGCATCTCCCGGCCGGGTCTCGCGCTGGTGACGTTCTTCGGCCAGCGGGCCAATGCACGCTTCGACCCGCAGACGCTCACCGTCATGGTCCGGAGCCGCGAGCTCCGCCCGCTCGGCATCGTACCGTTCAGCGGCCGGTTCAACTCGCAGCAGCTCGAGGTGCGCGAGCAGGTGAGCGGCATCTATCTGTACGAGGAAGACCTGCCGGTCAACGATTCGTTCACCATCTCCTACGCGGGACAGACCTCGGACGACTGGCAGCGCAAGCAGCCGGTACTCGACCGCGAGCGCGCGCGGGTCGCGTTGCGCGAGCGGGGTCAGCGCCCCGCCGACTCGGCGGTTGACTCCGGTCGCTGAGCACCGCTTACACGGTCCAGGCGCGCACCACGCCGGAGAACCGGCGTGGCTCGACCAGCATCGCGGTGGAGAGCGCGTCCGCTTCGACCGCGGTCCGCGCCACGACGCTCACCTGGCGGCACCTGGCCGCCGGCCAGCCGCTCCAGGGATCCATCACGTGACCTCGCACCGCCCGCCCGTAGCGCACCACCGAGACCAGATTCGAGCTCGTCGCCAGCGCCGCGTCCCGTAGGCGGGGGCGGACGCCGGGCAGCACCTGACCTTCCCGGTCGGGGTCGGCGATTTCCACCAGCCAGCCCGGCTGGCCCGGTGGCGCCCCCAGGGCCAGACAGTCGCCACTGACGTCGAGGAACGCGCGCCGAACGCCGGCGCGCCGGAGCACCTCCCCCGCGCGGTCGAGCCCGTAGCCTACGCCGATCCCGCCCAGATCGAGCCGCGTGCCTGCCCCCCGGAGCGCGACCTGCGTCCCGTGCAGCTCGATCCCCGCGGCGCGCACCGCCGCCTCCGCCTCCGCCAGCTCGGTCCGGGTAGGCTCACTCGTGCGGGGCGCGTGGAAGCCCCAGGCCCGCATGAGCGGCTCGACCGCCGGGTTGAAGGCACCGCCGGTGATCCGCTGGACCCGCACGGCGGCCCCGAGCGCCGCTGCGAGGTCTGGTCCGACGGCCATCGCACCGCGGCCGGCCCGCCGGTTCAGCTCCGAGAGGTCGCTGGCCTCGTCGAACCGGGAGAGCGCGGCCTCGACCCGCCTGAGCTCGGCCAGCGCCGCCTGGGCCACCTCGTAACCCGCCGCCTCCGAAGCGGCGAACAGCTGCAGGTGCACCGGCTGGCCCATCGCCCAGGACCAGCGCTCGACGAACACGTCGCCGCCGGCGAGGGGCGCGCGCCAGGGGGCGCCGCCCACGCCCGCGAGGCCCGCCCCCATCACTCCCAGGAAGTCACGCCGGTTCACGCCCGCTCCGCCGGCCGGGCCAGCTCGCGCAACACGAAGAACGACTGCGCGTAGAACGTGAGCGCCATGATCCCGCTCGAGAGCGCGAGCAGCCAACTGAAGCGCGCGTCCACGTAGCGCATCAGCCACATGGATGCGAACGAGACCAGCAGGGCGACGAACGGTTCCGCGATGAGCAGCCGCCGAGCGCGCTCCCCCGGCCGCTCGCAGAGCGCGAGGGCCGCGCCGCTGAAGACGAAGATCGCCGCCATGGAGAGGAGGTGCGTATGGGTGATGGTGAGCATCTCCGCGTACGACTTGGGGAACTCCATCGGCGCATCGGTCGCGGCCATCGAGTCCGCGCCGCGGTAGTGGCTCGCGATTCCCGGCGGAGTCATCCCCGTGGTGTGGTGCACGAACAGGAGCGAGGTGGTGTAGCCCACGAGCTGGATGATCGTGATCCACCGGCCCAGCGCGCGCAGCGGCGGCGGCGCCCGGCGCCAGGTGAGCCCGCCCGCCGCCGTCACTTGAGCTTCCCGGCCGCGTGCCAGGCCGTGAGGTCGGCCACCGTGCGGCGCACGCCGCGGGTCACGGCATTTGCGCTGATGGTGGCGCCGGACACGTTCCGGATGTCCTTCCCTACCTGCAGCGGAGCGGCGCTCGTCTTGCCGCGGAACTGCTTCCGCCAGGCCTCGTACGCCACCTCCCCACCGCGGGGCTCGCGGTACACCAGGATGTCGATGTCACGGAGCGCGTCGGCCGAGTCGGTGGCCACGAGGTAGGTGATCGGCTGATCCTTGCCCGTCACGTTTCGCACCGCGGCGAAGCCGAGCAGGATGCCGCCCCGGGAAATGCGATAAACCTCCGCGGAGTCCACGTGGACGGTGTCCACCCGAGCGCCCGCGCCGTAGATGCGCTCGATCGACTGGGCGAGCTTGGCCGGAGGGGGGGACTGTGCCGCGCCGGGCGTGACGGCGGCGCCAAGGGCGAGCGCCGCCTGCAGCAGCAGCGCTCGCAACAGTGACAGGTGAAGCGGGATCGGGACGCCGCTAGAACTGATACCCCACCCCCAGGCTGAGCTGCTCGTCCTGGCCCACGCCCGCGCGGTTCCGGCGGAGTTGGTAGTCGCCCTTGAACACCACGTTGTAAACCGGCTTGTAGGACAGGCCGAAGGTGGTGATCCGCCGCGCCAGCGCATCGTCGCGCGTCACGCCGGCCGGGACGCCCGCCTGCGTGTTGTAGCGCTCGTAGCGCACGAACGCGTTGAGCTGCTGCGCCGTGGCCGGCGCCAGGGTCGCGAGCACATTGTACGCCCCCTCGACATAGCCCCCCGCGATCCGGCTACCCACGGCAGTACCGTAGGTCGCGTCGATCGCCTCGGCGTCGGCGATGCTCACGTTGGCGACGACGCCCCGGAACATAAAGGGGCCGGTGTCGTATCGCGCGTCGGCGGAGACAAGGGCGACGGCGTTGTCGAACGTGCCGGTGCCAAGCGCCGGATCCTGGTTGGCGCTGCCGCCGTACCAGAACGAGCCGCCGATGCGAAGCCCCGGGCCTGCCCACTCGAGCCTGCCGGTGAGCGACGGATTCGCGAAGCTCGCCTCCTTGCCTTCCTGGCGACCGCCCCGGATACCCGCGCCGGCCGAAAACCCGCTCGCGACCAGACCATCCAGCAGGAACACGCGGTAGTTGAGGCCGGAAGAGCCGGGCAAGGTGCCCACCAGTCCGACGCCGATATCCCGCCACGTGCTCGGGATGACGTTCTGGTCGAACGATGGCCGCTCGACGCCATTGAAAGTCGGCGGCTCGTGGGTCTCGTTGATGATGCCGATCGGCGGGAGCACCAGCCCGGCCCGGATGATCGCGGCGGGCGACAAGGTGTAGTCGAGGTAAAGCTGCTCGAGCGCGACTTCACCCCCCGACTCACCGCCTTCGACCTTGGTGTCCTCCACCTCGAGCTCCGAGCGGAACGCGATGCGCTCGTTGAAGCTATGCGCGAGATACACCACGAAGCGGCGGACATTCACCTCACCGGGGGTATCGGCGCCGGTGGGGTTGGTGTAGTGAACCTCGCCGTACCCGCCGATCGTCGTGTGCTCCTCCTCCTGGGCCTGGGCCTGGACGGAGCGGGCGGTGGTGAAGGGGAAGAGGGAGAGCGTGAGGGCAGCGAGCGTCAGCGGCGATGGGCGCATGGGGCCTTTTCACGAACACTAGTTGAGAATTGTTTTCAACCCTATCCCTACCACTTTATTCCCCATTAGCCCTGGTGTCAACCATGCGCTCCGGCGATCATTGGGAACGCACGCGTGCCGCCCCCCTCGGTTTCTGACGCCCGCGAGGCTCTCGATGGCGTATCTTCCCCTCCGCACGGTCGGCCTGCCCGACGCCTCCGACCGGTTTTTCGACGGCTGGCTCGAGCAGGTCGAAGCCCGGCTGGCGGCGCCCGGCGCCGACTGGTACCGCTTCACACGCGACCTCCTGTTCGAGATCTGGTACCCGGGCCTGGGCGACTACGACGGCTTGATCGAGGACCCCGCCACACCGGCCGGCACCCGTGCCGCCCTCCTGAGTCTCGACCCACGAAACGTCACCCTCGAGCCCGAGTACTACGCCGACGTCGACGCCGAGCGGTATGCCCGGGTCAAGCCGCTCCACTGGCTCTGGCAGAGCTTCGACCGTTCCCCGCTCGGCGGCGGGAACGTGCACCTCGGCGTGCGCTTCCGCCGCATTCTGGCGCATCATCTGTTCGCACGCTGCGGCCGGAACTTCAAGGCGTTCCAGTTCGTGGAGTTCTCCTATGGCTACAACCTGGAGGTGGGCGATGACTGCGTCGTCCACCGTCACGTGCTGCTCGACGATCGCGGTGGCATCACGCTGGGGAATCGGGTGAGCATCTCCGACTACGCGAACGTCTACAGCCACACCCACAGCATCGTGGACCAGAAAGAGGTGACCAACGCGCGCACGGTGATCGAGGATGACGTGCGCATTACCTACCACGCGACCGTGCTGGCCGGCGTGCGCGTGGGGCGGAGCGGCATGGTGGGCGCGGTGGCGGTGGCCACCAAGAACGTGCGGCCCTATCACGTGAACGTCGGTATCCCGGCCAAGTCCATCCGGGTGAAGCCCGACGCGCCGCCGGAGGCGTACGTGACCGAGCGCGTCGTTCAGCACCACACCAGGGAGGGATGACCTGATCCGGCCGCGCGAGCGCTGGTACACGTTTCCGTCAGCCCTCGTGGCGTGGGCGCTCCTCGCGAGCGCCCTGATCGGTGCGCTGCTGGGCGGGCTTCCGGGCCTTGTCACCATCGCGCTGGGGATCGCGGCGGGGCTGGTGCTGCTGCTCGCGGTCTGGCGGAGGGAGTGGGAGGTGCCGCTCCATGCCGCCGCGGCGACGATTCTCGGCGGCGTGGCGTGGCTGGCCAACGACCGCATCTGGTGGCTGGCGGTGGTGGCTGTCGTCAGCATCTCGGGCAGCTTCTGGGTCGCGATCGCCCGCGGCCGCCGACGGGTGCGCGAGTCGGAGGGCAAGTGCGAGCAGCTCGCCAGCCAGCTCGACCGTCGCATCAGCGAGCTCTTCTCGCTCCAGGAGCTGAGCTACGTCCTCTCCGAATCAATCCAGCTCGACCGCATCGTGGAGCAGGTGGTCAAGTACGCCGGCCGCTTCCTGCAGGCCGACGGCGCCATCGTGGTGCTGACCGACGACGAGCACGGCCGGCGGCTGCGGGTCGCGGGAGCCTCCGGCACACTCGAGCCGCTGCTCGGACAGGTCACCGAGGACACCGAAACGGCATTGGTCCGGTTCGCTATGCAGCGCGAGCGGATCGAGGTCGTGCAGGGGGTCGCCATCCCGTCGGTGAACCTGTTCGGCGGGCTCACGGTCCGCTCGGCCGCGGTGGCGCCGCTCCGCTCGCAGGGCGTGACGATGGGCGCGCTCGCCGTCGCCGACCGGCAGGGCGGCCCGTTCACCACGGAGGACCTCTGGCTGCTCTCGACCGTGGCCACCAATGCCTCGGTGGTGCTGGCCAACAGCCGGCTCTACGAGATGGTGCGGCGGAGCAAGGAGGAGTGGGAGACCGCGTTCAACGCGCTGGCCGAGGGCATCGCGGTGGTGGGCCCGGGCGACGCCGTGCTGCGGGCCAACCGGGCGCTCGCCGCGCTGGCGGAGCTGCCCGAGGCGGAGCTGGTCGGGCGCCGCCTGAGCGAGCTGCTGCCGGGCACCGCCGAAGCGGTGGCGGAGCTGATGGAGGCGGCCCGCCGCGGGGAGCGGACGGCGCCCATGGTGGTCCGGCTGGAGCGGAGCGGGCGGGTGCTGCGCCTTGCCGCCGCCCCGCTCGCCGGGCGGGCCGGCCCCGGCGCGGTGGTGATGCTCGTCGAGGACGTGACCGAGCAGCGTACCATGGAGGCGCAGCTCATCCAGAACGACAAGATGGCGTCGATCGGCCAGCTCGTCTCGGGCGTCGCCCACGAGCTGAACAATCCGCTCACCTCGATCGCCGGCCTCACCGAGCTGCTCCTCGAGCGCGGGCTGCAGCCGGATTTCCCGCGCGACCACCTGCGCGTGATCCATGACCAGGCGGAGCGCGCCGGGCGGATCGTCCGGAACCTGCTGACATTCGCCAGGAAAGGCGCACCGGAGAAGGCGCCGGTGGACCTGAACGAGGTCGCCAGTCGCACCTCGCTGCTCATCATCTACGAGCTGCAGCTCCACGGGATCGAGCTGGATTCGGCGCTCCACCCCGAGCCGGTCGTGGTCCTCGGCGACCGCTACGAGCTGCAGCAGGTGCTGCTCAACCTGGTGACCAACGCCGTGCAGGCCGTGAGCCTGCTGCCCGCGGGCCGGCCGCGCCGGATCAGCATCACCACGGCGCGCCACGACGGCCAGGCGGTGCTCTCCGTGCGAGACACGGGACCGGGAGTGTCGCCGCAGCATGCGTCGTCGCTGTTTACCCCGTTCTTCACGACCAAGGGGCCGGGCCAGGGCACCGGCCTGGGGCTGTCGCTGAGCTACGGCCTGATCCAGTCCCACGGTGGAGTGCTGAGCTACGAGCCGCCCGCGGAGGGCGGCGCGGAGTTCCGGATCGTGCTGCCGCCTCACGATGCCCCCGCGAATGCGCTCGAGAGCGCGCTGGAGCCGGCTCGGGAGCAGGACCGGCGCGGGCGGCGTGTGCTGGTGGTGGACGCCGACCCGGGGGTGCACCGGCTGGTCAACGCCCTGCTTTCGCCGGAGGGGATGGAGGTGGAGGTGGCGCGAACGGGGGAGCAGGGGCTCCGGCTGGCGGCGGCCCGCGAGTTCGATCTCGTGATCGCAGACGCCGGCACGACGGCGTCGGCATCGGAGCTCTTCGTGCACGCGCTGGCGGCGGCCGCGCCGGCGGCGGTAGATCGGCTGGTCCTCACCTACGCCGGCGAGACCGAGCCGCCCGATCCGCTTCCCGGCCGCTCCGTGTTCCGCGCGCGCAAGCCGCTCAACGTGCGCGAGCTCCACGGCCTCGCGTCGCGGGTGCTCGCTAGTAGCCCGCCGCGCTCGCCGGCTTCCAGGGCAGCAGGCTGATCCGGCCGCGCACCCGCGCCGTCGCGCGCGCGGGATCCGGCGTGGCCCAGTAGTTCCCGCCCGCCATGAGATCCGGCGCGTCGATGAACCAGCCGCTGGCCCGGAGAAAGACGTTGCCGGAGACTTCGGTCCCGTGTCCGGCGCCGTCCACCACCAGCCCGTCGCCCACGCCATCGAACACGTTGCCGCGCACCCGGCTCTCGATGACGCCGCGGAGCACCACCCCCCGCTGGACGCCGCTCAGCATGTTGTCGTCGATCCGGAACCCGCGGCTCGGCGGCACGCCGCTGTCGGCCGACGTGATCCGGATGCCGACGGGGGCGCCGAGCAGCACGTTGGCTTCGAGCCGCGTGTCCCCGCCATGGATGACCTCGATGGCCGCGCGGCCCGCGCCGATCACGGTATTGCCCCGGACCACGCCGCCGGCGAGCCGTACCAGCTGGAAGCCTGTCAGGGCGCTGTCGGCGCGGTTCTCGAGGAAGGTCACGTGCCAGGTGACGCGTGCGGCAAACGCGGCCACGGATGCGAACGACGCGTCGTTCCGGTAGACCAGATTGCCCACCGAGGGACGGGTAAGCGGGCGCGCGCCGGTGATCAGCACGCCGATGCTCGAGCCGGTCAGGTCGTTTTCCGAGACGATGTTCGAGTCGCTCCCCTGGCGCAGCAGCACCGCCGCGGCCCCGCAGTCCGCGCCTGGCGCCGGGCACCGGCGCGTGGCCCCGGCCTGGTTCCGGAGGATCGCGTTGTGGCTGGACCGGAACAGATGAATGGCCCAGCCACTGTTCCCGGAGAGATCGTTGTCGACCACGTGGCTCGTGCTCGCGTCATCCAGTGCGATCCCGTTCTGCCCGCCGTGGGCGATGATCCCCGTGACGCTCGCCCCGGCCGTGCCGCGGATCAGGATGCCGGCGCCGTACTGGTCGAAGATCTCCGGCCGCGCCGGGTCGAGCCGGTCGCTGGTGTCGGTGCGCTCGGCCGTGGAGCGGAGCGCCTGCCTGCGGCTCCCGGAGACGTCGATGCCGGCGAGCCGGTGGTTGCGCCCACCCTCGAGCCGCACCCCGTAGCGATAGCCGCGCACCACGCCGCCGAGCACCGTCACGCCGTCCACCCCGCGGCTCGCCACCCCGACGCCGGCGTACCGTTCCGGCACCGAGTCGCCGCTCTCGATGGTGACGCCGGTCAGGTCCACCCGCGTGCCGGACGCGGCTGCGATGAGCACGCCGCGCTCTCCGGGGTCGGGCACCCGGTAGTGCCCGGGGCAGATCCGCACGTCGCCCTGCACCTGCGTGCCCGCCCGCGTGAGCCGGACGCAGGGCGCGCCGGCGGAGCCGGACCGGGGAACCAGCGGCAGCCCGGCGGCTGCGACGATGAGCCAGACCGCGCTGCGACACGTCATGGGCGCACCGGGTATCCGCGCTCGCGGAGGTACGCCCGCGCTTCGGGCAGGGTGGAACCCTGGAAGTGGAAGATCGTGGCGGCCAGGACGCCGTGTGCGCCGGCCTCGAGCGCCTCGGCCAGGTGCTCCAGGCCGCCCGCGCCGCCCGAGGCGATCACCGGGATCGAGACCGCCGCCGCAGCCGCGGCGATGAGCGGCAGGTCGTACCCCGCGCC
>JAICLE010000071.1 GCA_025927545.1 Gemmatimonadales bacterium
CGATGAGCGTTTCGACCTTGGCGCCGATGGTGCCGAGCACGGAGCGGGAACGCACAGTGACGCCGCGCACCACCCCAAGCGACTGCACGACGTGATAGCCGTCGAGAGTAAACGCCGTGGAGGTCATTTCTTCGTTCATGCAGTCCACTCCCGGTCCAGGATTCCATAGATGACGTGATCCACGAAACGGTCGGTGATCCAGTGCGACTCCCGACGGAGGCCTTCCTCCTGAAAACCCAGCCGCCGGGCCACGGCCCGGCTGGCGGCGTTCCGCACGGCACACTGGAGCTCGATGCGATGCAGCCGCTCCGCGGTAAAGAGGCGCGCCACCGCCCAGCGCGCGGCTTCTGTGGCGAGGCCGCGGCCGGTGAAGTCTGCCCCCAGCCAGTAGCCTACCTCGGCGTTCCGGTTCTCGCGGTTGATGTACCAGCAGACCACCCCGCCCGCGAGTGCGCCCCCGACCCGGATGCCGCAGTGGAAGCCGTCTGCGGCGGCGAGCTTGCGCTGGAACCGCGCGATCATCGCCTCGACATCGGCCAGCGTCCGGATGGAAGCCGACCAGCGGAGCCAGCGGTCGAGATGTGCCCGGTTCGCCACGATGAGGGCGTGTACCTCGGCGGCGTCGCGCGCCTCGAGCGGCGTGGGCCCGATGTCGTTCACCCGGCGCTCACCGGGCGTGAGGAGGCCGGCACATCGGCTTCTCCAGGAAGGTGACGGTCGTTACGGTAGACCACGGCGGATGACGTATGCTGTGCGCAGCCGCCCCTGGTGGGCGCAGACAACTTTCCTGGGGGTGAATATGGCGAACCGCGACGCTCCGCGCGGCCTGTTCCGCTATGGTGTCGGCGTCCTGATCCTGATCGTGATCGCCCTGATCATTTACGCGTTGGCGCGGGGCGCTACGACGCCCGGACCCCGGGCGGTCGTAGACTCGACCGTCGTCCCGAAGGTACGGCCGTAGCTCGGGCCCGGTCCCCTGCCCCGCGATCCCGCGGCCTTGGCCGGCGCGCGGGACCGGCCTAGCGTTCGGCATCCCCGGACCGGAGCCCTGGACGTGCGTGCCGACGAGTTGCGTGCCCTGCAGAATCCCCTGAAGGAACAATACCGGCGTGAGCCGGAGAGGGCGGTGGTGACGCTGCGCGCCGCCGCTCGGCTTGATGAGACGGCCGTGAGCTGCCACGTCGACACCGGTCGAGCGATGGTGGAGGCGGGGCTGCATCCCGCCACCGGCGGGACCGGACAGCTCGCGTGCTCGGGCGACCTGCTGCTGCAGGCGCTCGTCGCGTGTGCCGGCGTGACGCTGCGGGCTGTGGCGACCGCGCTCGGGATCCCGATCCGCGGCGGGGAGGTGCGGGCGGAGGGTGAGCTCGACTTTCGCGGGACGCTCGGCGTGAGCAAGGAGGTGCCCGTCGGATTCCGCGCGATCCGACTCGACTTCGCGCTCGACACCGAGGCCGGCGAGGAGCAGCTCGCCAGCCTGCTCAAGCTGACAGAGCGGTACTGCGTCGTACTGCAGACCCTGCGCACACCGCCCGAGGTGAGCGTCGGATGCAATCATGGCCGGTGATGCCGCCCCTGGACGCGCCAGTCCTCGGACAGGAGGGCCCAGTGCTCGTGGTCCCGCCAACGGCCCGCCACCTTCAGATAGCGGGGCGAACATCCCTCGCGGCGGAAGCCGGCCCGCCGAACGAGCGCGAGCGACGCCGCGTTGCCCGGCTGCACGTTGGCCTCGACGCGATGCAGCCGCAAACCGCCGAAGGCGAGCCGGAGCATCAGCCGCAATCCCTCCGTCATGTAGCCCTGGCCCTGGAACGGGGCGCCGATGTAGTAGCCCAGATAGCCGCTCTGGAATACGCCGCGCACGATCTCGGTGAGATTGACGGCGCCGAGGAGCGCGTCGTCCTCGCGGCGCCAGATGAGCCGGCAGGCCGCCGCCGGCGAGCGGCTCCGTTCCAGGTACTTCGCGAAGGCCACGGGCGTGCCCTCGGTCCCGACCCAGCCGGTGAAGGCCCTCCGGCTGACCCCGACGAGTGCGCACCACGCGTCTTCGTCGGCCGGTCTCGGTGGGCGCAGCTCGACCCGGATGGGCATGCGCGAGCGAGTCAGCCGAGCGGCAGTACGAGCGGCGCGCCCGGCACGGGTGGGCGCAGCCGCTCCGACATGCCGGCCTCCGCGAACGCCCGCTCGAGCTCCGCGCCGGATTCGGAGTAGTGTGCCCAGCCCTCGAAGTGGAGGGGCACCACGATCGCGTCACTGAATGCCCGAGCCGCGGCGACCGCCTCCGCCGCACTCAGGGTGAGCATCGCGGGACCTACCTCCCTGACGCGGGCCGCGCCGGTGAAGAGCACTGCCAGGTCGACGGCAAACCGCCGTCCGACCTCGGCGACCCCCTCGTACCACACGGTATCGCCCGAGACACAGACCGCGTGGTCCGGCCGATCGGCCAAGACCAGCGCGAAGCCGATCACTGGCCCACGATCGCCGATGGCCTTCCCTCCCAGGCGCCGGGCGCTCTCCGTCGTGGTGAGCACCACGGGGGCGCCCTCGACCACGCGGCGGCCCGCGACGTCGAGGTTGTCCGCATGGTGGTCGTGGCTCAGGAGCACCGCGTCCACCGGCCCGAGCGATTCGGCCGGCCGTGCCGGCCCGCGCGTCTTCCGCAGCACGTAGCTGGGCGCGGGATATTCGCTGCCCGCGGCGTCGAAGGTGGGATCCGTCAGGAGGCGCAGCCCGCCCAGGGCCAGCAGCGCCGTCGGCCCGCCGATGTAGGTCAGCCGGAGGGTGTCCGTCGTCACGCGCCTGGATCCCCGGGTGGAAGCGGCACCGCGGCGAGCGGCCCGGCCACCGTCACCCAGGGCCGCACCCGCCAGCGCCGCACCAGGCCATGCCGGACGTACGGGTCCCCGGCCGCGAACAGCTCGGCAGCGGCGGGACTCTCTCCCTGGAAGAGCAGCACCGCCGCGTCGACCGGCTCCTGGAGCGCGCCGCCCAGGACGAGCTCGCCGCGCTCGGCGAAGGACCGCGCGTGCGCCAGGTGAGCCGCGCGGTGCGGCTCGCGGAGCGACACGTAGTCGTCCACCAGGTCGTAGAAGAGCAGGTAGTGCATCACGTTGCTTTTCCTATTGGCGACCGAAGTGCCAGTCGGTGAACAGTCCAACCCAAACCATCACGGCCGACAGGAGCAGATACAGAAACGCGGTGGCCTCGTCGCCGATCAGCCCGCGAAGCCAGCGCGCCTTGTAGTCCTCCCAGAACCACCATGGCCGGATCACCGTCGAGAGCCCGAGGAGTGCTCCCAGACCTACCCACAGCGCCCGATCCCGCTGCCAGCCGAGCGAGTCGGCCGCGAGCCACACAGCGGCGAGCGAGAGCAGGGAGATCCCGGTCAGGATGAGCCTGCCGCGCCAGGGACGGCGCTCCGCCGGCGCGGCACCCGTCACCGTCTCTCCTCGCCACGCGCGGAGCGCGAGCAGCGCAAAGGCGAGGCTCACGACACTGAAACCGAAGACCCAGAGCAGCATCGGTGACTCCCAGGGAAGCCCGCGTCGCGCCGACCGGTCAGCGCCGCAGACTCAGCACGACCACCGCGAGCACGCCCGCGACGGCGAGGAAGCGAAGCGCGAGCAGGAGCCCGCGCGACGCGCCCATGACGCCCGCGAACACCAGCGCGGTCATCACCACCAGACTCGCGGCCATGCACGCGAGGCGCCAGCCTTCGAGCCGCCAGCGGCGGGCCAGTCGGTCCGACCCCGACCGACCACCGGGCGGCAGCAGCTCGCGAATGCGCCGCCAGCGGCGGTACCCATGCTGCAGGACCAGCACGCACAGGACCGCGAAGAAGACGAACAGCATCCACCAGGCCCGGAAGTCGGGCAAGCCGCCGCTCAGACCGCGGGCCGACGGAACACGGCCCGCACTCCCGGCGTGAGCAGCAGGGCCACGGCGGCTCCCAGACACACGAGCGAGGCCGCGAGCACGAGCTGGAAGCCGCTGGGCGGAAGCCAGTAGAGATCGTCCCGCTGCACCACGAGCGTCGTGAGGGCGCCGGCCGCGAGCCAGAACACTCCCACCACCAACCCGAGCCACCAGGCCCAGCGACGCCCGCGGAGCAGCCCCCACGCGACGATGCCGGCGCCGATCACCTGGATCAGCACCGGCACCGATCCCCGCGGCGAACCCCATCCCCCGCTCCGGAGCACCACGACCGCGTTGAGAAAGGCGCTCACGCCGTAGAGCCCGAAGAGGGCGGCCGCGAGCTTCACCCCGCCGGGAGCGCGCCGGTCACTGGCCGTGATGGGCCGCCGCATGATGATCCTCACGCTGAAAGGCCAGGAACGCGTGGATGGCGCGCACCGCCTCAGGGTCGCCGCTGCGGACTCGAACGGCGCCGCCGCGCGGAAGCGACTCGACCGTATAGGTGATGAGATCGCGCCGGGCGCTCATGACGCCCGTGCCCGGCACGGCGCGGGCGTGCACGAAGCCGGGCAGTTGGAAGTCGCCATCGGCGAATCGCCGTGCAATCTGCTCCATGTGCCCGCGGATGCGTGTAATCCCCGCGGTATCGTCGGTGTCCCGCTCCAGCGCGATCCGGCCGCCGTCGGGCAGAGGCTCGAACACGTGGCTGGAGGTGTACTGGTCGACACCCATGGCTACTTCGCCACGGGCCTGAACGCCGGCGTAGGCGGGGTCGTCACGTGCCGCCGCTCGGCGCGCTATGGCCTGGTCGCCGGCGGGCCGGCACGAGACGAGTCCGAACAGCACGGCCGCCGCGACCAGACGTATCACGTGCCCTCCTCGCACCGCCGGCACTCGAGCGTCGTGCCGAGCCGGCCGGCTCGGCCCTCGGGGGACACGACCCAGGGGCGGACCTGCCACGGAGGATCGTGTCGCACATGCTGGGTGTGGCCGCACTCCAACTCGGCGACCCAATGTCGCTCGTCGTCCTGATGATAGCCCACGATCCTGCGCCTCACTCAGACGGCACCGCTCCGGCCAAGCCGCAGCCATACCCGCAGCGCCGACCAATGTGCCGCCCCGATCGTGATTCCGGTCAGCGCCGCGGCGCCCGTCTCGCGGGTCAGCAGCCATTCGGCGGCGGCGAGCTCCATGACGACGCCGGCGCATAGTCCCGCCAGCGCGAACGGCCACAGCACGACATGCGCCGCGCGGCGGCCGAAGGCCACCACGCCGCACGTGTACGCCAGCAGCCCGCTGCCGATGGTGAACACCAGCCGCGGCTCCCGCGCGGCCGCGCTGTACCAGAGCACCATGCCTCCGATCAGCAGTACGACCACCGTCGTCCCGAGCATCTCCACGCTGGTGAGCCAGCTCGGCTCGCGGGGCCGCTCGCCCGTCACGCCGCCGACCCCGGCAAGTGCTTCCGGTAGGCGTGCTGCGTCTTGACCCTCGCGTAGCCGAGGCGTTCATAGAAGGGGTGGGACTCGGACCGTGCCACATTGCTGCGGACGGCCATCAGCCCCAGGCCGCGTGCCTTCGCCCAGCCTTCGGCCGCGTCCACGAGCAGGCGTCCCAGCCCCTGGCCTCGGTACTCCGCATCCACGACCAGCCCGAGGATCTCACAGCGCCGGCCGGCCTCCAGCAGCTCCTGCTCGGCAGCGTGCAGCCAACCGACGATCCCGCGGGGCGGCACCTCGGCTACCAGGAGGAGGTCGTCCGCGCGGCGCAGCAACCGCTCGAGCCGAGCGCCCATCATCTCCGGGGCGACCGGATAGCCCAGGACTTCGCTGAGCTCCGCGAGGCGAGCGCCATCCCGGGAAACGGCGCGCCGGATGACCGGTGGGCTCAGGCCGCCTGTCCCGTATGCACGGCGATGGTGGCCTGGAGCCGGGCGGCGGCCTGCTGAACCTCGGGCCACTCCGGGTACCCTGCCCCCACGGCACCCGTGCTCAGCTCGGTCGTGAGCGCCCGACACATTTCGGCGGCGCGACGAAGCCGGAAGCGCTCGGCCACGGCGCGTGGCTCCTCGGTGCCGGCGGCGCTCAGCAGACTCCAGACGCGAAGCCTGATGTCGTCCACGACGCTCTTGAACTCCGGCAGACCTTCCGGGGCCACCTCTCCTCGCTCCAGCCGGGCCTCCAGTCCCTGCAGAATGGTCCGCATGCTGGAGAGCTCGTCCTGCACGCTGTGCGACACGCCATGACCTCCTCGGAGCATTGTGAGGCTTGCGGTACGCGATCGGGAGCGCCCTTCAGCCTAGCGGCGCCAGCAGCGGGCGGAAAGGGGCCGGCCTGCCTGATGAGGTTTACCCCTCAGTCGCCGAGCGAGCTGAGCGGCACCAGGCTCTCGAACGGCTCGTAGACGAACGTGAGGCTCTCGTCCGTCAGCAACCAGCGGCGCGCGAGCAGCGCCCGGACGGCGCGCTGTGCCGCCTCCAGCATGGTTGGCGGCAGGCGGAGTGATGCGAGTTGGGCATCGAGCTCCTCGAGCAGCCCACGGAGCCTTTCCCGGTCGGGCTCGGGAGCGTTGCCGAGCGCCGCCGCGACGTTGTTCCAGGCACTCAGGTACGGATCACGATCGGGCGTCGGCGGAACGGCCGGGCGCAGCTCGCCGCTCGACCGCCGCGAGAGGCGCTCGACGAACTGGCGGGCCGCCGCGGCCTCGGCCCATGCGCTCTCCCAGCTCATGAGCGGCGGCCTAGGCCGCGCCACGCCGGAGCTGGTCCAGGAGACGCTCCCCGAGCTCCTGCCGGCGCACGAGGACGTGTCGCAGATCGTGCTGCTCGGTCCGTGCGATCTCGCGCTGGAGCTCGGGCAGGTAGGCCTCGAGGAGCTCGCGGAGCGTGACGGTCTCCCGGTCGTCGAGTACGAGCTGCATGGATCGGTCTCCTGTTCTGGTGGTGCTGGGTCATGGATTTTCCGGGAGTCGGTCCCGGCGAAACCCCTCCTTCGCGAGGCGGTACCGCCAGTCGGCGGCGAGCGCGGGGCAGTTGAGCAGGACGATCGCCTCGCGCGGCTCGCGCTCGCGGTTGGCCATGGCCGCCGCGGCCCGGCGCACCGTCAGCCCGGGATGGCTACGAGCCGCGAGCACGATCGGCGCGCCCACCTCGAGCGCCCCCGGCGTCAGCACCCGCAGGTACCAACCGGACCGGCCGGTGGCGCGGATGCGCTGCATCAGGTCGTCTCGCCGGTTGTGCCACGCCACGCGATTGCAGGGACTCCGGGGCTTGCTGACCTCGAGGAGCGCATCGCCGATCGCCCACTGGTCTCCGAGGCACACGCTCTCCTCATCCGCACCCACGACGGTCAGGTTCTCGCCGAAGCTGCCGATCGGCACCTCGGCCCGGCCCCACTCCGCGCACCAGCGGGGGTAGTGGCTCGCCGCATAGGCGAGCACCGCCTGTTCCGGTCCGCCGTGGGCTCGATGGTCGGCGACCTCGTCACCCGCCAGTCCCTGTCTGTCGAGCCAGACCGGTCCAGCCACCGGCGCCTTCCCGATGGCGCTCGTGAAGACCTCGTGCGCGGGGTCCTCGGCGCCGGGAATCACGTAGGTCTTCGGCCGGCCGACCCGCAGGGAGACGATCCGCAGGTCGCCCACCGATCAGGCGTGGTCCGCGACGGCGGTGACACCCTCGTGCCGCGCGCAGTGCGCGCAACAGTAGAAGGTGTTGTTGGCCTCGATCCCGTGTCCCAGGATCTTGCAGCCACAGTGGGCGCAAATGGGTGCGAGCCGGTGGATGGCGCACTCGAAGCTGTCGAACGTATGCGTCTGGCCCGCCGCGACGACCTGGAAAGACAGATAGTAGTCGTTGCCGCAGACTTCACACTGAGCCATGAGACCCTCCTCGATGCCGGGCAGCTCCGCGCCGCCCCCCTGGAAGAGTGAACCAGCCGAAGCGCGCGCGCCAGCGGTCGGCCTATGCGTCCGGCTCGCGAACCACTCCGGGCACCTGGCGGAGATCGAGATCCCGCATGGTCCCCACGGCGACTTCCCAGGCGCCCTCGCAGCATAGCCCCCGGAGCGCGGCATCCTCGTAGGCCTCGAGCGCGGCCTGGAGGAGGGTGGCCCGCACCCGCTCGGCTACGCGGCCCCGCTCCTGCTCGTCCCACGCGGGCACGGTCATGGATTCCTGTCCGGCTCGGGCACTGCCGAGGCGTAGCTCAGGCGGCCCCGGCGGATCGAGGCTGCCGAAGTGTAGGGGTGCAACGCGGTCGTGCCCGGTCCCAGGATATGCCAGACCTCGCCCCCACTCCACCGGAGGACATCGGCGATGAGGCCGCGGTGACAACGCCACCACAGCGCCTCCGCGCACATGATCGCGGTCCGGAGCCCAAAGGCCATGCTCACCAGTTCGGTCAGGCCGTCGGCAAAGGGCTCGGTCAGCAGGTAGTCAGCGTAGCCCCGAAAGCCGGCGTTGCGCCAGGCGGTGCTGGCGGAATCGGGCGCGGGGCGGCGGCGCCCGCCGAGCTCCGGGAGCCACCGGTACGCCAGCCCATGCGCGTCGAGGGCCGCGGCGAGCCGGTCGCGCCCGAATTGCGGCAGCCGGCGCGAGCCGGGGTAGCGCCGCACATCGGCCACCGCCTCGATCTCGTGCTCCGCCAGCAGCGCGAGAAACTCGGCCTCGGTGCGGGTCGAATGCCCGATGGTCCACACGCGAAGCCCTGCCAGCGGCTCGACGAGCCTCCGGACGCTCCCGCTCAGAAGGTCGTCGTCTCCTCGTCCGCGATCAGGAAGACGGGCGGTCCCCCGCTGGAAATCGAGATGGCGTGAGCCACCGCGCGTCCCGCCGGCTCGCCGGAAGCCGCAGCCTGCAGTGCCTGCAACGAGGGAAAGTGCAGCTCGGCAATCCGGGAGTACGGCGCCGGACCGCCATCGGCCGTGCCCGTGATTCTCGAGGCGACGAACTTGGTCATGCCCTTGAAGTTCGCCGGCGTCACCATGGGAGAATGCTCTTCGCGGTACAACCGTTCGAACGTCGCCGGGTCGCGCGGCGTCGGGTAGAGAACGACCAGCTTCGCTCCTGGCATAACACCTCCATCGTGGGGATGAGGACGATCTCGCCGATCAGCGGCGTCGCGCCACGAAGCGTCGCAGCGCTCCGAACGCCTCCGCCAGATCCGCGAGCTGATGGTTCGCATTCAGTCCGCTGGGATTGGGCAGCACCCAGAGAGCCGCCGGGCCCAGCGACTCGGGCTGGCGGCCCACCACCGCGCCGGCCCGGCCGAACGCGGAGCGATAGGCGCCGATGCCCAGGATGGACACGCACGCCGGCTGATAGCGGCGCACCTTGCGCGCCAGCCGCGCCCGACCGGTGCGCAGCTCGTGCGGGCTCAGCTCGGCGGCGCTCGCCGTGGCGCGGGCGACGAGATTGGTGATGCCGAGGGCGTGCTCGAGCAGGCGGCGCTCCTCCCACGGCTGGAGCACGCGATCGGTGAAGCCGCTCGCATGCAGCGCCGGCCAGAACCGGTTTCCCGGACGGGCGAAGTGGTGGCCCGTCGCGCCGGAGTAAAGCCCCGGGTTGATTCCGCAGAAGAGCACGGCCAGCCCGGGAGCGATGAGATCCGGCACCGTTCGGTCGGCTGCGGCCGCGACCTCCTCCCGGGACGGCCGGCTGCCCCGGCCGGCGCCGGACCGCACTAGAACCGCGCGGGAAACAGCGCGCTGCTCCCGTCCATGTCACCGGTATCGGCGTAGCAGAGCGGCCTCGCACCCGGGTCGAGGACCTGCCCGCCCAGGACGCGGCCCAGCACCAGGTCATGGTCTCCGCTCGGCATGCGGCCGGCGGGCGCGCACTCGAGCCAGGCGAGCGCATCCTCCAGCATCGGCGCGCCGGTGCGGCCCGGGCGCCAGCGGACCCCTGCGAGCTTGTCCTTCTCCCGGCCGGAGTGGGTGCCGAACCGCCGAGCCAGGTCGAGTTGACCCTGCTTCAACACGCTGACGGCGAAGCCCTCGCCCTCGGACAGGAGTCGATAGGACGCATTCTGCGGGTTGACGCTCAGTGCCACCAGCAGGGGATCGAACGACACCTGCATGAGCCACGCGGCGGTAAAGCCGTCGCGCTCTCCGCCGTGGGCGACGCCGACGACGTACACGCCGACGGTCAAGCGGCCGAACAGCGCCGCGACCGCGCCGCCGCTGTCCCTCCCCTCCGGTGCTCCGCGACCGGGACCGCTCACGGGCTGGAACAGCTCGATCGGATTGCCGGCCGGATCCTCCAGCAGGATCTGACTCCCGCCAATGCCGGTCACGATGTCGTTTCGGAACCGGGCGCCGGCCTTCCGCAGGGTCGCCACCTCACCGGCGAGATCGCCCACCTCGAGCTGGATGCGATTCCATCCACCGGGCTCGGGTCTCCGGCCATCGGGCATCGGCTGGGCACCGCCGCCCTGCCCGACCGGCGCGCTGAGAAGGAGTCGCAACGCCCCGCGCGAGAGCATCGCGAACGGCGGTGCCGGATGCATGTCGAGATGGAAGCCGAGGTGGCGAGTATAGAACTCGATGGCCGAGTCCACATCATCCACGATGTAGCGAACGCTCGCCCTGGCCATGGTCATGTGCCCGGCACCCCCATGTCAGCCCAGATTCTCCAGCCACCGTCCGCCTGCCGCTTCCAGAGCGTCACGTACCGGCCGCCGATGCGCTGTTCGGCCTTGCCCTTCGGGTGGAAGGCATACGACCACGCTCCCGTCTCGTAGGCGACATCGTCCACCAGCCAGACTTCGGCGGTCTCTATGCCCACCCGCACCGCACCGACCTCGGCGAGGAAGCGTGCGACATCGCGCGCGATCGCCTGGCGGCCCCGGATCACCTTGCCGCCCTCGTTCAGCCGCGCGCCGCCCGCATCGTAGACTCTGGCCAGCGCCTCGGCATCGGATGCCAGAAACGCGGCCTTGTACGCGACGTTGCCGGCTTCGATGGCCTTCCGGGCCGCGGCGAGCTCGGCCGGTGGAGCGGTCTGCCCCGCGAGAGGGGGAGCACACGCGAGGAGCAGCAGGAGCGTTCCGTGCATGAGTTTCATCGTTCGGCCCTCCCTGGACGGCCCGGACGGGGCGATTGGTGCCTGGCGCCGGCCCCTGCAGGCCGGCCGGTGGATCTCAGCAGGGACGCCCCAACCATGATCCGCTTCACACGCCCTCGAGGGAATTGCGGACCCGGCCCATCAGGTGGCGCCTTCACCGAGTTTGATCTCGGCGCCGTCGGGGAGGCCGTGGAGCCGGCGCGCCAGTTGGGCAAGGGATCGGCGGTGCTCGAGAGCATCCACCGCCCGCAGCTCGCGAGTCGAGCCATCCGCCTGGAGCACGAATGGCGGGAACGCCGCCAGCAACTGCCCTGGCTGGAGTTCGCCCCCGGATTGGCGAAAAGTCAACAGCGGCTGATAGTCGAGCACCCGCTCAGGATCGGTCGCCAGGGCCGCGAAGAACGCCTCGAGCGAGTCGGCGGCGTCGCTGATCTCACCCAGCTCGCCATGCAGGCGAACGACGGCGCGTTCGCGCAGGAGAAACTGGTCGCCGAACGCATCCTCCGCGAACGGCACGTCCGAGGGCTGCACCTCCGCGAACAGATGGTGCAGCGCATCGTCCCCGTGGCAGGCGTGACGAAGGGAGTGCCACGCCGGGCCACGACAGGCGCCGCGCACGTGGAGACCCCCCAGGTAGGCGACACAACCGTTTCGGACACGGAGCGCTCCCGCGAGGCCGGCGGGGAGCCGCGCCAGAATTGCCGGATCATCGAGGGCCGGTCCGCTGTACAGCAGGTGGGGCAGATCGAGGTGCATGTCCTGAGCTTTCGGGCCGGGCAGCGCGGGCCACGTTGCCGCGCGTGCGATTTGATACTCGGTTGACGGTCCGTCTCCAGGTTGAGGTGCTAACGTGATTTGCCGCGGTCAGCGGCTCCGTTACCGACACGCGCACCGGCGGTCAGTCCCCACTTCCAGCCCAGCTCCTCCTCTTCGCACGGATGCCTACGTGCCCGACGGCGATACGCCAGCCGACCGCACCTTCCGCATCCGGCTCGCCAACCGGCTCACGGAGTTGCGCCTCGCGATCGACCTCGGCGAGATCAGAACCCGAGCGGCGTTCAAGGCAGCGCTCGAGCGAGACGGCACCTTCACGGCGGATGATCCACGCGTCATGCAGGCATGCAGCGACGCCGGCCTCACGCCCTGGCTCTCCGGGCCTGGTGTCCGGTAAACGAAATGAACATCAGGCAAAAGCACCAGCCTGGTCGTGCCCTGGTTCCCCGCCGTTAGATTGCAGCCATGAGTTCACCGCCCCCACCCGAGGCCTGGCTTCGCGGTCCGCTGCCCGGCATCACACTCGCGCTCATGCCCGCCGCGCACGCGCTGGTCCAGGCGCGGGAGGACATCGCCGCCGCTACCGCGGGCGCGGAGGAGGCCGACCTCCGGGTCCGCCCGGGCGGTGCCGCATCCGCGGGATTCCACCTCCGCCACCTGGCCGGGAGCCTCGACCGGCTGCTCACGTACGCGCGCGGCGAGCGGCTCACCCCTGCTCAGCTCGCGGCGCTCCGCCGAGAGGGCGAGCCGGGGGAGGAGGCGATCGGCGAGCTCACCGCCCAGGCTACGGCCGCTATCGACCGCGCGCTCGACCAGCTCCGCCGGACGCCCGCCGCCGCGCTGGGTGAAAGCCGCCCGGTAGGCCGGGCGGCGCTCCCGGCCACGGTCATCGGCCTCCTGGCGCACGCCTCCGAGCACACCTCGCGGCACACGGGACAGCTCATCACCACGCTGAAAATCGTTCGTGGCCTCGGCGCCACCTCGGCACCCTGAGCACGGAGACACGATGCCCGGCGGAGCCCTTGCCATCTACCTGAACGACCACCTCGCCGGCTCCGTGGCCGCGCTCGAGCTGATCGAGGGTCTGCTGGCACACGTGGGCGGCCAGCCACTCGAGCAGATCCTGATCGGGCTGCGGCAAGAGATCACCCAGGACCAGGAGACGCTCCGCGGGATCCTGAGCCAGCTCGACGGCGACGAGAGCGCGCTCAAGCGGGCGGCGGCCTGGCTCGCCGAGAAGGCCGGCCGAGCGCGGCTGTCGATCGCGGCTCGGGAACACCCGGCGCTGGCCCGACTCGAAGCGCTGGAGTCGCTCGCGCTGGGCATCCAGGGAAAGGCCGGGCTTTGGCGCGTGCTGTCGGCCGTGGCCGCGCAGGATTCGCGGCTCGGCGGACACCAGTTCGGCACGCTCGAGATCCGCGCGGTAGCGCAGCACGCCATCGTGGAGCGCGAGCGGATCGCCGCGGCGCGCGAGGCGTTTCCGGGATGAGTGCAGCTTCGATTCCCGGTCGGCTCACCAGGGCGCTGCTGGCCGGACTACTGAGTCTTCCGGCCACCGCCGGCGCGCAGACCGCCGCGGACTCGGCGGCGAGCGCGGCCACCGGGGTCTACCCCGCCCCGCCTGTCCCTCCGGACACCGGACGGTCTGCCGGCGATACCGCGCGCGCCCAATCACCCGCCCCGAGCGGCCCGCTCGTCGTGAACGTCGCGCCGCCCGACACGATCCTTATCGCCGCCTGCGCCGGCGCGCCGCCAGGCTCCATGGCCGAGGGCATCCTCGCCGTCGCGTTCCGGAGCGGGAGCACGGACCGCGAGAAAGCCGCGGTGGCCAAGCTGGTCGGTGGGGTGCTGGCCGGCCCGGCCGCCGGGCCCGGCGAGGAGTATGTCAGGCTGACCGCCGGTGCCCCCTCGGCCACGGTCGCGGCCGACCGACTGATCCTCCAGGACGCGGTGACGCGGGTTTCGCCGGCTCCCTGCCCTCCGCCCGCGGCCCCGGCCGCTGCGCCGTCGTCCCCTGCCCCCGGCCCCACTCCGGCACCCGCGGTGCCTCCCGCCGGCCGTGACACGGCCGCGCCGGGCGGGTCGGCCTCGCCCGACTCCGCGCGCTAGGACGGCGGCTGCTCCGACTCTTCGGGTATCTCGACGACGTCACGGGAGGAGCGCCGCCGGTCGAGCGCCTCCTGCACCTTGGCGAGCAGCTCGTCGTGGGTGAACGGCTTGGCGAGAAACCGCACGTCGGGATTCCGGAGCCCGTGCTGGATGAGAACCTCCGCCGGGTGGGCGGACATGTAGAGCAGGCGGAGCGAAGGCCAGTGCGCGATGATCTCCTGGCCGAGCTCGACGCCGTCCACCACGGGCATCACCACGTCGAGGATCACCAGATTCACATAGCGATACGCCATCTCGAGCACCGACATCGCCTCCTCGGCGCTCGCCGCTTCGAAGACGCGGTAGCCCTCGCCGCTGAGAATGCGGTAGGCGATGCGTCGCGTGACGCGCTCGTCGTCCACGACGAGGATGGTGGTACCGGGGCCGGGGAATGGGGGAGCCACGTCTGACGCCTCGCGGGTAATCGTGCGGGGAATCCAGGGGTCTGAGCGGAAAGGTAGGCCGGCGAGGACTCGCGATGGGTGAGGCGGGTCACAATACCCGGGGTGGGATTCGAACCCACACGGGACGAGGTCCCTGGAGATTTTAAGTCTTCAGCGTCTACCAGTTTCGCCACCCGGGCGGGACGGCTCCCGGAATCTAGCTCGTGGGCGCCGGGATCGCCTCTCGCCGCACCCCGCCCGCGGCACGCGTGCTCCACGCCTCGGGCGAGCGGCCGAAGCGATCGCCGAAGTCGCGGCTCAGCTCCGCCAGAATCCGCGTCTCGCGGTCCGCGGGCGCGAGGACGACGACCGCGCCCCCCCACCCGGCACCCGTGAGCCGCGCGCCGTAGGCGCCATGCGCCGTCGCCCGCTCGACCAGGAAGTCCGCCTCGGGCACGGTGGAGCGGTAATCCTCCCGGAGCGACGCGTGCCCTTCGACCAGCAGCCGGCCGACCGTGGCCAGGTCCCCCGCGGCGAGCGCCAGCGCGGCGGCCCGGGTACGTGCCGTCTCCGTCACCACGTGCCGCACGCGCGGCACGAGGGGCGGCGGCAGCCGCCGCGCGATCTCGGGGAGGTCGGCCGGGGCGAGCTGCGCCAGGAAGCGGAGGCCGGGTCGCCAGGTGCGGCAGAGCGCCAGGGCCTCCTCGCACTCTCGGCGGCGCTCGTTGAGCGCGCCGCCGGTGAGCCGGTGAGAGATCCCGGTCTCCACGATCCAGAGCCGGTGCTCGAGCGGGACCCGCTCGAGGCTCCCGATCCCGGTCTCGAACAGGAGCGCCGTTCCCCGCTCGGCATGGGCGGCGATCGTCTGGTCCATGCGGCCGCAGCGCACGCCCACCCGATCGTACTCCGCGTGAAAAGCGACCTCGACCAAGTCGGCCGCGCTCAGTGAGCGGCCCGCGAGCAGGCCCAGCGCACGAGCGGCGGCGACAGTGAGCGCGGCTGACGACGAGAGCCCCGCGCCCGCCGGCACCGTGCCGGCCACGGCCACGTGTGCGCCGGCGAGCGCCACTCCGCGGCTTCCCAGCTCCCGCACGACGCCGACGAGATAATCGGTCCAATCGCGCCGGAGCGATCCCGCCACATCGAGCTGGTGCACCGCGCCGTCGAGCGAGGTCACGACCCGCCACTCCGCCGCCGGTGACGCGGCTACCGCGGTCCGGCGCTCGAGAGCGACAGGAAGCACGGGACCACCGTTGTAATCGGTGTGTTCCCCGATGAGATTCACGCGCCCCGGCGCGGAGGCAACGACCGTCGGCCGGGTGGCAAAGCTCGAAGCAAACTGCGAAGTTGCGAGTCTCGCGGACGACATCATGGGCACGGCCGACGACTTCTTTCGGGAGGGACTGTGGGGCTTTGCGTGCGCCGACTGGCGGTCCTCGCCTGCCTGTTCGCACCAACGGGACTTCACGCGCAGCTCGCGCCGGTCGGCGTGCCGGCGGGGGTGCTGCGCGTGGACCTCGACGGCGCGCTGGAGACCTGGGACCACCGCTGGCTCGATGGCTCGCGCGAGCCGCTCGGAGCCGACCTCTCCAG
>JAICLE010000004.1 GCA_025927545.1 Gemmatimonadales bacterium
ACGCGGTCGGGGGGGCAGTCTAGCCGGGCACTGTCATCCCGAGCGGAGCGAGGGATCTACCCGCCCGGGGCTCGGACGTGGCCCGGCAAGATCCCTCGCTCCGCTCGAGATGACAGTGCCCGGTGCCCGCGCCCCCTTCCCTCCTTCCGTCCTTCCGTCCTTCCGCCCGTGCTATACTCCGGCAACGCCCTCCGGAGCCCCCTATGTCCATGCAGTACGAGCACGAGTTCATCGCACCGGGCGCCGTGCCGCGCGCCCGCCTCCCGCTGCTGCAGCACCTCGTCACCACCTATGCGTCCGAGATCAACAAGACCGCGTCGCTCTGGAGCGAGCTGACGGACTCGCAGCTCGACTTCCGGCCGCATTCGCGGAGCAGCGCGGTGCGGCAGATCCTGGTTCATCAGATCCTCTCCGAGCGTCGCTTCTTCGCCGAATTCATCGGGCTGTCGGAGCCGCCCGTCGACAGCCTGCTGCCACGCGGCGACACCCCGGGGCCCGGGGCCTACGTCGAGCGTCTCGTGGCGCTCGCCGTCCCGAGGCTCGCGCCGCTGGCCGCGGGGGACGAGGCCTACTGGCTCGCCGAGGTGCCGTTCTTCGACGTGCGCCGGCAGCGGATCTGGGTCTTCTGGCGCCGTGTCCTCCACACCGCGCACCATCGCGCCCAGGTGGGCGTCGCGCTCCGGTTGCTGGAGGACCGGGTGCCGCCCACCTACGGGCCGACGGCGGACGTGAGCTGGGCGGGCGCCGACCCGACGACGACTCTGGACGCGGCGCGCCGGCAGGGGACATAATGGGGGCGGCAACGGGCATCCCTTCCACGGTTTCACGAGAGGTTCGACATGGCTGACAAGCAGGAGGGCGAACTCAAGCCGGTGACGCCGGCCCGGGTGGCGGAGGAGCTGCGGCGGCTCAGCTCCCAGCGCGCGAGCGGCGACCTCGAGCCGGACGAGTACGAGCATCGCTTCGCCCGCATGGTGAGCGAGCTGCGCGACCGGCGCATCGACGGCTCGCGCCAGGAGATTCTCGCGACGCTCAGCCCGCTGCTCAAGGACGGCGTGGTGACGGCGGAGGACTGGCGCCGGCTCACGAGGCAGCTCGGGCTGGCCTGATGCTCACCCCGCTCGACATGTCCGTGCCGGCCGCGGACGGGCTGGTGCTCAAGGGGACGCTGACCTACCCCGCGGGCCGGCCGGGCGAGGCGTTCCCGCTGGTGGTGCTGGCGCATCAGTATCCCTCGACGCGCGAAAGCTACGGGCCCCTGGTCCGCGAGCTGCTCGCCGCCGGCGTGGCCACGCTGGCATTCGACGAGCGCGGCCACGGCGCGTCGATCGTGGGCGAGGCCGGGCCGTTGGTCGTGGATACGCCCGAGGGGCTGTCTCCGGATGCGTTCGGGAAGGCCTTCGGGTCCAGCGCGGCCAAGGTGGGATTCGCCCGGATCGAGAACGACGTGCTGCGGGTCGTGAGCTGGGGAGCGTTCCAGAATTTCATCGATGCGTCGCGCCTGGCCCTGGTGGGCGCCAGCGTCGGTGGCAGCGGGGTTCTGCTCGCCGCGCCGGGCATCCCGGGTCTCCGGGCCGTCGCCACGCTTGGCGCGGCGGGCGCCCCCGCGTTCGGTGCCGACGGCCCCGCGCGCGTGCGGCAGGCGGTCGAGCGGATCACGGCGCCGGTCTACCTCGCGTCCTCGGCGGACGACCCGTTCGAGGGCGGTGCCAACGTGCGGCGCTGGAGCGAGGGGCTCCCGGGCGTCACCACCCGGATCGTGCCCGGTGCAGCCCACGCCATGGCCATCTACTTCGACGTCCGAGACGAGCTGCTCGACTTCCTGAGAAGGTCGCTGAGCGTGGCGTGAGGCATCGCTCGCTCGGACCCGGCGCTCCGGCAGTTCCCCTGGTGGGCTACGGCGGGATGCATCTCTCCCTTGAGGGCCGGCCGCCGGACACCGCCGGCGTCCGGGTCATTCAGGCGGCGCTGGACGCCGGCGTCAGGCTCATCGACACCGCGGACGTCTACTGTCTGGACCAGGACGACATCGGCCACAACGAGCGCCTCATCGCCAAGGCGCTGGCGGGCTGGAGCGGCGACCGGGATGCCGTCCTCGTCGCGACGAAAGGCGGCATGGTGCGGCCGGAGGGCCGGTGGGAGCGCGACGGCAGCCCGGAGCACCTTCGCGCAGCCTGCCACCGCTCCCTCAGGGCGCTCGGCGTCGAGCGCATCGACCTCTATCAATTGCATGCGCCGGATCCCCGGGTGCCGTTCGCCGAGAGCGTGGGGGCGCTCGGGGCATTGCGCGACGAGGGAAAGGTGCGATGGATCGGCCTCTCCAACGTGAGCGTGGCCCAGCTCCGCGAGGCGCGCGACCTCGCGCCGATCACCGCGGTGCAGAACCGGCTGAATCCGTTCTTCCGGGAGTCGCTGGTGGACGGCATGGTGGCGTACTGCGGCGAGCAGGGAATCGGCTTTCTGGCCTACAGCCCCACCGGCGGCGGCCGGCTCAACCGGAAGCTTCCCGAGCATCCGGTGGTGTCAGCCATCGCCGCCCGGGTGGGCGCGTCGGCGCACGCCGTCGTGCTTGCCTGGGTGCTGTCGCGCGGGCCGGCGGTGATCGTCATTCCGAGCGCCCGGTCCGTGGAGCACGCGCTCGATGCCTCGGGTGCGGGTGACCTGGTCCTCGCATCGGACGACCTGGCCGCCATCGATGCCGCGGAGTTTTCCCGGGCCTGACGATCGCTACTGCCAGCGCACCAGGCTCGCCCCGATCGTCAGTCCCGCCCCCACCGCTACGAACACCACCAGGTCTCCGCGCTCGATCTTCCCCGCCAGCAGCGCGTCCTCGAGGGCGAGCGGCAGCGTCGCCGCGGTGGTGTTGCCGTAGCGGGCGATGACCGACGCCATCCGCTCCTTCGGCACTCCCAGCCGCTCGGCCGTGGCGTCCAGGATCCGCTGGTTGGCCTGGTGCGGGATCACCATGGCGATGTCCCTCGGCGCGAGCCCCTGGCGCTGGAGCAGGGTGGTGATGCTCTCCGCCATCTGGGACACGGCGAACTTGAACACCGTCTTCCCGTTCTGCCGCAGGTAGTGCTCGCGGGCGTTCACCGTCTCGTGGCTCGCCGGGCGGAGACAGCCGCCGGCCGGCATGAGCAGGTCGTCACGCCCGCTCCCGTCCACCCGGTGATAGAAGTCGAGCAGGCCGTACCCCGGCTCGGCCGGCTCGAGGAGCACGGCGCCCGCGGCGTCACCGAAGAGCACGGCGGTGGTGCGGTCGAGCGGATCGATGATCGCACTCATCAGATCCGAGCAGGCGAGGATCACGCGGCGGTGCGTGCCCGACGCGACGAGCTGCGCCGCGGTAGTCAGACCGTAGAGGAAGCCGGAGCACGCGGCCGACAGGTCGAAGCCCCAGGTGTTCCGGAGGCCGACCTGGTCCTGCACCAGGCAGGCGGTAGCGGGGAACAGCATGTCGGGCGTGACGGTGGCCACGATGAGCGCGTCCACGTCGTCCGGGCCGAGGTCGCGCGCCGCCATGAGCCGTCGGACGGCCTCGGTGGCCATCGTGGACGTGGTTTCGCCCGGCGCGGCGATCCGCCGCTCGCGGATCCCGGTGCGGCTCACGATCCACTCGTCCGACGTGTCGAGCCGCTCGGCGAACTCGGCGTTCGTCACCCGGCGCTCGGGCACGTACGTGGCGACGCCGGTGATGGCGGCGCGCGGCGGGACGGACCCGGCAGGGGTGGGCATGCACGAATCTCACCGCGACCCTGAACTCGGCGCAAGAACGGGCGGCGCGCCGCGTTATATTCCCGCCCATGCCTCCCGTCACGCGCCGGCGCACCGTGACCGCCGTCATCGGCGGCGTTCCCGTGGGCTCGAGCCACCCGATCGTCGTTCAGTCGATGACCAATACCGATACCGCGGACGTCGACGCCACGGTGCGGCAGGTGGCGGCGCTCGCGCGCGCGGGCAGCGAGCTGGTCCGCGTGACCGTCAACAACGACGCCGCGGCGGCGGTGGTGCCCGGCATCGTCGAAGGGCTGGACCGGATCGGGGTGGCCGTCCCCGTGATCGGCGACTTCCACTACAACGGTCACCTGCTCCTGGCCCGCCATCTCGCCTGCGCCCGGGCGCTCGCCAAGTACCGGATCAATCCGGGAAACGTGGGCGGCAAGCGACACGACGAGAATTTCCGCGCCATCATCGAGATCGCGCTCGCCCACGACAAGCCGGTCCGCATCGGTGTCAACTGGGGCTCGCTCGACCAGAGCCTGCTCACCGAGATGATGGACGCCAACGCGCACGCGGCCGCGCCGCTCGAAGCACGTGACGTCACCATGCGCGCGATGGTCGAGAGCGCGCTCCGGAGCGCCGCGCTGGCCGAGTCGGTGGGCATGCCGCACGACCGGATCGTGCTGAGCGCCAAGGTCTCGGGGGTGCAGGACCTGGTGGACGTCTACCGGATGCTCGCCGCCTGCGGCGACTATCCGCTGCACCTGGGGCTCACCGAGGCGGGACTCGGCGCCAAGGGCATCATCGCCAGCACCGCCGGCCTCAGCATCCTGCTGCAGGAGGGGATCGGCGACACCATCCGCGTCTCCCTCACGCCCGCGCCCGGCGGCGATCGCACCGAGGAGGTGCAGGTGGCGCAGCAGGTGCTCCAGTCGCTCGGTCTCCGGAGCTTCGCCCCGCAGGTGACGAGCTGCCCCGGCTGTGGCCGGACCACGAGCACGTTCTTCCAGGAGATGGCCCAGCAGATCCAGGACTACCTCCGCGAGCAGATGCCGATCTGGCGCCAGGAGCGGCCGGGCGTCGAGGAGATGAAGGTGGCGGTGATGGGCTGCGTGGTGAACGGGCCCGGCGAATCCAGGCACGCCAATATCGGGATCTCGCTCCCGGGCACGTTCGAGGAGCCCAAGGCGCCGGTCTTCGTGGACGGGCGGCTGGCCGTGACGCTCAAGGGCGACGGCATCGTCCCGGAGTTCCTGGCGATCCTCGACCGCTACGTCGCCTCCCGCTACGCGGCGGCTCCGTAGCGGGCGCGCTCCCGAGGGCGACGGGGAGCACGACGCGTTATACTCTACGGCGTGCCTGCGCTGCTGCTCGTCACTGGCCTGGACGCCACCCTCCGCGATGCGCCGCTGGTCGCCGTGCCGCTCCTGTTCGGCGCGGGGCTCGCGACCAGCCTGACACCCTGCATCTACCCGATGATCCCGATCACGGCCGGGATCCTCGGCGGGGCCGGCGCGGCGGGCCGCTCGCGCGGCCGAACCGCGCTCATGACGTTCGCGTACGTGGCGGGGCTGGCGACGGTCTACTCGCTGCTCGGCCTCCTCGCGGGGCTCACGGGCACGCTGTTCGGCACGGTGAGCTCGAACCCCTGGGCCTTCTTCGTGATGGCCAATCTGCTGCTCCTGTTCGGCCTCGCGATGCTGGACGTGGTCCCCGTGGCCGCGCCGCGGCGGCTGGCCGACTGGGCGGCACGGCTCGCCGGCGACTCGGTGGGGGCGGTGTTCGCGATGGGGGCGGTCTCGGGTCTGGTGGCGGCGCCCTGCGGCGCGCCCGCGTTCGCCGCCGTGCTCACGTTCGTGGCGGCCACGCGGAGCGCGGTGCTGGGAATGCTGTACCTGCTCGTCTTCTCCCTCGGGCTCACGGCGCTGCTCGTGGTCGTGGGGCTCTCGAGCGGGGCGCTGGCCTCGCTGCCGCGCGCCGGGCGGTGGACGCAGTGGATCAAGCGCGCCGGCGGCGTCCTGATGATCGGAATGGCGGAGTACTACCTCGTGAAGATGGGTGGCGTGCTATGAGACGATGGTGGTGGGCGGCGGCGCTGGCCGTGTTGGCGAGCGCCGGAGCCGGGTCGGCGGCGGCGCAGGAGGCAGGCATCCCGGTGGGCAGCAAGGCGCCGGCCGTGGTGGTCGACGATGTCGACGGGAAGCCGGTGTATCTCTCCCAGTACATCGGGCACAAGCCCGTGCTGCTCGAGTTCTGGGCCACCTGGTGCGAAGTGTGCGAGGCGCTCATGCCGCGCGTCCGGGCCACGCACGCGGCCTTCGGCGACCGGGTGGAGTTCTTCGGGGTCAACGTGGCGGTCAATCAGACGCCTGCGCGCGTGCGGCGCTGGATCGCGGAGAACCACCCGCCGTTCCGCACGCTGTACGACGCCAAGGGCACCAGCACCCGTGCCTACGCGGCGCCCGCCACATCGTACATCGTCATCGTCGATCGGGCAGGGAAGGTGGCCTACACCGGGACGGGCGCCGATCAGGATCTCGCGACCGCCCTCCGGGCCGTTACCGCCCAGTGACCAACCCTTCGCGCAGGAAGGCTCCCGCCATGTCACACCGTGCAATCGCGTTCGCCGCCGTCGTCCTCTCTCTGCTGGCCGTTCCAGGGTTGTACGCCCAGGAATCCGCCAAGCCGGCCAAGGGGCCGCCCACCGCCGTGCTGGTCTCCGGCCCGCAGGTCGGCCGTACCGCGCCGGCGATCCGGCTGCCGTGGGCCAACAAGGACGCGGTCGGCCCGGCCGACCAGCCGTATGATCTCTCGCTGGACCGCGGCAAGACGGTGGTCGTCGCCTTCTTCCCGCGCGACTTCACCAGCGGGTGCACCGCCGAGATGCGCACTTTTGCCGAGCAATACGACTCGCTGTTCGGCCCCGAGGTGGTGGTGGTCGGGATCAGCACCGACTCGCTCGCGACGCACACCCGGTTCGCGTCGAGTCTGGATCTGCCGTTCCGCCTGTTGAGCGACCCGCAGCAGGTCGTGGCGCGGCGCTATGGCAGCGGCGATCGGAGCGGCTACCTGCGGCGCACCGTGTATGTGGTGGGGCCCGACGGGAAGGTGCAGTACCGGAACCTCAAGTTCAACGCGCTGGACCCGAGCCACTACGCCGAGCTGGGCGCCGCCGTTCGCCAGTCGCGAGGAGGCTGAGCCGGCGCCATCACCCCCTCGCGGAGCCGCCGATGCGTCCTCGTCTCATCCTGGGCCTCATCGCGGTGGCCGCCTGGGCTACCGCAGCCGCTCCGCTCGCCGCTCAGAACGACGAGCGGGGACGGGCGACCTGGCAGGTCGAAGGGCTGCGGCGGGGTTTCTGCGTAGAACTGCTGCTCGACCCCTCGGCCCCAGTACTGAAGTCTCTTCCTGCCGGCGCCCACCCACTCCCCGCCAACCGCGCGAGCAACCTCCATCCGTCGCTGCGCGGTGTCATCCAGGGCCAGCCGGAGTACGCCGCCTGGAGCCCGTCCAGACTCTGCCTCGAGGCGATCGACAGCCTGCGCACGGCCGAATCCTACCTCACGAACCGCAAGGGCCGCCATCCCGCGTTGTTCGCCATCTGGACCGTCTCCGCTACCGACTCCGCGGGTACGGCGCGGGAGGTGGCACTCGGTCTCTTCGCCAGCAGCAGCCATATGGTCCGCTCGGCACGCCTGGCCGGTCAGGCGACGCAGGAGGCGCGGCTCACGGTGGGCCCCGTGCCGGGCGAGGACGAGAGCGGCGCTCCCCGCACCGAGCGCCGATTCCAGGTAAAGCTCGAAAAGACCACAATTACCTGGGACGGCCACCCGGCAAGGGATAGCACCGCCGTGCGGGCCCCCGTGGTGATGGCCTGGATGGCGCCGGCGGCCCGGGGCGGCGTGGCCCTCGGGCAAATGTCGCTCGACCCCAGGTTCTCCCGGGCCATGGCAGGGTCCCTCACGATTGACGGGAAGAATGACTTCGCCAAGGCGCTGAAAGGCTCCCCAACGCGCTTCGTGGGCCCGGAATACCTCGGCGGCACGGGCGTGATCACCTTCGGACATTGAACGCGGCCCGGGCAACCGGGCCGCCCTGCGGTACGGAATCGCGCATGTCGAAGATGTTTATATCGGTCGAATCTGAATAAGTTCGCGCGGCATGGCGACACTGTCGCCTTCCTCGGAACTGTTCAAGGTCAAGATATGTAAGTCTATTCAGCAACGCAGATTGTGGTACAAGCTTCAAGTTACGTATCACGTCCGATTGATCCTCTTTCTCGCCGTTCCGGCGCAATTCAGATATTCACTTGGCTGGGTTATCAACATGTGGAAAGCGCCCTCCGGGCCCAGTCACCGTGGCGTAAAGTCGCGTCCAGGCGCGACCTCTGGCCTGCTCCGAGCGCGCCGGATCCTTACCCTCGACCCGGCCGCCAGGGGCGACGCGGTGTGGTGGCGGGATGGCCGGATCGTCGCGGTCGGAGGTGCCGTCGAGCTCGCGCGGCGGGTGCCTGCTGGAACCCCGGTCTACGATCTCCCCGATGCGCTGGTGACCCCGGGCTTCGTGGATGGCCACACCCATTTTGCGCTCTGGGCGCTGAGCCGCCGGCGGGTGCGACTGGCCGGGGCCGACAGCCGTCAGGCCGCCCTCGGGCGGATCGCCGGCGTGGCTCCGGTGCAGGGCTGGGTGATCGGCCAGGGGTGGGATGCAAATGGCTGGGAGGAGCCGCCGGACCGCGCGGCGCTCGACGCGGTGCAGGAGGGACCGGTCTATCTGGACTCGCTCGACGTCCATGCGGCCTGGGTCAACAGCGCGGCCCTCGCGGCTGCCGGGATCACCCGAGACACCGCGGACCCATCCGGCGGCCGCATTGTCCGGGACGCGGCGGGCGAGCCGACCGGCCTCCTCCTGGAGCGGGCTGTCGAGGTGATGCTGCCGCACCTGCCCGTCCCGCCTGCGGCACTGCTCGACGCGGCGCTCCGGGACGCGCAGGCGGAGGCGCACCGACTCGGCGTGACCGGCATTCACGATGTGGAGGACGAGACGGCGCTGGCCGCGTTCGAGCGCCTGGAAGTCCGGGGCGACCTGACCCTGCGGGTGCTGTTTCATCCACCCGCGGCCTCACTGCCGACGCTGCTGGCGCGCGGTCTCCGGAGCGGGATGGGGTCGGAGCGGCTCCGGATGGGGGGCGTCAAGCTGTTCCTCGACGGCAGTCTCGGCAGCCGCACCGCGTGGATGCTCGAGCCGTACGCCACGAGCCGTGACCGCGGCATGCCGCTCACCTCCGAGGAGGAGGCCGCCGGTGCCATGCGCGCGGCCGCGGACGCAGGGATCGCCGTGGCGGCGCACGCGATCGGCGACGCCGCGGTGCGCCGGGCGCTCGATCTGATCTCTCCGCTGCCGCGCGTCGCGCTACCGCACCGGATCGAGCACTTCCAGTGTGTCCATCCCGCCGACCTCGGCCGGGCGGCCGCGGCCGGCATCGTGGTCTCCATGCAGCCCGCGCACCTGCTGACCGACATCCCGCTGATCGAGCGGCACTGGGGAGCGCGCGGCGGCGGCGCCTATGCCTTCGAGACGCTCCGCCGCCTCGGCTCGCCAATGGTGTTCGGGAGCGACGTGCCGGTGGCGTCCATCGACCCCCGCGAGGGGCTCTATGCGGCGCTCGAGCGGCGCGGCGACGCCGGCGGCCCGGCGGGGGGGTGGCGGGCGGAGGAGAAGCTTGCGTTCGACGACGCGGTGCGGGCGTACACGGCGGGCGCCGCACTCGCCGGAGGCGTGGCCGGGCGTTCGGGTACGCTGGCGCCGGGTCGGGACGCCGACCTGGTGGCCTGGTCGTTCGACCCGGCAGCCGAGCGAGGCGTGGGTGACGCCGTGCGCGCCGGCGGCGCCGCGCTCACCGTCGTCGGCGGAGAGGTGGTGATGCAGCGGTGACCGGGCGCCCGGGACAAGCAACTTTCGCAAAGCACATTAGACTCCAGCCCATGTCTCGCACCCCCATCCGCCGCACCAAGATCGTCGCCACGCTCGGACCCGCCTGGGAGCACCCCGCCGGCATGGCGGCGCTCATCGAGGCGGGTGTGGATGTCGTGCGCATCAACGCCTCGCACGGGACGCCGGAGATCCGGGCCCGCTGGGTCGAGCGGCTGCGCGAGCTCACCCGCGACCGGCGCGACGCCGTCGCGGTGCTCCTCGACCTGCAGGGACCGCGCATTCGCGTGGGCACGCTGGCCGAGCCGCTCCGGCTGGAGCCGGGCGGCACCGTCACCTTCGCGCCCGAGGACGAGGCCACGGCGGGCGAGATCCCCACCACCTACGACGGGCTCGCCGCCGACGTCCGGCTCGGCGCGCGGATCCTGCTGGACGACGGGCTGCTCACGGTCGAGGTCACCGGCATCCGGGGCGGGCGGGTGGACGCGGTGGTGCACTACGGCGGTGAGCTCCGGTCGAACAAGGGCATGAACCTGCCCGGCATCGAGGTCAGCGCGCCGGCGCTCACCCCGAAGGATGTCGAGGACGTGGCCCAGGCGGCCGCGATCGGCGTGGATTACGTCGCGCTCTCGTTCGTGCGGCGGCCGGAGGACATGGAACAGCTCCGGGCACTGGTGCCGCGTTCGACCAAGCTCGTGGCCAAGATCGAGAAGGACACGGCTCTCCGCAACCTGTGCGGCATCCTCGACGCGTCGGACGCGATCATGGTGGCGCGCGGCGACCTCGGCGTGGAGCTGCCGTTCGAGGAGGTGCCGCTCATGCAGAAGCAGATCATCCGCGAGTCGGGGTTGCACGGCAAGCCGGTGATCACGGCCACGCAGATGCTCGAGTCGATGATCCACGCCCCGCGCCCGACGCGGGCGGAGGCCTCGGACGTGGCCAACGCCATCCTCGACGGCACCGACGCGGTGATGCTCTCCGCCGAGACCGCGGTCGGCGAGTTCCCGCTCGAGGCGGTGCGGGCGATGGACCGGATCGCGCGCGAGATGGAGCTGCAGCGGCAGGGCCGAGGTGTCACCATCGACGCGGCGCTCGGCCGCCGCTCCGCGGACGGGACCAGTCTGCCGCAGCATCGCGCGGGGCAGAGCGGCCCGGTGCGGACCGAGGACGCGATCGCCGTCGCGGTCTGCGCGGCGGCGGAGATGCTGAGCGCGCCGCTCATCGTCTGCTTCACCAGCAGCGGGTTCACCGCGCGCAAGGTGTCCACCTGCCGGCCCACCGTGCCGATCCTCGCGTGCACGCCCGAGCCGGAGACGTTCCGCCAGCTCGCGCTCGTGTGGGGCGTCACGCCCGCGCTCACCGAGCACTCCACCGACTACCAGGTCATGCTCTCGGTCGCCCGGCAGCAGATTCTCGCGCGCGGTCTCGCGCAGCCCGGCGAGCGCCTGGTGGTCACGGCGGGCGTGCCGTTCGACATGCCGGGCACTACCAACCTCCTGAAGATCGAAGCAGTTTAGGACATGCGGTTCACCTTCCTGGGCACCGGGACGTCGTTCGGGGTGCCCCAGATCGGTTGCGAGTGCGCGGTGTGCCGGTCGAGCGACCCGCGGGACAAACGGACCCGATCGGCCGCGCTGCTCGAGGTGGGCGGCCGCACCATCCTGATCGACACCCCGCCGGAGCTGCGGCTGCAGCTCCTCGCGGCCGGGATCACGCGGGTGGACGCGGTGCTCTACACCCACGAGCACGCCGACCACACGATGGGCATCGACGACCTGCGCATCTTCTCCGTCCGCCAGCGCCAGCCGCTCCCGGTGTACGGCCCGCCGGAGACGCTCGAACGGCTCCGCACCTCCTTCCGGTACATCTTCGACGATGCCATGCGACCGTACGAGGGCACGTCGAAGCCGACCCTCGAGCTGCACCCGATCGAGCCGGGGCAGCCGGTGGAGGTGGCGGGAGTGGAGCTGCTGCCGCTCGCCTTCCGCCACGGGCACCTGCGGGTGTATGGCTACCGGATCGGCTCGCTCGCGTACATCACCGACGTGAAGGCCATCCCCGAGGCTGAGCGGCGCCACCTGCGGGATCTCGATGTGCTGGCGCTCAACTCGCTCTGGTGGCGGCCGCATCCCACGCACCTGAGCATTGCCGAGGCGGTGCGGACTGCGCAGGAGCTGGGGGCGCGGCGCACCTTCCTCACCCATCTCACGCACGAGACCGGGCACGCCGCGCTGGCCGCGGAGCTCCCCGAGGGGATCGCGCCCGCGTACGACGGTCTCGTGGTGGAGGTCCAGTGATCCGGCTCGCGTATGGACGGATGTTCCGGGACGCGCTCGATGGCAGCCACGGGCTGCCGCGCGAGCGATTGGCGGAGCTGGCGGCGCGCTTCGGCGCGATCCAGGCGGAGGTGCGCCGGCGCCGCGGCGCCGGCGACTACGGCTTCTACAAGCTGGTGGACCAGGCGGAGACGGTGCAGGAGATCACGGCCTTCGCCGAGGGGCTGGGCCAGGCGCACGAAGACGTGCTCGTGCTTGGGATCGGCGGCTCTGCGCTCGGCGCCCGGGCGCTGCTTACGGCGCTGCGGAAGCCGCTGTGGAACGAGTGGGACGACGAGGGCCGCGAGTTCTTCCCCCGCCTCACCATCCTCGACAACGTGGACCCGGGCTCCGTGCGCGCCGCACTGGCGCGGATCGATCCTCGCCGCGTGCTGGTGAACGTCATCAGCAAATCGGGCGGGACCGCGGAGACAATGGCGCAGTACCTGGTGGTCCACGCGTGGCTGGAGAACGCGCTCGGCAGCGCCGCCCACCGCCACCTCGTGTTCACCACCGATCCGGAACGCGGCGCGCTGCGCGAGATCGCGGCGAGTGACGGTGTCGCCACGCTGAGCATCCCGCCCGATGTCGGCGGGCGGTACAGCGTACTATCACCGGTGGGGCTCCTCCCCGCGGCGCTCGTGGGCGTGGACGTGGCCGGGCTCCTCGCGGGTGCCCGCCGCGCCGTCGAGCGCGCGGAGGCGGACGACCTGCTCCAGAACCCCGCGGCGCTCTTCGCGGCGCTCCACTGGGCGGCGGACACCGACCTCGGCGCGCACATCCACGTGCTGATGCCGTACACCGACCGGCTGCGCGACGTCGCCGAGTGGTACCGGCAGCTCTGGGCGGAGAGCCTGGGGAAGCGGGTGGACCGCGAGGGGCGGGAGGTCCACCGCGGCCCGACGCCGGTCGCGGCGATCGGCGCCACCGATCAGCACAGCCAGGTCCAACTGTTCATGGAAGGACCGTTCGACAAGGTCATCACCTTCGCCGCGGTGGACGACCTGGGGCCGGACGTGCCGATTCCCCCGCTCAAGGACGTCCCGGGCTCGCGGCCGCTCCCGGCGGAGCTCTCCTATCTTGCCGGCCACAGCCTGGGCGAGCTGCTCCGCGTGGAGTACGAGGCCACCTCGGCGGCGCTCGCGCAGATGGGCCGAATGAGCTGCACGCTGCGGCTCCGGGACCTGAGCGCCGACAGCGTGGGCGAGCTCCTCATGTTCTACCAGATCGCCACCGGCTACGCCGGCGCGTGGTACGGCATCGACCCGTTCGATCAGCCGGGGGTCGAGCTCGGGAAGCGGCTCACCTATGCCGCGATGGGGCGGCCGGGGTACGAAGGGCAGGGCCGGACGGCGGCGGAGCCGGATCGGGACGTGGTCTGACGGCGCGGCCGCATCGTTTGACGGTCCCTCCGTTCCGCCCTACCTTTGTCTTCCCGAGCGGGTGACAGGGCTCCGAAATCACGAGGGTGTCGATTCATGGCTGACGAAATTCAGCGGGCCGTCGCGCTGTTCGAGGGCGCGGTGGCGCTGGTGCCGGGAGGGGTGACGCTGCGCGACCCGGCCAGGCTCCGCTCCCCGGCGACCGACCGGCTCGTCTGGCAGGCCGTTTTCGGTGGGACCGAGGCGCGCGAGGCCGCGCGCTGGCTGCTGTGGGAGCTGGGCCAGGTGACGGGCGCGCGTCCCGCCTCGATCCAGGGCCTCTACGAGGCGCGTGGCCGGGGCGACGTGAGCGGCTTCACGGTGCCCGCCATGAACGTGCGCGTGATGGCGTACGACACCGCCCGCGCCATTTTCCGCGCGGCCCGCGCCCGGAAGGCGGGCGCCATCATTCTGGAGATCGCCCGGAGCGAGATCGCCTATACCGACCAGCGGCCGGCGGAGTACGTCGCGGTGCTCATCGGGGCGGCGCTCCGTGAGGGCTACGTCCTCCCGCTCTTCATCCAGGGCGACCACTGCCAGGTCAACGCGAAGAAATACCAGGCCGACCCCGACGGCGAGGTGGGCGAGGTGAAGAAGCTCATCGCCGAGGAGATCGGCGCCGGTTTCTACAATATCGACGTGGACACCTCCACGCTGGTCGACCTCGCGCAGCCGACCCTCGCGGAGCAGCAGCGGCTCAACTACGAGCGGGCCGCCGAGATCACGGCGTTCATCCGGGCGCACGAGCCCGACGGCGTCACGGCGTCGGTCGGTGCGGAGATCGGCGAAGTCGGCATGAAGAACAGCACCGTCGAGGAGCTGCATGCCTTCATGCGCGGCTACGGGGCGAGCCTCGCGGCGCACGGCCAGGCGATGCCGGGGATCAGCAAGATCTCGGTCCAGACCGGCACCTCGCACGGCGGCGTGGTGCTGGCGGACGGCTCGATTGCCGAGGTCAAGCTGGATCTGGAGGCGCTGGCCGCGCTGTCCCGCGTGGCCCGCGAGGAGTATGGACTGGCGGGTGCGGTGCAGCACGGCGCGAGCACGCTCCCGCCCGAGGCGTTCGGCAGCTTCCCGCGCATCGAGACCGCCGAGATCCACCTCGCCACCAACTTCCAGAACATCATCTTCGAGCATCCGCGGCTCCCTGCCGAGCTGCGTAACCGGCTGCGCCGCTGGGTGGACGAGAACGCGGCCGGCGAGCGGAAAGCGGGGGACAGCGCGGAGCAGTTCTACTACAAGTCGCGGAAGAAGGCCATCGGGCCCTTCAAGCGCGAGCTGTGGTCGCTGAGCGAGGACATCCGCGCCGCGATGGCGGCGGACCTCGAGCGCACGTTCGCCTTCCTGTTCGAGCAGCTCAACGTGAACGGAACCGAGAAGGACATCAACCGTTTCGTCGAGGCCCCGATGCAGCACCACGCGGCGCTCAGCCCCGCGCTGGTGGCCGCGGCCGACGATCCCGACGCCGGGGAATAGGAGGAGCGGATGGCACGTCACGGGAAGGGCCGGGAAGTGGTCTACGTCGAGCGGGGCGACGCCTCCGCCAAGTGGCTGTTCTGGGGCGCGGTGCTGGGCGCGGGCCTCGCCCTGCTGTACGCGCCCCGGGGTGGTGAGGAGACGCGTCGGGTGCTCCAGCGCAAGCTGTGGAAGTTCCGCGCCATGACCGAGGAGAAGCTCGACGAGCTCGCCCAGCAGTTCGGCGGCGGCAAGGAGGCGCTCGACGAGCTGGCCGACGAGGACGACGAGCTCGAGGAGTCGGGCGAGGAGCCGCCACTACGGGCCCGCACCTCGGGCGGCTCCGCCCGCGAGGAGCTCGAGCGCCGGCTGGCCGAGGCACGCGCCCGCCGCCGCGCGGTCGGCGATTACGAGGAGCCGATCGCCTGAAACCGGTCCGGCCCGGCGGGTGGCACCGCACCCCGGCCGGCTTCCTCCGCCGCACCCTGCAGGCCGCCGACGAAAACAACCTTCCGTTCCTGGCGAGCGCGCTGACGTTCGACGCGATCCTGGCGGCGGTGCCGTTCGTCCTGCTCGTGCTGATCGGCCTCACCCACCTGGCGCAGGCCATCGCGGGCGGCCCGTCGGTCGATCCCACCGAATTGTTCGATCGGTTCTTTCCGCCGCACAGCTCCGAGACGTTCGCGGGGGTGCAGCGGCTCCTGGTCGGGGTCGCGCGGAACCGGGGCCAGCTCTCCCTCTATGCCGTCCCGGCGTTCATCTGGTTCAGCACCCGGCTCTTCGCGGGCGTCCGGACCGCGCTCAACGACGTGTACGACGTCTCGGCCCGACCCGCACCGCCGCGCAACTTCCTGCTCAGCTGGCTGGCGGCGAAGCTGCGCGATTCGGCGATGGTGGTGGCGACGGTGGTCCTGTTCCTCGCCAACACCGCGCTCAGCACCGTCATCACGATCGCCTGGGCGCGCGGCTCGGAGCGGGTGATTCCCCAACTCGCGTTCTTCTTTTCCACCGCGGGCCGCCTGCTGGGCGAGCTGCTGGCCTTTGCCTTCTCGGTGTCGCTTTTCTATGTGACCTATCGCTACGCCTCGCTCCGCCGGCTCCCCTGGCGCACCGCGCTGCTGGCCTCTACGTTCACGGCCGTCCTGTTCGAGGTCGCCAAGCGGTTGTACGGGCTCTACCTCACCCACTTCGCCTCGGTGCGGGGCGCGGGGGGCGACGCCAATATCGGCGCCGGGGTGCTGTTCGTCCTCTGGGTTTATTACACGGCACTCGTCTTCCTGCTCGGCGGCGTGGTGGCCGAGACCTGGGAGCTGCGCCGGATGCAGCAGCGGCAGCGTACGATCCTCGGCTGACCACCCGTGTCGGCCGCTCACCCGGAAGCTGGAGGTGGCATGAGCCGTTCTATCCAGGTTTCGCGCCCCGCCGTGCGGGGTGCGCTCGCGGCGCTGCTGGTGATGGGATGCCGCGCGCCCGGTCGCGAGCGCGCTCCCGCGGCCGGTAGCGCCTCCGGCGCGCCGGAGGCGTTTCCGGCCGCGGACGTGGCCGCCATCCGCGCGGCCGACTCCAGCTTCGCGGCGGCGGTCACGGCCGGCAACGCGGCTGCCGTGGCCGACGTGTACGAGGCGGCCGCCAAGCTGCTGCCCCCGAACGCGCCGCCGATTCAGGGCCGTGAGGGCATCCAGAAGTTCTGGGCCGGCTTCCTCGGCGGGTATGACGTCCGGATCACCCTGGCTACGGACGAGGTGGAGGGGCGCGGCGATTTAGGGTATAACCGCGGCCACTATACGCTCGAGGGCACGCCGAAGGCGGCTGGCGGCGCGCCGCTCCACGACGAGGGCAAGTTCCTGGAGGTCATGCGGAAGCAGCCCGACGGCAGCTGGCGTTACGCGGTGGACATGTACAGCTCGAACCTGCCCGCCTCGAACGGCAAGTAGAGAGTTCCCTCCCAAGAGCCCCGGGTATATATTGCGGGTGCCTCAGGTCCGAAGGGCGCCGGCGCGTGAACCGCGTCAGGACCTCGCCGGTAGCAGCGCTAAGCGATGCCCGGTGTCGCTTCGGGGAGCCTGAGGCACTTTTCTTTTCCCTCCGCCCATGACCATCGCACTCGCACGCCGCTACCGTCCCAAGCGCTTCGCCGACCTGCTGGTGCAGGATCACGTAGCCGCCGTGCTGCGCGGGGCTGTCGCCCGCGGGCGGGTGGGGCATGGTTATCTGCTCACCGGCCCGCGCGGCGTCGGCAAGACCACCGCCGCGCGCATCCTCGCGATGGCGCTCAACTGTCCCAATCGCGATGCCGCCGGCGATCCCTGCGGCGAGTGCGAGAACTGTCTGCGCGTGTGGAGCGGCTCCGCCAACCTCGACGTGGTGGAGATCGACGCCGCGAGCAACCGCGGAGTGGACGACGCGCGCGAGTTGCGCGAGCGCGCCATGTACGCCGCCTCACGCGAAGGCCACCACAAGGTCTACATCGTGGACGAGGCCCACATGCTGACCCGTGAGGCCTGGAACGCGCTGCTCAAGGTGCTCGAGGAGCCACCGCCCGGCGTGGTCTTCGTCTTCGCGACCACGGAGCCGCAGAAGATCGCTGCCGCCGCGGCACCTGTGCTCTCCCGGCTGCAGCGGTTCGACTTCCGGCGGATCGGCCCGGGCGCCATCCGCGACCGGCTCCGCCAGGTGCTCGAGGCCGAGGGGATCGCGGCCGACGACGACGCGCTGACGCTCATCGCGCGGCACGCCGATGGCGGCATGCGCGACGCGCTGAGCGTGCTCGACCAGTGCCTGAGCTTCGGCGAGGGCGCGGTCACGGCCGCGCGCGTGCGCGAGGTCCTGGGTCTCGTGGGCGACGAGCTGTACGCCGAAGTCCTGGCGCTCGCCGCCGAGCGGCGGCCCGAGGGCGTGTTCCCGCTGGTGGACCGGCTGGTCGATGCCGGCGCGGACGTGGCCGAGTTCATGGGCGGCGCGGGGGAGACCCTCCGGGCGCTGCTCATGGTTCAGCTCGGGCACGAGCCGGACGGCCTGACCGAGGCGATGCGCCTCGCGCTGCAGCGCTACCGTGACCGGCTCGAGCCCGGCGATGTGCTCCGGATGCTCCGCCTGTTGGCGGAGAGCGAGGGCGCCATCCGCCGGAGCACGAACCCGCGGTTGATCGTGGAAACTCTGCTGCTCCGCTGGACCATGCTCGACCGGATCGTGGATCTGGCGCAGGTGCTGGGGGAGGGTCCCCGCGGCGAGTCAACGGAGCGGCAGCCGCGGGCGTCGGCCGCTCCGCCGGCGGCACCGGCGGCCCGATCCGCGCCCGTATCGGCGCCCGCCGATCCGCCGCCGGCCGCGATACCGGCCCAGCTCGATGCCATCCGGGTGGCTTGGCCCGACCTCGTCCGCGAGGTACGCGAGCGGAGCCGGTTCCTCGGCGAGGCGCTCTCGCACACCACCCCGGCGGCGCTGGAGCTCCCCTGGCTCACCGTGGTCCTCGCCGAGCCCAACGCGTTATTTGTCGAGGTGTTGCAGGCCCAGGCTCAAGTGGTGGAGGAGGCCCTCCGCCAATCGGTCGGTGAGGCCATCCGCCTGCGGGTCACCGAGGCCGCGCCGGTGGGCGCAGCCGCCTCGGCGCCCCGCCGCAAGCTCTCCGACACCAGCATCAAGGCCGACCGGCTGAAGGATTTCCGGGCCAGGGATCCGTCCCTCGACACGGCGGCCGATGCGTTAGATTTGGAGATCGTGGATTAGCTCGTCCGTCACTCTCTCCATCTCATGACCGGATAGCATGGCAGATCTCCAGCAGCTTTTTCAACTGGGCCAGCAGATGCAGGGCCGGCTGCAGCAACTGCAGACCGAGCTCGCCGGCCGCACCATCGAGACCTCTGCCGGCGGCGGGATGGTCCGGATCACCGCCGATGGCCGGGGCACGGTGCGGTCGGTCGTGGTCGACCCCGGCGTGTTCGAAGGCCACGACGCCGAGTTCCTCGGCGACCTCGTGCTCGCCGCCGTCTCGGAGGCACAGCGCCGGGCCGCCGACCTGCTGCAGGCCGAGATGCGGAAGGTGCCCTCACTGCCGTTCGTTACCGGCTGACGGTGAGCGCCATCGAAGAGCTGATCACGGAGCTTGCCCGGCTTCCGGGGATCGGTCGCAAGACGGCCCAACGCCTCACTTTTCATCTGTTGCAGCAGCCGCCCGAACAGGCCGCGCGGCTCGCGTCCGCCGTGGGTGCGGTGAGCGAGCGCGTGCATCCGTGCGAGGAGTGCGGCAACCTCACCGAAGAGCAGCCCTGTAGCATTTGTCGCGATCCGCGGCGCGACCCGGGGCTGCTCTGCGTCGTGGAGGAGGCCTCGACCGTGCTGGCGGTGGACCGGTCGACTGATTTTCGCGGGCGGTACCACGTGCTGGGGGGCCGGCTGTCGCCGCTGGACGGCATCGGGCCGGAGTCGCTCCGGCTGGAGCACCTGGTGGCCCGGGTGCGGGACGGAAGCGTGCGCGAGGTGATCCTCGCGACCAATCCGTCCATGGAAGGCGAGGTGACCGCCACGTACGTCCAGCAGCTGCTGGCCGGCCAGGGCGTGCGCGTCACCCGGCTGGCTCGCGGCCTGCCGATGGGAGGCGATCTCGAGTACGTCGACGGGGTCACCCTGGCCCACGCGCTGGTGGCCCGGCAGGAGGTGTCCTGATGCGCTCGCGCGGCTGGCTGTTCACGGGGGCGCTCGCCGCGGGAGCGGTGGGCGGGTGGCTGCTGGCGCAGCGCCGGCTCACTGTGCACCAGCGCGACCTGTTCAGTCCCCGGCCACTCCGGCGGCTCGCGGCGCTGGGCTTCCTGGCGGGGCAGAGCGGCGTCGGCACGATCCGCCTGCTGCGCGACTACCTGGTGTGGGAGCGGCAGCCGGTACTCCGGCGCCGCGCCCAGGCGATCCTGCGCACGCTGGAAGCCACCCTGGCATGAGGCTGCCCCGATGACCGGTGCGTCGAGCTGGTCGTTCCGGGAAGAGGACGCCCGGGCCATCCAGACCATCCTGAGCGGCTTCCTGGCCGAGAGCAACGCCCGGACCGCGCTGATCGTGGACCGCACCGGCCAGATGGTCGCCACGGTGGGCGAGAGCCCGCGGTTCGACCCGACCGCCTTCGCCTCGCTCACGGCGGCGGATTTCAGTGCCAACGACCAGCTCGCGCGCATGCTGGGCGAGCCCGAGTTCGGGGCGCTGTTCCATCAGGGCGAGCGGGAGTCGATGTACCTGGCGGACGTGGCGCGGCGGGTGATTCTCGTCGTCCTGTTCGACAACCGCACGACGCTCGGCCTGGTGAAGCTCCGGGTCAAGACTGCCGTCGGGCAGCTCACCCAGGTGTTCACGGAGATGTTCAGTCGGGAAGGCACCAGCGCGCCGGGAGTGGCGTCCGAGTTCCTCGGCGAGGCGGAAGACGAGATCGACAAACTGTTCGGGGCCTGAGGGAGACCGCAAGCATGTCGATGATCAACTATGCCTCGCGCGAGATCAACTGCAAAGTCGTCTACTACGGGCCGGGGCTCGGTGGCAAGACCACCAACCTCGAGTTCGTCTACAACAAGGTGGCGCCGGCGTCGCGCGGCAAGATGATCTCGCTCGCCACCGAGACCGAGCGCACGCTGTTCTTCGACTTCCTGCCCGTCGATCTCGGCAACATCCGGGGCTTCAAGGTCAAGTTCCACCTGTACACCGTGCCGGGTCAGGTGTACTACAACGCCTCGCGGAAGCTGATTCTCAAGGGCGTCGACGGCGTGGTGTTCGTGGCCGACAGCCAGATCGAGCGGATGGACGCCAACATCGAGGCGATGCAGAACCTGTACGAGAACATGGCCCAGCACGGCTACGACCTCACCCGGATTCCGTTCGCCATCCAGTACAACAAGCGCGACCTGCCCAATGCGGCGCCGGTCGCCGAGCTCCAGGCGGCGCTCAATCCCGGGTGGCCGGTGGACGATCCCGCGCGGCAGCGGCTCACCCCCGACCCGAACCGCGAGTCCGAGTACCTCGTGGGCCAGGAGGACGGGCAGTGGATCGAGCGCGCGCCCTACTTCGAGGCGGTGGCACTGACCGGGGACGGCGTCTTCGACACCCTCAAGGCGATCAGCAAGAACGTCGTCAAGACGCTGGGGTAGTGGCGGGCATGTGGACGCTTCCGAACGTCATCACGCTCATTCGGATCTGCTTCACGCCGGTCATCGCGCTGCTCCCGTTCATCGAGGGATACTGGCCCAAGCTGATCGCGTTCTTCGTCTTTCTGGCCGCGGCGCTGAGCGACGTCTACGACGGGCACCTGGCGCGGAGCCGGAACGAGGTCACTGATCTCGGCAAGCTGCTCGATCCCATCGCCGACAAGCTGCTGCTGTTCGCGACCCTGATCCCGATCTACTGGATCTCCCGCCAGCGCCACGATCTCTACGACATTCCGGTGTGGGGCAGCATCCCGCTCTGGGTGTGCCTCCTGCTGATCGGGCGGGAAGTGGCCATGACGCTGTTCCGCTGGTGGGCCAGCCGGCGCGGGGTGGTGATCCCCGCCGGCAACGCCGGCAAGCTCAAGACGACCATCCAGAACATTTTCATCGGCGCCGTGATCCTGTGGTTCGCCTTCCGCGACGCACGGAAGCCGATGGGCTGGGAGCACAGCCGCTTCGCCGATTACTGGAACGAGTTCCACGGCGGGTTCGTCGCGGTGACGCTGGCGGTGGCGACGCTGCTCACGGTCTATTCATTCGTGCTCTATCTCTACCGTAACCGGGCGCTCTTTTCTCACCGGCATCAGTGAGAGGCGGGGATCGGGTTCACCACAGAGGCACAGAGGGCACGGAGGTACACGGAGAAAACAACCAGTTGTTTGCTGTGCTCTGTGGTCCTCCGTGCCCTCTGTGCCTCTGTGGTGAATGACAGGTGCCCCATGAATCTCGAACTCCGCCCGATCGGCACCGAGCTGCTGCTCGGCTTCACCACTGACACGAACGCCGCGGAAAGCGCCCGGGTGCTCTCGGCGGCAGGGGTGCGGGTGGTGCGCCGCGCCAGCGTCGGTGACAATGCGGACGATATCCGGGACGCGGTCAGCGCAGCCCTCGATCGCACCGGCGCCGTGCTCACCACCGGCGGCCTTGGCCCGACCCGCGACGACGTCACCAAGCGCGCCGTGGCGGAGCTGTTCGGCGCGCCATTCGCGTTCGATGCCACGGTGTGGGCAGACCTGGTCGAGCGGTTTACCCGGCTCGGGCGAACGCCGCCGCCCAGCAACCGGAGCCAGGCGGAGGTGCCGCGCGGTGCGACGGTGCTCCGGAACCGGTGGGGTACGGCGCCCGGGTTGTGGCTCGAGGGCGAGCCCGGCCTGGTGATCATGCTGCCGGGCGTGCCGGGCGAGATGCGGAAGCTGCTGGACCATGAAGTGGTGCCCCGCCTCGCGGGCCGGGCCGGCGGACTGGTGGTGCGCTCTCGCCTGGTGCGCACGACGGCCATCGCCGAGTCGGCGCTCGCCGAGCGGATGGGAGAGATCGAACGGGAAATCGCGCCGCTCACGCTCGCCTATCTGCCTGGGCCCGACGGCGTGGACTTGCGGCTCAGCGCGTGGCGGCTGCCGCCGGCAGAGGCCGAGCGCCGCCTGGACGCCGCGGCGGCGGTGCTTCGCGGGCGCGCGGGCGAGCATGCGTACGGTGGGGACGACGCCGACCTCGCGGCCGTCGTCCTCGACGCGGCCCGCGACCGCCACCTGACGATCGCCACCGCCGAGTCGTGCACCGGCGGACTCGTCGGCGGACGGCTGACCGCGATTGCCGGCAGCTCCGAGATCTACCTCGGCGGCGCCGTGTGTTACGCCGACGCGCTCAAGACGGGGCTGCTCGGCGTCGAACCGTCGCTGCTCCAGGCACACGGGGCGGTAAGCGAGCCGGTCGCGCTCGCCATGGCGCTGGGTGCGGTCGAGCGACTCGGCGCGGGCGCGGCGGTATCGGTGACCGGCATCGCCGGGCCGGGCGGTGGCAGCGCGGAGAAGCCGGTGGGCACGGTGTGGATCGGCGCCGCGGCGGGCGGCCGGGCCGAGGCGCGCCACGCGATACTGTCGGGTGATCGGCAGGAGATCCGCGCCCGCGCGGCGCAACTCGCGCTGTACCGCCTGCTGGGGGCGCTGCGCACGGGCTAGCTCATTGGTGGCTCCCTTCGATCCAGCTCGCCGTCACCGCAGCCGGAAGCTCAGGCCGAACTCGAGCACCGGGTACAGGTCGATGACGCCCGGCAGGTCGTCGATCCTGTCCTGGATCTCCTGCTGCTCCAAGAGCCGGTCCCGCTCGAATTTGTCGCGGGCAGCCCCGGCCAGCGTCGTCGCGGCCTGGAGCGAGGCGCGGGGATGGCCGTGGAACATCACGCCGAAGTCGAACTCGAACCCCGCTCGACCCTGTCCCATCAGCGCGCCGTTGAATCCGAACCCCGCATAGGGCGCGACGCGGCGGAATGCGACCTTCCCGGTCAGCGACTGCACGTCGGCACTGGTGTACTCGTTGTCGCCGATGAAAACGCTCTGGCCCACGATGCCGTCTCCGGCCGCCTGGTTACCGTTGATGATCACGCCGGTCGAGAGCCGGAAGGCGCCGCCTGCGGGGTGCAGGTCGAGCAGGAGCGGCATGGTCTGCAGCCGTGGCGTCAGGTCGTAGGTGATACCTTCGATGTCCTCGTCGCGGCTCAGGCTGAAGTAGTTGAAGCCGGTGCGGACCGCCAGGTGGCGCGAGAGGCTGACCGCCGCCTCGCCGCCCAGGCCGAGCGTGCCGAACCGGGGGCCAAAGACCACGCGGCCGGCGCGCGGCGCCGTTGCGGGGCCGGTTGCAGTGGCCGTGCCCGTGGTCTGCGCTGGCATCGGCGGCGCGGAGAAGGCGATGAGCAGCGCCAGCGCGGCCGGGCGTACTCCACTCGCGGCGGAACGAGACCGGATCATCGGATCTACCTCCGAGGGTGCACGCTGCGGCGCCATGGACAACGTCGAGCGCGGCGCATCTTGCGCCGGTTGCCGGCGGACGGAAGCTTGGAGAGCCCATCCGTGCCGCACAGCCGTGTGTACTGGTCCGTCCCCGCTCAGGCCGGGCGCGCCATGGCGGCGGATTCCAGATGAATGCGGAGCCTGGCGCACACGCCCGCGAGTCGCCGGTAGACGTGGAACGGCGTGGGCAGGCCAAGGAGGGCGGCGATCTCCTTCGCGCTCAGGTCGTCCTCGAACCGGAGCCGGAGCAGGAGCTGGTCACCGGGGGGAAGCGCCCTGGTCGCACGGACGAGCGCCAGGCGGCGGCGTTCGGCATCGAGCCGGTCGCCGGGGTCGGGCAGGGTGGGATCGGCCAGGCGCGTGAGGTCTTCCGCGCTCTCGGCCAGGTCGCTCAGACAGCGTCGGGTCATCCGGGCCGCGGCTGCGGCCGGGCGATGGGGCTCATTGCCGCGAGTTCGACCGTATCGCAGCCGATAGTGGTCCAGGCAGAGCCGCCGGGCCACGACAACGAGCCAGGTGGAGAAGCGGCTGCGCCCGTCGGCGCTGAACCGCCGGAGGCGGCGGCAGTCGTCGCGTCGGAGCTCGTCCAGCATGTGGGCGTAGCGGTCGAGCGCCTCGTCGTACCCCGGGCCGAAGGCGGTGGCCACCCGGAGCAGGAGCGCGCTGTAGACCGATAGAAAGGCGCTCCAGGCCGCCTCGGCCTCCATGCCTGGTGCGGCGGCGAGCAGCCGGGCGACCTCTTCCGGCAGCGCCGCCCGGGACTCCAGCGTAAACGACGCACATGCTGGCGTTGCGAGCGGGGCGGGCATCGTGGACATCCTGAGCTGGGGGAACGTTCGCCGCCCAGCTTACCGCGGCCCCGTTAGCGCACTGTCAGGCCGCCGTTATTTCTGCGTTTGGGGGAGCTTCCGCGACCGATGCTGCGGCTGACGACGTTCGGGGGTGTGGCAATCCGGGCCGATGCGGTCGGGACGGCCGAGCCGGCGGGCGAATCGCCCGTGCCCCGGCGGGCGCTGGCGCTGCTGGTCCTGCTGGCCGCGGCCCCGGCGGGCGGCGTGAGCCGCGATAGCCTTACGGCCTATCTCTGGCCGGAGAGCGATGAAGAGCACGCGCGCAGCGCGCTGCGCCAGGCGCTCCACACGCTCCGGCGCGAGCTCGCCCTCCCGGAGCTGGTCGTGGGAGGCGTGACGCTCCGGGTCAATCCCTCGCTGCTCACCAGTGACATCCGGGAGTTCGACGAAGCCCGCGCCGCCGGCGAGCTCGAGCGGGCGCTGGCCTGCTACCGTGGACCCTTCCTCGACGGGTTCCACGTGGGTGGCGTCCCCGAGTTCGAGCGTTGGGTCGAGCGGCAGCGAGTGGAGTACACGAGCCGGACCGCCGGCGTGCTGGAGGCCCTCGCACGGGGGGCGGACCAGCGCGGCGAGGCGGGGACCGCGGCGGAGTGGTGGCGAAGGCTGGCGGCACTCGACCCGCTCAATTCCCGGATCGCCACCGAGCTCATGCGGGCGCTGGCGGCAGCCGGCAACCCCGCCGGCGCGCTGATGCATGCGCAGGCGCACGAGATGCTGGTCCGAGAGGAACTGGGAGTGGCGCCGGACGCCGCATTCACGGCGTTGATGGCGCGGATCCGACGCGGTGAGACGGGCGGCGTCGCGCCGGACCCCGAGCCGCAGCCTTCGTCCGCCGCTTCCGCTCGCCAGTCGCTGGCCGAGGAGGCCCGGCGGTTTCGCGAGCGGCTCGAGCGTGAGCTGGCCGGGCGCTACGCGCTGGAAGCCCCGGTCGAGCCGGGGCGCGACGGTACCGTCCGGCTCTTCCCGGCCCGCGACCTGCGCCACGACCGGCCGGTCACACTCAAGGTCCTTCATCCCGCCCTGGCCTCCCAGCTCGATATCGAGCGCTTCCTGCGCGAGATCAAGCTCACCGCCCGCCTGCAGCATCCGCACATTCTCCCCTTGCTGGACTCCGGCGACGTCGGCGGGCGGCCGTGGTATGTCACGCCCCGCCCAGACGACGCGGAGACCTTGCGGGCCCGGCTGAATCGGGACGTACCACTGGCCGCGGAGGAAGCTGCTCGACTGGCTCGCGAGCTGGCGGACGCACTGGAGCACGCGCATGCGCACGGCGTTCTCCACCGCGACGTCTCGCCGGAGAACGTACTGCTCGCCGGCGGCCATGCGCTGCTCACCAACCTGGGCGTCGCGCGTGCGCTCGACGCGGCGGCGGGGCCGAAGCTCACCGAGACCGGCATGCTGCTCGGTTCGGCGGCGTACATGAGCCCGGAGCAGGCGACGGGAGAGCAGGCGCTCGACGGCCGGAGCGACATCTATTCGCTCGGCGCGGTGCTGTTCGAGATGTTGATGGGGGAAGCTCTGTTCAGCGGCCCGACGCCGCAGGCGATCATGGCGAAAAGAGCGGCGCCGCCAGGCGCTCCGCTCCGGGAGCGTTTGGCGGCGGTTCCGGGTGGGCTCGCCGGCGCACTGGCCCGGGCACTGGCTCACCGCCCGGATGAACGGTTCCGCTCGGCGCACGAGTTCGGCGCGGCGCTGGACCCAACCGGCCCGCGCACAACCCGTGCTTCCGCCCGCTGGCGCCGATGGCTGGGGATCTGAGCCCTAGCCCGGCCGCGATCCGCCGGGCGGCCGCAACTGCTTCAAGGCCGCGATGACCTCATCGAGGCAGGCGTCGCACACCACCAGGTGGGCTTCGACGCGGCGCCGGTGCCCCGCGTCCACCGCGGCATCCAGATATTCGGCAATCTGACCAGGACTGAGATGCCCAGTGTTCGGTTGGGCGGCACTCGCATGCCCCCGGCGATCCTCTGACATTTCGGATTAAACGGGCAACGGGTGGCATTAGAGCGGACGGCCGCTGGTGAGTGTCCCATCCGCCTCACTGGCGCCGGTCAATCGCTGACTGCAGGAACGGGTCAGCGTCGGCTCGAGCTGCCGTTCGAGCTGCGGCTCAGGGGAAATAGCAGCAAACGAACGTGCCGGCCGCCGCCCGCCAAATTAGTCGACTGCGGATGCGATAGTCGACGATCTCGATTTCCGAAGAACCGCTCCCGTCCGACCGAACCTGCCAGTCTGGGGTCGAGGACCTTGACCGCGCGACCGTGCAGCAGGTCATGCGCCGCCCAGAGCAGCCGCGATCCGTGGCTTCGATTCGGTCGAGGAGAATCGGGGGGAAAAACGCCCTATACTACGGCGACGCACACGGCCCGGCGAGAGTGCCGCTATTATCTTTCCTCGGCCTTCTCAATTGACGAGGTTGCAAGTGACCGACAAGCGAAGATTCAGCGGCGAATATGCGGACGACCCCGAGACCCTCCACACGCCCGGTGGCATGACCGATCCCGCCGCCTCTCGGGGGCGGAGCGCCGACGGCGCCGACCTGGCGTCTACCGATATGTCCCAGGAGCCCTCCTCCCGCGAAGAGGACACCCAGCCGGTTTTCCGCGGTGGGACGGGCGGGCTGCCGATCGAGCCCTCCGCGCAGGCCGTGCGCCGGCTCGAATCCCAGCTCGAGGAGGCGAACGACCGACACCTTCGACTGGCCGCGGACTACGACAACTACCGGAAGCGTGTCGGCCGGGAGCGTGCCGAGCTGGCCGACCGATCGCAGGCCGGCCTCGTCGTCCGCCTGCTCGAGGTGCTCGACGACCTCGACCGACTGAGCGCCGAGGGCGCCGCGACGCCTGCCCCCGCGCTGCACCAGGCGGTCGAGCTCATCGACCGCAAGCTCCGGAAGGAGCTTCAGACGGCCGGGCTCGAGCCCATCGATCCGGTAGGCTCGCCATTCGACCCCAACGTGCATGAGGCGGTCTCGACGCTTCCGCCTCCCAGCCCCGAGCTCGACCACACGGTGAGCGCCACCTTCCAGGTCGGCTACCTCTTCAAGGGCACGCTCGTGCGGCCGGCCCGGGTCCAGGTGTACGCCGAGCAGGGACAGGCCTGACCGTGGCCGCAAAGGACTTCTACCGGGTCCTTGGCGTCTCCGACTCGGCGAGTCAGGACGAGATCAAGAAGGCGTACCGGCGACTCGCCAAACAGTACCACCCGGACGCAAATCCGAACAACGCCTCTGCCGCCGAGCGCTTCAAGGAGATCTCGGAGGCGCACAGCGTGCTCTCCGACGCCGAAAAGCGGAAGCAGTACGATCAGATGCGGCGGCTGGGTGCGTTCGACGGCGCGGCGGCCGGCGGGCCTCGCCGCGGGGCGGGGGCACGCGGGCCGGGCGCGCAGGGTCCTGATATCGACCTGGGCGGAGCCAAGTTCGGCGACTTCGGGGGTCTGGGCGACATCTTCTCGTCCATCTTCGGCCGCGGCCGGCAGGAGGCGCCGCGGGCCGAGATCATCGAGACGGTGGTCGAAGTTCCGTTTCGGATCGCGATGCTCGGCGGCAAGGTGCCGGTCGCGCTCTCGGTCACGGAGCCATGTCCCACCTGCTCCGGCTCCGGCGGCGCACCCGGCGCCACCTGGTCCACCTGTCCCGAGTGCAACGGTCGCGGCACCATCTCATTCGGGCAGGGGGGCTTTGCGGTGAACCGGCCGTGCCCGCAGTGCCGCGGCCGCGGCCGGATCCCCTCGCAGCCGTGCCCCACCTGCCGCGGCGCGGGCGAGGTCCGGACCGAGCGGCGTGTGGTGATCACGGTGCCGCCCGCCACCGAGACGGGCACCCGGGTGCGCATCCGCGGCCAGGGCGAGCCGGGCCAGCTCGGGAGCCCCGCCGGCGATCTCCTGGTCACCTTCCAGGTCCAGCCCGACCGCTTCTTTCGCCGCGAGGGGCTCGACATCGTATGCGAGGTGCCGCTCAACCTGGCGCAGGCCACGCTCGGCACCCGGCTCCGCGTTCGCACGCTCGACGGCAAGAAGGTCATGCTGCGCATCCCGGCCGGCACCCAGCCGGGCCGGAAGTTTCGCATCAAGGGGCAGGGAATCGAAAAGAACGGAGTGCGGGGCGATCAGCTCGTGCAGGTGCAGGTTGCCCTGCCGGACGAGCTCACGCCGGAGCAGCAGGAGCTGATGAAGAAGCTGGCCGACTCGGCCGGGCTGGCGTACTAGCGGGAGTTGTGTACGTCGCTGGACGGCGCCGGTCGCTCACGCTGGCGGGCGCCCGGCCTCTATCAGCATCCGGTGCGTCGCGCGCTCCGGCTCCGCTCCGGCGGACCCGCGCTGCTCGTACGTCCCGTCCGGCCCGAGCTCCCACGCCTGCCGGTTGTCCTCCAGCATCAGCAGCAGCAGATCGCGCAGCGCCGTCCGGTCCGCGGGATCGTCGATCGGCGTGACCGCCTCGATCCGGCGGTCGAGATTGCGCGGCATCCAGTCCGCCGAGCCGATATAGACCTCTTCGTCGCCGCCGTTGAGAAAGTAGAACGCGCGCGAGTGCTCCAGGAACCGGCCCACGATGCTGATCACGCGGATGCGCTCGCTCACCCCGGCGAGCCCGGGGCGCAGGCAGCAGATGCCGCGGATGATGAGGTCGATCGGCACGCCGGCACGGGACGCCTGGTACAGCGCCGCGATGAGCTCGGGGTCCACCAACGCGTTCATCTTGACGATGATCCGCGCGGGGCGGCCCGCCTCGCGGTGGCCGATCTCGCGCCGGATCATTCCGAGGAACCGGTCCCGCATCCCGCGCGGCGCCACGATGAGTTTCCGATAGCCGGTCGGCACCGCGAAGCCGGTGAGCACGTTGAACAGGTCGGTGAGGTCGGCCCCGAGCGCCGGGTCGGCGCTCAGCAGCCCGAAGTCGGTGTAGACCCGCGCGGTCTTCGGATTGTAGTTGCCGGTGCCGATATGCAGGTACCGGCGCATCGTGTCGCCCTCCCGCCGCACCACCAGCATGATCTTGGCGTGCGTCTTGAGTCCGGGGACTCCGTAGCTCACGTGGACGCCGACATCCTCCAGCCGCTGCGCCCAGATGATGTTGTTCTCCTCGTCGAACCGTGCCTGCAGCTCGATCAGCACGGCCACCTGCTTCCCCCGCTCGGCGGCCTGCGCCAGCAGCCGCGCGATGCTCGAGTCGCCGCCGGTGCGGTAGAGCGTGAGCTTGATCGCGAGAACGTCCGGATCCTCCGCGGCGCTCTGGATGAAGCGCTCGACCGAGGTCTGGAAGCTCTCGTACGGGTGGTGCAGCAGCAGGTCGCCCTCGCGGAGCACGTCGAAGATGTTGCGCCCCGAGGTGAGCCGTGCCGGGGTGAGCGGATGGAACACCGGATCCCTGAGCGCGGGCAGGTCGAGGGCCGCGAGGGTGAGCAGGTCGGCCGTGTCCATGACGCCGGCGACCTCGTAGAGGTCCCCGGCGGTGAGCGCCAGGGCGGGCGGCTCCTGCTGCTCACTGAATTCCATCAGCAGCAGCTCCCGGAGCGAGGCGGGCATCGCCGCGTGCACCTCGATCCGCACCACCTCGGCGAATCGCCGGTTCCGGACTTCCTCCTGGATCAGGCTCAGAAGATCCTCGGCCTCGTCGCCATTCTCGATCTGCAGCTCGGTGTTCCGGGTGATGCGGAAGAGATGCCAGCCGAGAATTTCCACGCCGGGGAACAGCGCCTCCAGGTGCACGCCGATGACTTCCCCGAGCGGCACGAAATGGTTCGGCGTCGGGAGCGCGATCCAGCGCGGCAGGATCTTGGGCACCTTCACCCGGGCGAACCGCTCCTCGCCATCCGATCCCCGCAGCACGACCGCGAGGGAGAGGCTCAGGTTGGAGATGTAGGGAAACGGGTGCCCGGGATCGACCGCGAGCGGTGTGAGGACCGGAAAGACGTGCGCCTGAAAGTAGGCGTCGACGTGCTCGCGGTCGGCAGGGTCGAGCGCGTCGAGCCGCTGGTGGAGCACCACGCCCTGCTCGGCGAGTGCGGGGAGCACGGCGTCCATCAGGCAATCGCGATGACGCCGCACCAGGTCCCGCACTACCGCCGCGATGGCGGTGAGTTGGTCCTCCGGCGTCATGCCGTCGGCGGTCCGCTCCACGATGCCCGCGGCCACCTGCTGTTTGAGCCCGGCCACGCGGACCTGGAAGAACTCGTCGAGGTTGCTGCTGAAGATGGCGAGAAACTTGAGACGCTCGAGCAGCGGGGTGCGCGGGTCCACCGCCTCGTGCAGCACGCGGCGGTTGAATTCGAGCCAGGAGAGCTCGCGGTTGAGGTAGAGCGACGGGTCCCGGAGGTCGGGCGAGGGGGGCGTCTCTGGGTCGAGGACCTGGGTCACGGGCGGAGCCTCACGGCGGGCGGCCATCAGCGCTCGGGCTTGGGGACGATCACCGACAGCGCAAGACTCACCATCCCGACCACCAGACCGCCCCAGAACGCCGCCCAGAACCCCGAGACGGTGAAGCCGAGGTCCCAGCGGGCCGACACCCAGCCCGTCACCAGCAGCATCACCGCGTTGATCACCAGGGTGAAGAGACCCAGGGTCACGACGATGAGCGGGCAGGTGAGCACCGTGAGCAGCGGCCGCAGAGTGCTGTTCACCAGGCCGAACACCGCCGCCACCAGCAGCAGCCGCACGATGCTGCCGTTGAAATCGAGGCCCGGCAGGAGATAAGCCGCCACCCAGAGCGCGACGGCATCCAGCACCCAGTGCAGCAGGAGGGACCGCATGGTCCTCAGGACGCGTCGGCGATCACGCCGCCCCCGAGCACGCGGCCCCCGGCGCCATAGAGCACGCCCGACTGGCCGGGCGTGATGGCCCTGACCGGGAGCGCGAGCGCCAGCTCGAGCGCGTCTCCCTCGGCGCCGATGACGGTGGCGGTCACGGCCCGGGCGCGGTAGCGCACCTGCACCTCGCACGGGTCGCCCGGGGCGAGCGGGTCGGCGAGCCAGTTGAGCTCTTCGAGCCGCACCCGGTGGCCGGCCAGGTCGTCCGCGGTCCCGACCACCACCTCCCGCCGCTCGGGCCGGATGGCCACGACGTAGCGCGGGCCGTCGAACCCGCCCGGCAGCCCCTTCCGCTGGCCGATGGTGTAGCGCGCGTAGCCGTGGTGCTCGCCGAGGACCTCGCCCGTCGTGGTCACGAGGGGACCCGGCGCGAGCGCCGGCGCGCCGGCCGGCAGGTGCCGCTCGAGCACGCCGACGTAGTCGTCGTCCGGCACGAAGCAGATCTCGACCGACTCCGGCTTGTCGGCTGTCAGGAGCCCGAGCTGGCGCGCGTAGGTCCTGGTCTCCGCCTTGGTGAGGCTCCCGACCGGCGTGAGCATCCGCTCCACCACCGCGCGGTCGATGCCCCAGAGGAAGTAGCTCTGGTCCTTGCGCGGATCCTCGCCCCGGTAGAGCGCGCCGTCCCGCGCCACGGCGTAGTGCCCGGTGGCAAGGTGGCGGCAGTCGAGCGCGTCGGCGTGCGCCAGCAGGTCACGGAACTTGGTGAACGAGTTGCATCGCACGCACGGGATGGGCGTGCGGCCGCGACTGTACTCGCTCACGAAATTCTGGATGACGTGCAGGTTGAACCGGTCTTCCAGATTGAGGACGTAGTGCGGGATGCCGAGCGTGTGGGCGACGTCGCGCGCGTCGTTGATGGAGTCGAGCGAGCAGCACGGCCGGTCCGGCACGTCGTCGCCGTAGCAGAACAGCTTCATGGTGGCGCCGACGACCTCGAAGCCTTCCTCCACCAGGCGCGCCGCGGCTACCGAGCTGTCCACGCCGCCCGACATGGCCACCAGCACGCGCTCACGCACGACCGAGCACTCCCGCCAGCTTCCGCACCTTGGCCACCACGCCGGGCATGACCTCCGCCGCGCGGGTGACGTCGTCGGCGGTGGTGGCGTGCCCCAGGCTCAGGCGCACGGTGCCGAGCGCCAGTTCCCGCGCCACGCCCATGGCCACGAGCACGTGCGAGGGCTCGACCGCGCCCGTGGAGCAGGCCGACCCGCTCGACGCGGCGACACCGGCGAGGTCGAGATGCATGAGCAGCGCCTCGCTGTCCGCCCCCGGCACGGCGATGCTCAGCACGTGCGGCGCGCGCTCCGCCCCCTCGGCGTTGACCACCAGGTCCGGCACCACCGCCCGAATCCGTGCCGCGAGCTCGTCGCGCAGCTCGCCGAGCCGGGCGGCCTCGTCCGCCTGCTCCACGGCGGCCAGCGCGGCCGCGCGGCCCATCGCCACCGCGCCCGGCACGTTCTCGGTGCCCGGCCGGATGCCGTACTGCTGGCCGCCGCCGTGGATGATCGCCTCGATCGCCTTCCGGTCGCGCACGACGAGCGCGCCGATCCCCTTGGGCGCGCCGATCTTGTGGCCGGAGAGGCTGGCGAGCGTACAGCCCAGCCCCGCCAGGTCCACCGGCACCTTACCGAACGCCTGGACCGCATCGGTGTGGAACGCGACGCCCGCCTGGCAGCAGCGCCCCGCGATCTCGCGCACCGCCTGCACGACGCCTACCTCATTGTTCACCCACATGACGGATACGACGGCGGGCCGCTCACGCAGCGCGGCGTCGAGCGCGTCGAGCTCGACTCGTCCGTCGGCGTCCACCGGGAGCAGCACCTCGCGGCCGCCCAGGTGGCAGACGGCGTGCGCGGCGGCCAGGATCGCCTTGTGCTCGATGGCGGAGACCACGGCGCACATCGCGGCGCCGCGGTCCCGCGCGGCGAGCGCCGCGCCGACGATGCCGAGGTTGTCCGCCTCGGTACCGCCCGATGTGAAGATGACCTGGTTGGGCTCGGCGTCCACCGCCTGGGCCACCTCGCGCCGCGCCTGCTCCAGTCCCGCGCGTGCGGCCCGGCCGAACCGGTGAGCGCTCGACGGGTTGCCGAACGCCTGCTCGGTGAGGTACGGCAGCATCGCCTCCAGCACCTCCGGCCGGACCGGAGTCGTGGCGGCGTGGTCGAGGTACACGGGACGGGCGGGCATGGGGCGAAAGATAGCGCGGGACCGGGGCGGGCGTCACATGCTCTGCACGCCGAGGGCCATGACGTCATCTACCGCCATGGTCTCGTGGGTGAAGAACGGCTCGCCGTAGCGGGCGCGGATGAGCGAGCCGTAGTGCGCGTTCTGGGTCTCGACCAGTGCGTAGAAGTCCTGGCCGGTCGGGAAGATCTCGCCCGCGGCCTTGGCGCCGTCGAACTGGCTCGCGTAGCAGTGGATCGCGGCGAGCTTGCGCTCGAATTGCGCGGTGATGTCCACCACGAACGTGGGCTTCACCGGGTCCTCGCGGTACGAGAGCGCGTACAGCACCTTCGACGGCCGATGCGGCTCGCCCGGTGCGTCGTAGCGGGAGAGCCCCGCCAGGAAACACGCGTCGCGGCCCAGCTCGCTCGCGATCCGATGATCGGGGTGCCGCCCGACGGGGAACGGCAGGATCACCACCCGCGGGGCGAAGTGACGGATCTGCTCCACGACCACGCGGCGGGTCTCGTCGGTGTTGGCCAGGTGCGCGTCCGGCAGGCCGGCGTTCCGGCGTTCCGTGATGCCCAGAATCCGCGCGGCCTGCTCGGCTTCGCGGGCCCGCAGGTCGGCGCTGCCGCGGGAGCCGCTCTCGCCGGCCGTGAGGTCCAGGATGCCCGTGCGGTGTCCGGCGTCGCTGGCGCGGACCAGCGTGCCGGCACAGGTGAGCTCGACGTCGTCGCGGTGCGCGGCAATAGCCAGAACGTCCACGGGCATGCGGGCTCTCCCGGTCGGGTCGGTGGGGCTGCTGGAGCGACGGCAGGAAGAATATCTCCGGGCCCGCGCTTGCATGGGAGGGGCAAAGGGTCGATCGTCCGGGAGAGGATTACGTGTCATCCCATTCGAGGAGTCGATCGTGCGCCTGCCTGCCTTCATCGTGCTCTCCACCGCTCTCTCCGTCGCGCCGGCCCGGGCGCAGTCCGGCCCTCCGCCCAGATCCGTGGCCGTGCTCGACGTGGCGCTCTACACCGCGGGCGCCAATCTGCAGGAGGCCAGCGATACCGGCCGCGCGGCGCTCGCCACCGAGGTGCTCCGCGGGAAGCTCGCCGACCTGTTGGGGCCTGCCCTGGCCGACTCGGCCGCGGTCGCGGCGCGGGCGCACGGGCCCGAGGTTCACCGGCTGGCCGGTGACAAGCCGTGCAACGTGATCGTCGCGTGCGCCCGGGCCGTCGGGCGCGGGCTCGGCGCGAACTGGGTGGTGATGGCCAAGGTCAGCAAGACGAGCAATCTGATCTGGCTTCTCAGCGGGCAGCTCATCGACGTTGGCACGGGTGAGCTCGTGCTCGACGATTCGACCGAGCTCAAGGGCGACCCCGAGCCCATGATCCGGGCCGGCGTGCGCATCTTCGCGGAGCGGGTGGCTCGGGCGGTTAACGCACGGACGGCGGGCGAGCGGGCGGAACGATCCTGACTCACCGGTGAATCAACAGGAGGGAATCATGAATGCGCTGAACCATTTCCGCGTCGCCATGCTCGCGACCGACGGATTCGAAGAGACCGAGCTGACCGAACCCAAGCGGGCGCTCGAGAGCGCCGGCGCGCGGGTGGACGTGATCGCGCCAAAGCCGGACGAGATCCAGGCGTTCCGGCACCACGACAAGAGCATCACGGTGCCCGTGGACCGTACGCTCGACGAGGTACGGCCGGGGGAGTACGACGCCGTCATGCTGCCCGGCGGTGCCCTCAACGCCGACGCCCTCCGCGTCGAGCCGAAGCTCAAGCAGTTCCTGCGCGCCATGTGGGAGGCGGGGCGGCCGTTCGCCGTGATCTGCCACGCGCCGTGGGAGCTCGTGAGCGCGGGGCTCGCCGAGGGTCGCCGGCTGACGAGCTACCATACCATCCAGGACGACCTCAAGAACGCGGGCGCGGACTGGGTGGATGAGCAGGTCGTGGTGGACGGCCAGCTCGTGACCAGCCGCCAGCCGGACGACCTTCCGGCGTTCAACCGGGAAATGCTGCGGGTGTTCGCGAAGGCGGGCACGCGGGCAGGAACGAAGGCCGGCGCGCGGGGGTGATCATCGTCGGCCCGGCAAGGCCCGAGCGGCCATCTACTCGTGCCGCAGCGCCTCCACCGGGTCCATCCGCGCCGCCCGGTTGGCGGGATAGAGCCCGAACACGAGCCCGATACCGATGCTTACCGCGCACGCCAGCCCCGCACTCCAGAGCGGCACCCCAGACTCGAGCTTGAGCGCGGCCTTGAGCACTTCGCCGGCGCCGAGCCCGAGCAGGATCCCGAGGAGTCCGCCGACGAACGTGAGCGTGGCGGCCTCGACGAGGAATTGCCACAGGATCTCTCGCCGGCTGGCGCCCAGTGCCTTGCGGAGCCCGATCTCGCGGGTCCGGTCGGTTACCGAAACCATCATGATCGCCATCACGCCGATCCCGCCGACCAGCAGCGCGACGCTCGACAACGAGACCATCGCCAGGAAGAAGTAGGTGGTGAACTTGCCCACCACGTCGAGGATCTGGTCCTGGGTGATCAGGTCGAAGGTGTTGGGCGCACCGGGCCGGAGATTCCGCGCCCGCCGGAGCGCGACCGTAGCCAGGTCGCGCACGGTGGCCGGGTCTTCGCCGGCCCGGGGCCGGACGGCGATGAAGAGGCTGTTGGTCTCGTCGTACTGGTAGTTCCGCCGAGCGGCCTCGAACGGAATCACGCCGCCGATCTCCTGGCCGGGTGGCTCGAAGATGTTGGCGGGCTTCTGGTAGACGCCGATGACGCGCATCGCGGTGGGCCCGATGCGCAGATAGCGGCCGAGCGGATCGAGCCGGCCGAACAGCCGATCGGCCACATCGGATTCGACCACCACGACCTGATCGCCCGCCAGTTCCCCGCGGGTGAAGAACCTGCCCCGGAGCAGCGTGCCGCCCTGGATGTCCATGAAGTGGTCGTCCGCCCCGAAGACCGTCACCGTCTGGGTCCGCGCGCCCTGGTATTCCATGCGCTGGAAGAGCTGGACCCACATCCCGGCGTAGGCGATCTGCGGCACCCGCGCGAGCGCCGCGGCGTCGCTCTGGGCGAGGACGGGGCGGATGCGCACCTCGTAGGGCAGCCGGTCGGGGTTGACCGGCGTCTGCGAGAAGTAGCGGATGACGTAGAAGACGGACGGGCCGGCGGTCTCGATCGCGTTGAAGATCTGCGTCCGGATCCCCTGCACCATGGAGGCGATCGCCATCACCGTGGTCACGCCGATGACCACGCCGAGGATCGTGAGGCCCGAGCGCAGCTTGTTGGCGCGCAGCGCGCCGAACGCGATGGCGACCCCCTCGCCCGCGTTCCGAATGCCCGTGACCCATCGCATGCGGCCTACTCGGCCCTGAGCGCGGTGATCGGATCGAGCCGAGCGGCGCGCGCGGCGGGAAAGACGCCGAAGATGACGCCGGCCGCCCCGCCGAGGGCGAGCGCCACCACGACCGACCAGAGGGTGATCCGCGCCGGCAGCGGCGTAAAGGTCGAGACCGCCGCCGCAAGCGCCCAGCCCGCCAGGACGCCCTGGATGCCGCCGAATGACGAGAGCACCACCGCCTCGATCAGGAACTGGCGGCGGATGTCGGCCCGGGTGGCGCCGAGGGATTTCCGGAGCCCGATCTCGTGGGTGCGCTCGGTGACGCTCATCAGCATGATGTTCATGATCACGATGCCGCCCACCACGATGCCGATGCAGACCACGGCCGGGATGGCGGTGAACAGCACCCGGGTGAGCTGGCGCCAGAAGGCGACCAGCGCATCGGCCTTGTCCACCGTGAAATCGTTCTCCTCGCCGGGCCGGAGCCGGTGGGCGATCCGCATCGCCTCCTCGGCCCGCGCCATCGCCGGGTCGATCGCCTCGGACGAGCCCATCTTGACCGATACGACGGTGGTCTTGCGCCGGCCGTAGAAGGACTCGAACGTGGTGAACGGGAGCAACACGAAGGCGTCGAACGACTGGCCCAGGACCCGGCCCTTCTTGTCGATCACTCCGGTGACGAGCACCTCGCGGCCACCGATCCGGATCTTTCGTCCCACCGCGGACGGCGGCCGGTCGAACAGCTTCTCCGCGATCTCGAAGCCGATGACTCCGACCAGGCGCCGCTCGCGCACGTCCGGTTCGGTGAGTGGCACGCCGGCCAGCATCTGATAGTCCTGGACGATCTGGTAGGGCGGGGTGACGCCGAAGATGGTGACGTTGCCGACCGTGCGGTCGCGATAGGAGACGTCGCTGATCGGGGTGGGCCAGCCCGATTGGAGGGCCACGGCCTCCGCGTCCGGAAGCGCCCGCTGGACGGCAGCGGCGTCGGCCGGGGTGATGAGCGGCCGCTTGGCGATGGCCCGCACCTCGGCGTCGTCCATCAGCCCCACCGAGATCGGCGAGCGCCGCACCTGAAAGGCATTGGTCCCGATCACGGCACCGGTCAGGTTCTCGGTGACGTACGCATTCATCCCCTGGATGACCGCCACCACCACCACCAGGAATCCGACCGAGACGATGATGCCGAGAAGGGTGAAGAACGACCGCAACTTGGCGCCCCAGATGGCCTGGAGCGCGAGACGGAGGGCCTCGGCGAGCGGCATAGCGGGAAGATAGAAGCGGTGAGCGGTAAGCGGTAAGCGGTGAGTGGTGACCCCGATCGCCCGCGTAGCGCGAGCACCTACCTCTCACCGCTTACCGCTCACCGCTCACCGCGGTTTACTCGTATCGAAGCGCCTCCACCGGATCCATCCTCGACGCGCGGCTCGCGGGGTAGAGCCCGAACAGCACGCCGGTGAGGATGGAGGCGACCAGCGCGGCGATCACGGACCCGAGCGGCACCGCGGCCGGGATCGGGGAGAAGGTGCGGACGGCCCAGGCCACCAGGGCGCCGAGGGCCATACCGATCACGCAGCCCACGAGCGTGAGCGTGGCGGCCTCCACCAGGAACTGGAACATGATCTCCCCCCGGGTGGCGCCGAGTGCCTTCCGGACCCCGATCTCGCGGGTGCGCTCGGTGACCGAGATCATCATGATCGCCACCACGCCCACGCCCCCCACCAGCAGCGCCACGCTCGAGAGCGCGATCATCACCACGAAGAAGGCGGCGGTGATCTTGTTGAAGGCGTCCAGCACCCGGTCCTGCGTCACGATCGCGAAGTTGCTCTCGTCGGCGGGCCGGAGCCCGCGCTTGCTCCGAAGCGCGGCGGTGACCTCGTCCTGCGCCTCGAGGGTCGTGACCGAGTCGGTCGGCACCACGGCGACCTCCATCCAGCCACGCTCGAAATCGGTCACCTTGGTGAAGGTGGTGTGCGGCATGGCGAGGCGGGGGTCGTCGGCGTCGCTGAACAGCGAAGCGGCCTCGGCGTGCAGCCCGATGACCTCGAACGGGACGCCGAAGATCCGGATCTGCTTCCCGATCGGGTCGCGGCCGGGGAACAGCGACTGGGCCAGCTTGTCGTTGATGATCGCCACCCGGGCGCTGGCCGCGTATTCGATCGGGGTGAAGTTCCGCCCCGCGAGGATGTCTCCGCCGTTTACCCGGGGCCACGCGGGACTGAACCCGGCCATGCGCACGCTGCTGAGGGTGGTGCCCTCGAACGCTACCGGGCCCTCGGTGTACTCGCCGATGTTGATGTCGCGCACGCTCGGAAGCCGGCGGATCATCTCCGCCTCCTGGGTCGTGATCCACGGCATCCGGCGCCAGGGAGAGAGCTCGTCCGAGCCGTCGTCAATCTCGAGCCCGTCACTGAAGTAGCGCTGGACGTAGAACGTCTTGGGTCCGGCCGCTTCGAGGATCGCCGTGATGCTGCGGTTGATGCCGGTGATGGCCGAGCCGATCGCGATCACCACCGTGACTCCGATCGCAACGCCGAGGATCGTGAGGGCGGCGCGCACCTTGTTGGCGCGGAGCGCGTCGAGCGCGATGCCTACGCCCTCGGCCATCCGGCTCAGCAGCCCCGCCGGGCGCGCGGGACTCACTCGGCCCTCAGCGCCACGATCGGGTCGAGCCGCGCGGCACGGCTCGCCGGGTACACCCCCGCTACGACCCCCACCCCGACGCCGAGCACCAAGCCCACGACCACCGACCACGGCGCGACCGCCGCGGGGAGCGGGGTCGCCGCCTTGACCACGAACGCCAGCGCCAGTCCGAGCCCGATCCCGAGCAGCCCGCCCGCCGCGGAGAGCGTCGCCGACTCGACTACGAACTGGGCGAGGATGTCTCGCCGGCGGGCGCCGAGCGCCTTGCGCACGCCGATCTCACGGGTCCGCTCGCTCACGGCCATGAGCATGATGTTCATGATGACGATCCCGCCAACCACCAGGGAGATCGCGACCAGTCCGGGAAGGGCGACGAACAGGATCGCGGAGATCTTCCGCCACATTCCCAACGCGCCCTCCGCTGTCTGGAAATCGAAATTGTTCCCCTGCCAGGGCTTGAGCCCGCGGTGGCTGCGCATGATCGCCTCGGTCTCGGCCATGGCCTGCTGCATCGAGGTCGGATCGGCCGTTTTCACGATGAGCGCGTCGAGGATATTGATCGGGCAGATCAGCCGCCGGCCCGGCGCGCTGAATGGCATCACGGCGAACTTGTCGAGCGAGAGGCCGAACAGCGCCCCCTGCTTTTCGACCACCCCGATGATGCGGTAGGGAAGGCCGCCGATCCGCACGGTCTTCCCCACCGGGTCCAGGTTCGGCAGGAGCCGTTGGGCGAGCTCGTACCCCGCGACCAGCACCGGCGCGGTGGTGGCCACCTCGGCCGGCGTGAACGCCCGTCCCGCGGTGATGCGGTAGTTTCGGATATCGAAGTAGCTCGCCTCGGTCCCGACCAGGTGGATGTCCTTCGCGGTCCTCCCCTCGTAGTGGACGGCGACCCGGTCTTCGCAGAACTTGGCAAAGCTCGCCGGCGTGCGGACCCGGCCGCGCACCTCGTCGGCGTCCGCGTAGCTGATGCGCGGCCGGCGGCGCCAGGCCAGCCAGGTCTCCTCGCTCACGTTGCCGCTGGTGATGCCGGGCCGCTGGCGCAGCTCGAAGGTGTTGGCCCCCACGAGGGTGTTGGCGAACCGGTCGACCATGTAGCGGTTCATTCCCTGGACGATGGAGACGACCGCGATGAGAAAGGTCACCCCGATCAGCACGCCGATGAGGGAGAAGAAGCTCTTGAGCTTCTGCGCACGGATCGTCCGGAGGGCCAGCCGGACCGCCTCGAGCAGGCGCATCTACGCCGCGGCGCCCCGGGTGAGCTGGTCGCTCTCGACCCGCCCGTCGCGCAGCACCACCACTCGCTCGGCGTGCGCCGCGATGTCGGGCTCGTGGGTCACCATGATCACGGTCTGGCCGCCCGCGTGGAGGTCGCCGAAGACCCGCATGATCTCCTCGCTCGTGGCGCTGTCGAGGTTGCCCGTCGGCTCGTCGGCGAGCAGGATCGAGGGATCGTTCACCAGCGCCCGCGCGATCGCGACGCGCTGGCGCTGGCCGCCCGACAGCGCGTTGGGACGGTGCTCCAGCCGGTTGGCGAGCCCCACCCGCTCGAGCGCTGCCACGGCCCGCTCGCGCCGCTCGCGCACCCGGGCGCCGGCGTAGACGAGCGGCAGCTCCACGTTGTGGAGCGCCGTGGCGCGGGGCAGCAGGTTGAATGTCTGGAACACGAAGCCGATCTCCCGGTTCCGCACCCGGGCCAGCTCGTCGTCGGTGAGGCGGGAGACCTCCTGCCCGTTGAGCCAGTACTCGCCGCCGGTGGGTGTGTCGAGGCAGCCGAGCAGGTTCATCATGGTGGACTTGCCGGAGCCGGACGGGCCCATGATCGCGACATACTCGTTGCGCCGCACGTCCAGTGTGACGGTCCGGAGCGCGAGGATGCGCTCCTCACCCATCCGGTACTCCCGGCTCAGTTCCCGGATGCGGATCACCTCGCTCATGTTTCGGCCGCCTTCCGCTTGGTGGTGTCGGCCGGGGTCACCCTGGCGCCGTCCCGGAGGTCCCGGATGGCCTGGTAGGTGCCGGCCACGATCGTCTCCCCTCCGCGGAGCCCGTCCCGGACCTCGAAGTACTCGTCGCCGGCGATCCCCACCTTGACCGGCCGGAACGTGGCCTCGCCGCCCCGGACCACGAACACGCCTTCGGTCTCGTGCTCGGGCCGGCGGAGCCGGGTCGTGTCCACGTTGGGGTCCGACTCGTTCGGTAGCCGTTCGTCGTCCCGCACCGTGAGGGCGATGATCGGAATGCTGAGCACCTGGCTCCTCGTATCCGTCACGATCCGCGCGGTGCAGCTCAGGTCGGGCCGCACGTCGCGCGGCGGGTTTTCGAGCGTCACCTCGACGTCGAAGTCCACCGCCCGGTCGTTCGACCCCGAGGCGGTCTGAGTCGCCGTCAGCTTGGCGCTGTGGCTGATCTTGGTCACGCGCCCCACGAACGAGGTGTCCGGGTAGGCGTCGATCGTCACCTGCACCGAGTCGTTCGGGGAGAGCCGCACGACGTCGGTCTCGTCCACCTGCACCTTCCCCAGGATGACCGACAGGTCGGCGATCGTCATCAGCAGGCCCGTCTCCCGCGAGAACGTTCCCGGCACCGCCACCTCGCCCTCCTCCACCGCGAGCCGCACGACCCGTCCGGTGATGGGAGAAGTCAGCCGGGTCTTGGCCAGGTTGTCGCGCGCTTCCTGCAGGCTGGCCCGCGACTGCTCGAGCTGGGCCCGGGTGGCCTGGTAGGTGGCCTGGGCCACCTCGTACGCGGTCTGCGCCTGCTCGGCCGACTCCGGCGTGATCAGGTTGGGCCCGAGCTGGCTGAGCTCGCGGGCGCGCTTCCAGGCCCGCTCGGCCTGGTCCAGGCTGGCCCGAGTCTGGGCCAGTGTCGCCTCGGTCGAGGCCACCACGCCCTGGGCCCGCGACACCGCCGCCTGGTACTGCGCCGGGTCGATCTGGAGCAGGAACTGGCCCTTGGTCACCCGATCACCCTCGCGGACGGCAATCCGGATGATCCGGCCGGTGATGTCGGCGCTGATGTCCACCGAGGTCTTCGCCTCGATCTTCCCGCTCGCCGTCACGGCGCTCACGAGGTCGCGCCGCGTCACCTGCTCCATCCGCACTTCGGTGCCGGCGTGCTTCTTCCGGTTGATCCGGTAGGCCACGGTGCCACCCAGGACCAGCGCGACCATGACGATGCCCAGCCCGATCTTCATCCCGCGCGACATGTGCGTTCCTCGTTAGCGAAGGGGACGACCGACCGCCGCCTCGAGCGCCGCGATCGCCTTGTGATAGTCGTACACCGCATTGACGTAATCACCCTCGGCACGCTGCACCGCGTTCTGGGCATCCGACAGCTCCAGCGACGTTCCCGCGCCGAGCCGGTAGCGCTCCTGCGCCAGCCGAAGCTGGTCGCGGGCCGCTTCGCGGTTGGCGGCCTGGACCGCGATCGCCTGATAGGCGGTCTGGAGGCCGAGGTAGCGGGCGTGCACGTCGCTGCGGACCTGGAGCCGCCGGGCGCGGGCGCTCTCGTCGGCGTCCGCCTCCTGCGCTCGCGCCTGCGACAGCCGGAGCGAGCGGCCGAAGCCGGTGAAGATCGGGAGCGAGATCCGCAGGCTCGCCTGGAATGGCTGACCCGTGTAATCGAAGGGGAAGACGTTGTTCGCGTCGCGGATCTGGCGGCTCACCGGGTCGAGCAACGCCGTGCCCCCATCGGTGAGCCCGGCGGAGGCGAAGCAGTTGTCGACGACGCCGCCCAGGGCGAGCGCGCTCCGGACCTGGTTGTCGTACTGACAGGCGGCGGCCTGCTCCCGAGCGCTCCCCAGTTGCTGGTCGAGCAGGAAGCCTTCGTTGGTGAACTGCTGGGTGAACCCGCTCCAGCCCGCCTGGACCGACAGGGTAGGGAGGAACTCGCTCTTGGCCGACCGCACGCCGTAGGAGGCCGCGGTCCGGCGGGCACGGAGTGATCGCAGCGCCGGGTTCTGCACTTCGGCGAGGGCGAGCAGCGAATCGAGCTGGAAGGCCGGGGGCGTCACGGGGAACGAATCGCTCAGCGCGATCTGGTCCACGGGCACCGCGGGCTCGACGCCCATCCGGCGTAGAAGGTCCAGCTTGGCCTCGTTCTCCGCCTGGACCGCGCGGAGCAGCGCCACGTCGCTCTGCCCCTTGGCCACCTCCGCCTGCCGAACATCGAGCAGCGTGGCCTGGCCGACCTTGTAGCGCGCATCCGCGAGCCGCAGGAACTCCGCGTTTCGCACTACCTGCTGCCGTGCCACCGCTACCTGCGCCGTCGCCTGCAGGGTGGTGAGATACTGGGTCTCGATCTCTACGCGGAGCGACACCCCCGCGCCGCTGATGTCCTCGTCCGTGGCGCGCTGCAGTGCCTTCTGCGTCGCGGGCGCGGTGAGCGTCCTTCCGTCCAGTTGCCACTGCAGGCTGAGGCTGTAGCCCGAGGTCACGAACGCCGAGGTCGGCCGGACGAAACCGCCCCCGAAATTGGATTGGCCCGAGCCGGTGTAGCCAAGATCGGAGCTGACGTTGAAGGAGGGGAGCAGGCTGCCGTAGGCGTTCCGGACGCCCCAGCGGGCGGGGCCGGCGTCGTTCAGCGTCTGCCGGTACGTGGGGCTGTTGGCGCGCGCCTGCCGCAGCGCCTCGTCGAGCGACAGGGTCACGGCGGGGACCGGCTGCAGGGCCGCCGTCGTGTCCTGCGCCGCCGCCAACCGGGGGCAGAACGCGAGCAGCGCGAGGAAGCCGTACGGTCGGATCATGGCAGGAGCCCTTTGTGGTGTGGGACGTGACCGGGCCACAATACGGCCGATCGTCGCCAGGGTTTCAGGTTGCGACGACAGTTCGAGGTCAGGGCTGTCGGAGAACGGCTTCGGGGAAGGGAATTACTCGGCGCCTGCGCGGGTGACGATCGTGTTCCGCGCGGGCAGCTCGAGCCGCTCCAGCCGACCCTTTGCATCGGTGGCCAGAGTCCCCGCGATGTCGCCGGCCAGCGAAACGCGCGAGGCTCCGCCCGCGGTGCCGGACTCCCGCCGTGCGGTGATGGTCGCCCGCCGGCCGGAGCGGGGGAAGATCGCCGTCAGCGTCCGGCCCGCGGGCGTGGCGAGCTCCGCTACCGGCATGTACAGCGAGAACACCTGATCGTCGAGCAGGACCACGTCCGGCCCGCCCGGTAGCTCCCGCCCCGACTCGGAACCCCTGGCGACGGTGCGCACGATCAGCCGGGCGCCGGAGCCGGCGGCGAGGATGACGGTGACCGCGCCCTCGCTCTCCACGTCGAGCTGGAACTTGGCGAGGGCGGAGTCGGGCGTACGCTCGAGCGTCGCGGCGAGTCGGGTGGTCGGGCCGGTGGACGGATAGCGGGCGGCCGCGATGATGGTCGAGCCGGGCAGCCCGCGGGCGCGGGTGGGGCGAAGCGTGAACTCTTCGCGCCCGATCTCCTTGCCGCCCTGGCTGACCACCAGCTTGGTCTCCAGCGGCTCCTGCGTGCCCGTCCCGAGGAGGGGGAGCATCATCGTGAGAAGCAGTGCGCTTCGCATGCCGTCTCCACTCACCTCAGGGTCCGGTGAGGCAGCTACTGATCCGGTCGAGAATGAATCTATACAGCAGCTCCCCCTTTTGGGCGGACGCCAGACTGGGGAATCCGATCGAGCCGGGTGAGCCCTCGGGGAGCCGGCGACTGTGCCCCGGACGGTAGCGGGCCAGCATTTCCGGCGTGATGGCGAAGTCGCGCGCGAGATCCATGCGGACGGTGTCGGGGGCCAGGAAGAGGAGCAGCGACGTGTCGAGCTCGCCCCCCTGGATCGGCGCGCCGGGCCGCTCGAGCAGGGCCCCGAAGTCCAGGCTGAAGACGTCCATCACCTGCAGCGTGGCCTCGTCGGTCCGGACGGTGCTCAGCGCCTCGAGATGGGCCTCGCTGGCCTGAGCGGTCAGAATGATGAACTCGCGGACGCCTGCCCCCTCCTCCCAGGACTCGATAAGTTCGTTCATGACACGGTGCAGCGTGCGGCGCCGGAGCGTGGCGCCGCCCGGGAACGCGTGCGTCGGCGCGTGGACACCGTACTCCAAGGTGGGCGCCCGCAGGATCCCGAACTCCGCCGAAAGGTCGTCGGCGAGGTGCTCCACGATGATCGTGTCGCAACCGAGCGGCAGGTGGGGGCCATGCTGCTCGGTGGTGCCGACGGGCACCACCATCCCGGGGCGCTCCTTCAGCCGCTCGCGCACCGCGCCCGGAGTCATCTCCTTTATCCGCCAGGGACGTCCCGCTTGAGTCATCGCGCGTGGTCGTGGGTGATGGTGGTGATGGCACTGGTCGCCGCCTCGGCCGAATGGCTGCGCCGCCCCGCCTGGGGCTGGGTCGTGGCTGTGGCGCTCGCGCTGGCCGCCGTGCTGCCGCTTCTCCGCCCGCTCTCCGGGCGGTGGCGCGGCGCGCTGGCGGGGGCGCTCGCCGGGCTGCTCGTCGCGATGGTCGTTTCGGAGTGGCGCCTCTCGGCCATCGAGCACCACTGGCCCGACCAGCGCGCGCGGCGGGTCGAGGCGGCCTCCCACCGGCTCTCGGGTGATCTCCACGCCGCCTTCCGCCGGGCCGAACGGCTGGCACAGGCCGCCGCGTCCACCGGCGATACCGACCGCGAGGCCGCCTTCGCGGTGCTCGACCGGTTGATCCCCCGCGGCGGCCCCGAGATGAGCGTCGTCATCCTCGACGCGCACGGGCTCCCCTGGGCGTGGGCGGGCCGGCACCGGCTTCCACCCAGCGCGCTCAGCGATTCGATCGGTTCGCGGGCGACTGGATATTACGTCGAGCTCGAGGCCAGGCGCCACACCGGGGACGGCCGGCTCGCGGTGGCCGGCGTGCTCATCTGGGCACACCCGGCTGTTCCGGACGGCGGCCGGAGCCTCGCCGAGCTCTTCCGGCGGCGCACCGAGGTGGGCCTCACCGTCTATCCGCCGGGCGCCGCACCGGACAGCGCCGACGTCTTCGACTACGAGGAGCCCACTACGGCGGGCCCGCGCCTCCTATTCAGCGTGCGGCCGGTCCCGCCGGAGCAGGGGGCTGCCAAGGAACTGGCGTACCGGCGCGGCAGTCTGGCGGTCACGTGGCTGCTGCTCGCGGTGCTCGGGCTGGCGCTCGGAGCGGAGCGGCGGCCGGCGGAGCGCGTGGCCCTGCTCGCCGCGCTGGTGTGGCTCGCCGTGCGGGCCCCGGTCGGCCAGGCGCTCGGCCTGCAGCCGCTCTTCTCACCCGCGACGTTCTTCCGGCCGCTGCTCGGCCCGCTGTCCGGCTCGGCCGGCGTGCTGGCGCTCGCGTCCACGCTGCTCACGATCGGCGGCGTGTGGCTCTGGCGCCTGCAATTGCCGCGGCGGTGGCCGGGGATCGCACTGGGCGGCGCCCTGCTGCTCACGTCGCCCTACCTGATCAGCAGCCTGGGGCGCGGCATCACCCCACCGGCCGATGGCGTCTCGATCGGGCTGTGGTTGAGCTGGCAGCTCGCGCTGATGGTCGCCGCCGCCGCGCTCATCGTGCCGACGGCCGCGCTCTTCCGGGGCACGGCCCGCGATCGCCGGCGCTGGGGCCACATCGCGCTTGGCGTCGGCATCGCGCTCGCGGCGTCCGTCATCGGCGTGGCCGTCTGGAGCCCGCGCGGCGGCTGGCCCGGCTGGTACACGTTTCTCTGGACGCCGGCGCTCCTGCTGGTCACGTTGCCGGCCCCGCGCTGGGCGACGATTACCGGCATCGCGCTGGTGGCGGGGAGCGCGTCCGCGCTGGTGACCTGGGGCGCGGAGCTGGCCGGGCGGATCCAGGTGGCGCAGCGCGACGTTGCCCGCCTCGGAAACGAGCCGGATCCGCTCGCGGTCCCGCTGCTCGAACGGTTCGGCGAAGCCGTCCGCCGGAGCCCGCCACCCGCCACGGCGTCCGAGATGTACGCGCTCTGGCGCGGGTCGGCGCTGGGCACGCAGCAGTATCCGACGTCGCTCGCGCTGTGGTCGCCCCGCGGCGCGCTGCTCGACGAGCTCGCGCTCGATTCGCTCGACCTGCCGCCCTCGCTGCTCTCGAGCATGGTGCAGCGGCTGGGCCCGGCCGACACTCTGCAGCTCGTGCAGACGCTCCGGGTCCCGGGCATCCACTATGTGCTCGTGGTGCGCGTCTCACCCGAGGAGGTCATGACGGCGGCCATCGGGCCACGGTCCGAGCTCGTGCTTCCGGGAAGGGTGGGGCGTTTGCTCGATCCCGGGAGCCCGCAATCGCCGCTCTACCGGCTCACGCTCAGTCCGCCGGCGGATCCGTCGGCCGCGGTGCCGGTTCCACGCTGGCGGCGCGAGGGGTGGTCGGTGCGAAACGAGTACCCGCTCGAGCTGCCGGGCGGCCGGCGCACGGTGCACGTGGCCATCGACCTGCGGGGCCCGCTCCCGCTCTTCGTTCGCGCCGTGCTGGTCGTGCTGCTGGACGCGGCCGTGCTCGCGCTGCTGTGGTTCGTGGCCGAGCTGATCGCCGGTGCCCGGCTCCGACGGCCGCGGTGGCGCAGCCTCATTCGCTCGTTCCGGATCCGGCTGGCGGTCACCCTGGGCGCCTTCTTCCTGGTGCCGGCCATCGGTTTCACCGCCTGGAGCTTCGCCCGCCTGGCCCAGGAGGTCCAGCGCAGCCGCGACCTGCTCATCACCCAGACGTTGCGCGACGCGGTCCTCACCGCGGGGGAACTGGTCCGGGGCGGCAGCCCCGCGCCCGATGAGCGGCTGCGCGAGCTGAGCCGGCGGATCGACGCCGACCTGGCCCTCTACCTCGGCGGCCGCCTGGCGGGAACCAGCACGCAGGTCCTGGAAGACCTCGGCGTCATGCCGCAGCTCATGGATCCGGAGGCGTACACCGCCCTCGCCCTCGGCGGAGACCTGGAGATCACGCGCGACGGCTCGATCCCGGCGCTCGCGGAGCGGGTGGGCTACCGGGTTCTCCAGCCCGGGAGCCCGACCGACATCAGCGTGCTCGCTACGCCGCAGCTCGCCGACGACTCGTCGCTCGCCGTGCGGCAGCTCGATCTCGCGCTCGTGCTCCTCCTCACGACCCTGATCGGTGTCGCGGCGGCGGTGGTGGGCGCCCAGCGAGCCTCGCGCGCGCTCTCGCGTCCCGTCGCCGAGCTCCGCCGCTCGGCGCTCGCCCTCGGCCGCGGGCAGCCCATGCCCGCACACGCGGGCAGTCCGCCGCTGGAATTCGAGCCCGTGTTCGGTGCCTTCGAACGGATGGCGGCGGATATCCGTTCCAGCCAGCACGCTCTGGAGGAAGCGCGGCGACGCACCGCCGCGGTGCTCGGCACCGTCGCCACCGGCGTGGTCGGCATCGACCCGGCGGGCCGGGTGCTGATCGCCAATCGTCAGGCCGTAGATCTCCTCGGCGCCGAGCTCGAGGAGGGCGCCCCGTTCTTCGATCGGCTCGATCCCGAGTGGGAACCGTTCGCCGTGGCGGTGCGGCGGTTCCTGGACGAGCCCTCGGCGGAGGCCGCGGCCGAGCTCGAGACCGGCGGCCGCCGGATCTCCTTCCAGCTCGCATCGCTCGGTCCCGACGTGCAGGGCGTTGTCATCGCGCTCAACGACGTGACCGACGTGTCACGTGCCGAGCGGGTGCTCGCGTGGGGCGAGATGGCCCGTCAGGTAGCCCACGAGATCAAGAACCCGCTCACCCCCATGCGGCTCGGGATGCAGCACCTGCAGCGGGTCTATCGGGATCAGCGCACGGATTTCGACGCGGTGCTCGAGGAGACCGCCGCGCGCGTGTTGGGGGAGATCGAGCGGTTGGACACCATCGCGCGCGCCTTCAGCCGGTTCGCTGCTCCGGCCGGCGACCTTCAGCCGCTCCGCCGGATCGACCTCGCCCCGGCCGTAGGCGAGGTGGTGCAGCTCTACCGGCTGGCCGAGGAGAGTTGTGACGTGCGGCTCATCAGCCGCCCGGGGGCGTACGGCGCGGCACGGCCCGACGAAGTGAAGGAGGTGGTGGTGAACCTGCTGGAGAATGCGCGGAACGCCGGGGCCCGCGTGGTGGAGGTAACGGTCGCGCCGAACCGCATCACCGTGGCCGACGACGGCTCGGGGATTCCGGCGGACCTCCTCCCGCGCATCTTCGAGCCGCGCTTCTCGACCACCACGAGCGGGTCGGGGCTGGGGCTGGCGATCGTGCGACGGCTGGTGGAGGGATGGGGCGGAAGTGTCGAGGTCGAGAGCGAAGTCGGCCGCGGCACCACCGTCGTGGTGGCCCTGCCGGCCTAGCGGGCCGTTACCTGATGCGGCCCGAGAGCTGGACCTTCATGGCGGCGGTGAGTGCCTCATCCTGGGTGCGAACGCCCCGGAGAACCTGGAGCGCAGCCTGAAGCTGGCGGTCGGTCCGGGCCTTCCGACGGAGCAGCGAGTCGCTGCCGAAGAATGCCCGCGCCAGCTCGTCACCGAGTTGGGCCGCGACGAAGTCGCCGGCCGCATCATAGGTGTTCCGGTCGATATGGACGCCCGCCTCTTCCATCCGCGCGAACAGAGTGTCGCGCCGTTCCGGCGTCAGCGCCGGGGCCTTGGGCGGCTCGACCTGCTCGGCGCGGAGCTCGGCGGCGTACCCGGCGAGCACGTCGCGGAAGCGGTTCATATCGGGCCCGAGCCGCGCGGCCAGGAGACGTTCCCCGTCCGAGCGGCTGGTGGCGCGCACGAGCAGGTCGGGGAGGATGCCGCTGGCGTCGGGGACGACCCGGCCACGCGAGCTGTAGAATACCCGTGGCCGGGTGGACGGAATCCGGTTGCCGGGTCCGCCGGCGCTGTCCGGCCGCGGCCGCTGGACCGAGCGTCCGCTCGGCGTGTACCACCGGGCGGTGGTCAGCTTGATGGCCACCTCATCGCCGATCGGATACGTCGTCTGGAGCACGCCTTTGCCGTAGGTCGGCGAGCCGACGATGACCGCGCGGTCGTGGTCCTGCAACGCTCCGGCGATCAGCTCGGCCGAGCTGGCCGTGCCGCGGTTCACGAGCACCGCCAGGCGCAGATCGTCCCAGCCCCCCGGAGTGTGGGCCAGGTAGGTCTTCCGTGCGCGCGACGACCGGCCGATCGAGGTCGCCACGGTGTCGCCGGGCTGGAGGAAGAGTCCCGCTGCGGCCACACCCTCGCGGATCAGACCGCCGGGATCGGACCGGAGATCGAGCACGAGAGAGGTCATGCCCTCGCTCACGAGTGTATCCACCGCGGCTCGGAGCTCGTCGGCGGCACCTTGGCTCATCCGGCGGAGGATGATGTAGCCCACCTTGTCGGTCAGCATGACCCCGCGCGACGCGGCCGGGATGTGGACCTCGGTGCGGGTGAGTTGGCGGACGACAGGCTGTGCCGCCCCCCGTGGGCGGATGACCAGCGTCACGGTCGGCGTCGTCCCCTGCCGGAGCACCTCGTCCACCCGCTCGGGCGACCAGCCGGTCGTGTTCCGGCCGTCGATGCTGAGCACCTCGTCGCCCGGCGCGATGACGCTCCCGCCCGCGCGGCCCTCCCAGCCCGACTCCGACGGGCCGCGCTCGAGGTCGATTTCCGTCCCGGCCATCTGGCGCTGGTACTCGCGGTATGCGTCCCTGATCAGCAGCTCGGCGTAGGGATCGTGCAGCGAGCCGACCAGGGCGCCCGCCGCGCGCTGGTAGAGGTCGCCTTCGCCGAGCGAATCGATGTAGTGCTGATGGATGGCGCCGACCACGCCTTCGAACAGCCGGGCCTGCTCGTAGATGCCGCCTTCGGCGGCCGGCCGGGGCCGGAGCAGCCAGCCACCACTCAGGAACGTGACAACCAGAATCGAGGCGAGCGCGGCCCACCGGGCCCGGGGGACGGATCGCATCATCGTCGCCGGCTCCCGCAGGCCGCTCAGCGGCCCTGAGGATTGGTGGGGTCCACCCGCATCGTCGAATCCCGCCAGACGTCGACGGAGGCCAGGTGGCACGCGTCGACGAACTGCCTCGTGGGATGCGACCCGCGCTGCAGCAGCGCGTGGAGCATCTCGTGCCGCACCAGCCACTCCTCACCCAGGGCGTTGGCCGGGAGGTAGATCCGGTTGCCCTGCCGCACCCACCAGCCATGGGCCACCGTGCCGTTCAGTCCGATGGCGCCGTTCGGCGCGTCCACCGCGTAGAAGGTGACCTCGCTCATGTCGGCCTTGCGCCCGGAGCATGCCTCGGTCTTGCGCCACCAGTCGCTGTAGAGCTCGAGCGTCGGCACCTCCCAGGCACGCTCGACCGGCGCCAACGGGGCGCCGGCCGCCCGCGGCACGGCACACCCCATGGTCGAGGAGAGCAGCATCATTCCCGCGATGAACCGGCGCATCCAGCAGCTCCTGTGGTGAACGCGTGTCGGGGGACCGGACGGCGGGCGCGGGGTCCGCGCGCCGTCGGGGTGGTACGGTAACGTCTGAGGAACCTCACCAGGTGCCCCGCATGCTTGCCCGCGTCTGCTCTGCCGCTGTCCTCGGTATCGACGCCTATCCGGTGGACGTCGAGGTGGACATCACCAATGGCCTGCCCTCGTTCGCCACGGTGGGCCTGCCGCACGGCGCGGTGCGGGAAGGCCGCGAGCGCGTCGGGGCCGCGCTGGCCAATGCCGGGTTCCAACTTCCGCTCAAGCGAATCACCGTGAACCTGGCCCCCGCCGACATCCGCAAGGACGGCTCCGGACTCGATCTCCCCATCGCCGTCGGAATCCTGGCCGCGAGCGGCCAGCTTCCCGATGGCGGTCTCCGCGGCCTCATGGTGGCGGGCGAGGTGGGCCTCGAGGGCGATCTCCGCCCGGTCCGCGGGGCCCTTCCCATGGCGCTCGCCGCGCGTGCCGCCGGTTGCCGTGGGCTGCTGCTCCCGCAGGACAACCTGTCCGAAGCGGCGGTGGTGGAAGGGCTCGAGGTGCGGGGCGCCCGGACCCTGGTCGAGGTCTGCGCCTACCTGGCCGGCGATCTCGAGCTGGCGCCGGGCCGAGTCGATCTTCCGGCCCTCATGGCGGAGCGCCACCGGGACGACTGCGACTTCTCCGACGTCCGGGGCCAACCCGCCGCCAAGCGCGCGCTCGAGGTGGCCGCGGCCGGGGCGCACAACCTTTTGCTCATCGGGCCACCCGGGGCGGGGAAGACCATGCTCGCCCGTCGGCTTCCGACCATCCTGCCATCCATGACCCTCGACGAGGCCCTCGAGACCACCAAGATCCACAGCGTTGCCGGGGTGCTGGAGGGTGGCCGGGCCCTTTGCGTCCTGCGGCCGTTCCGCGCACCTCACCATACCGTCAGCGATGCGGGACTCATCGGAGGCGGGTCGGTGCCGCGCCCCGGAGAGGTCAGTCTGGCCCACGGAGGCGTGCTGTTCCTGGACGAGCTGCCCGAATTCCGACGTAACGTGCTCGAGGTGCTGCGCCAACCACTGGAAGACGGCGTGGTGACCCTCAGCCGGGCCGCCGTGAGCCTCACGTTCCCTGCACGTTTCATGCTCGCGGCCGCCATGAACCCCTGTCCCTGCGGCTACTTCGGCGACCCGGTCCACTCCTGTCGCTGTGCGGAGCTGGACGTCGAGCGATACCGCGCGCGGGTGTCCGGCCCGCTGCTGGACCGGATCGACATCCATCTCGAGGTCCCCACGGTTCCCTACCGGGATCTCGTAGGTCCCGGCGCGGAGGAGGCGAGCGCCACGGTGCGCCAGCGGGTCGAGCTCGCGCGCATACGTCAGCGCGAGCGATTCCGGGATCGGCGCGGGCTGCACGCCAACGCCCACATGAGCGCCCGGGACCTGCGCCGCTATTGCCCACTGTCGGAGCCCGTCCAGCGTCTGCTGCGCGACGCGGTCGGGCGGCTGGGACTCTCGGCCCGGGCCTACCACCGCGTGATCAAGATCGCGCGCACCATTGCCGATTTGGCGGGCGCCGATGAGCTCTCCCCGTCCCACGTGAGTGAGGCAATTCAATATCGCAGTCTGGATCGGCGGAGGGCGGCGGCGTAAGTGCGTCGGCCCTGTGTGGAAAGATAACAAGGGCTGCCGCCGTGGGCACCCGACCCCGCCTGGTATCAGGCGGGCAGCGGTCCCACCAGGAAGTCGAGCACGTCATCGGCGGTGTAGGCCGCGCGCCCGGCCAGGAAGCCGCCGATTTCCATCAGGTCGTCGCCGCTCGTGAGCAGCGGCGGCTCCCGCCGCGCATCCGCGCGGACCTGCGCATGGCCCGCGTTGGCCATGAGTGCGTTACACAGGCAGCGTCGACCAACCGTGTCCTCCGCTCGCCCACCCTTGTCCACGTAGGCGGCCACCGGCGCCGCGGGGCAGCGATAGCCAACGCGCCGGTCGGCACGGGCGTACGGCACGCGCAAGTATCCCAGGTCGCACACGCGCTCACGCTGCTCGCCGTCGACGACCGGATCGCCCGGCCAGCGCACCGTCTTGAATGGATCCCCGGTCGGCGAGGCGAGCGGGTCGGTGAACACGTCCACCGCGCCCTCCGCCGCCGCCGTGAGTACGGAAACCTTGTAGTCGGAGGCAAGGCGCGACTCGGCGCATCGGCGAACAGCGTGCCCACCTGGATCCCGGCCGCCCCAGCCGCCTGAGCCGTGCGCAGGGCCTCCGGCGATCCGGTGCCGCCTGCCAGCCAGAAGGGCAAGCCGAGCTCGCGCACTTTGGCCAGATCCACCTCGTCGCGCTCGCCGTACACCGGCTCGCCCCGATCGTTGAGCTGCAAGGCTCCGCGCGGCGGGGCGTTGTGGCCTCCCGCCTTCCAGCCCTCGACTACGAACCCGTCGATGCCGCTGCCGGCCTTGCGAGCCAACATGGCAGCGAGCGAGTTGCTGGCGATAATCGGCAGGACGCGGGGACGACTGAGCGGCGGCGGCGTTGCTCGCCAGTGGTCGCGCGGGTCGAGCAGGATCCTCGCGTCCATGCCTTTTTGCGCGCCCTCTATTTCGAGTCGGATCGTTGCCGGCTCCTGCGCCGCGAACGCGTCGAGCACGGCGGGTATCTCGCGCGGGATGCCCGCCCCCATGAGCACGTAGTCCACCCCGGCGAGCATCGCACCGTATAGCGCGGCGAGGTTGGGAAGCTGGAGCTTGGTGAGCAGGTTGAGTCCCGCCAGGCCGCCGTGACCCTCCTTTGCGAGCCACACCTCGGCGAAGCTGGCGAGCATGGTGAGCTGCTCGCGGCTGCGGTTGGCGCCCTTGCGGTACATCGGCAGCATGCGGTACGGCGCGCCGGCGGCGCCGCCGGCCACGCGGAAATAGCGGCGGAGGGCGCTCGCGGCGGCTTCGGGAAAGGGAAAGTGCGTGATGACGCGCCGCAGATGCCCGCCCGGGTCGCCGTCCTGGAGCCGGCGCACGAAGAGCGAGTCGATCGCAGTGCCGAACACCACGCCGAGCTGCCCGCGGAGCGAGACGGCGCGAGCGAGGCGCCAGCCCGAGATGCCGATGCCCATGCCGCCCTGGATAACGGCGGGGAGCGCGATGGCGGTCACTGAGCGGAAGCGCGGCCGAAGACGGGATGAAATCTCCTTCACGCCCTCCCGGCGCCTACTCCTCCTGGCGCGGCGGCTTGCGGTCGCGCTTGAGGGCGGCGCGCCGCCGCTTCTCCTCGAGTCGCCCGGCCTTCGCCGCGCGCGACGGCCGCGTACGCTTGCGTGCCTTGGGCACCACGAGCGCCGCGGCCACCATCTGCCGCAGCCGCTCCGTGGCCTCCTCGCGGTTCCGCAACTGGCTGCGCGAGCCGCCGGCCACGACCCGGAGGCGCCCACTGCCATCGAGCCGAGTCGCCAGCCGATCGAGCAGCCGGCGCCGCTGCTCGTCGCTCAGCGTGGGCGAGTTCGCCACGTCCCACCACAGCTCGACCCGGGTCGAGGAGGTGTTCACGTGCTGGCCCCCCGGCCCGCCAGACCGCGAGGCCCGGAACTCGAGCTCGGCCAGCGGAAGGCGCAAGTCGGACGCGACCTCGAGAGACGCGGTCTCCGGCATCCCGCAACATAGCCGAGGCGGCCTCTCACTTGGTACGGTATCACATTACGTTACTGGCCATGGCTCCGCTCGATCTCCTGCGCGCGCACCTGCTTGGCTACGGACGGGTGCTCCTCGGCTATTCCGGCGGGGTGGACTCCGCGCTGCTCGCCGTCGCTGGTCAGCAGGCGCTCGGCCCCGAGCGCTTCCTGGCCGTGATCGGCCGGAGCGCATCCTATCCCGAGGTGCAGTGGCGGGCCGCGGTGGACCTCGCGCGACGCTTCGACGTGCCGCTGCTCGAGGTGGACACCCGCGAGCTCGCCGACCCGCGCTATCTCGAGAATTCCACGGAGCGTTGCTACTTCTGCAAGTCCGAGCTGTGGACCCGGCTGGGCCACGTGGCGCAGACCCGCGGATTCGACACGATCATCGACGGCACCAACGCCGACGACCTCGGTGAGCACCGGCCGGGGCACCGGGCTGCGGGCGAACGGCTGGTGCGCTCGCCCTTCGCGGAGCTCGGCTGGCGCAAGGCGGCGGTGCGCGAGGCGTCGCGCGCACTCGGCCTTCCCACGTGGGACGCGCCGGCCGCCCCCTGCCTCTCGAGCCGGGTGCGGTACGGGCTCGAGATCACCCCGGAGCGTCTGCGCCAAGTGGAAGACGCGGAGTCGTACCTTCGCGGCCTCGGCATCTCCGGCGATCTCCGGGTGCGCCATCTGGGTGACCGGGCGCGCATCGAGGTTGCGCCCGGCCAGTTCCCCGTCGTGCGGTCGGAGTGGGACGCGCTCGAGGCGCACTTCGCCGGGCTGGGGTTCGCGGCGGTCGAGCTCGATCCCGCGGGCTACCGGCGGGGTGGGCTGCTCGCGCTGACCGCGCCATCCGCGGACTGATGCGGCTGTTCGCCGGCATCCCGATCGTCGACGAGGCGCGGCGGGAGATCGTCGCGTTGCTCGCCCACCTGCGCGAGCGCGACTGGCCGGTGCGCTGGGTGCGGGAGGAGGGGCTCCATCTCACGCTCAAGTTCTTCGGCGAGGTCGCGCCGGAACGGCTCGAGGTAATCGAGGAGGCTGTCCGCTTCGCCGCCCAGGGCACCGGCGCGCTCGCGCTCGGGCTCGACCAGCTCGGCGCGTTTCCGAGCGCGGCCCGCCCCCGCGTGCTCTGGCTCGGCATCGCCGGCCCCTCGGCGCTCGAGCTGCTGCAGGACCGGCTCGAGCGCGGCGGCGAGGCCATCGGCTTTCCTCCCGAGGGGACGCCATTCCAGCCCCACGTGACGCTCGGCCGGGTGCGCGAGGGACATCGGCTGCCGCCCCGTGCGCTCGATGACTTCGAGGAGCAGTACGCGCGGGTGCCGTTCGTGGGCACCCGGCTGGTACTGTATGAAAGCGTGCTGACCACCGGCGGGCCGCGATACGATTCCCGACTTACGCTGGAGCTCACCGCGTGATCGGCTGCCTGACCGCCCCGTTCCGCGCGCTCGGGTGCCTCGTGCTCCTGGCGCTCCTCGTCGGCGCCTGGCTCTATCGCGACCGCGTCGTGAGTGAGGCGCACCGGCTGCTCGACCGCGTCGAGTCGCCGGCCGCCCCTGCTGCCGGAGCGCCCGCGCAACCCGCGGGGCGGCCGGGTACGCGGGCCCTGGCGTCGGCACGCGCCAAGATCGACTCGCTCAACGGCTCGCGCGCGGATTCGGTGGTGCTCACGCCATCGGAAGTGGCCTCACTCCTGGGCAGCGCGCTTGCGCCCACGGTGCGGCAGGAGCTGGATTCACTGCGGGTCGAGCTGCTGGACAACGAGGTGCTGGTGCACGCCCGACTCCGCACGGCGAAGCTGCCGAAGGATGCGCTCGGCCCGCTCGCGCTGGCGCTCCGACCCACCGAGCCGGTCGAGGTCGGCGGCCCCTTGCGCGTCACCGCGCCGGGCCGCGGCGAGTGGGCGGTGCGGTCGTTCCGGATTCGCGACTTTCCGGTGCCGGCGCCCGCGGTGTCCCACCTGGTGTCGCGGGCGCTCGGCGAGCCCGGGCGGGAAACCGTACCGCTCGAGCTGCCCCCTGGGATCCGCGCGATCGCGATCCATCCCGGCCGCGCCACGCTTCTCGGAGCAGCCCGACCATGAGCCATCGGGTCCTCATCGTCGATGACGAAGCCGGCATCCGCCAGGCGCTCAAGCAGGTGCTCGAGTACGAGGACCTCGTGGTTCGCGTGGCGGCCTCCGGTGGCGAGGCCATCACCGTCTACTCCGAGTTTCGGCCCCAGCTCGTCTTCCTCGACGTGAAGATGGCGGGGCTGGACGGACTCGAGACGCTGTCGCGGCTCCGCGGCCTCGACCCGCGGGCGCAGATCGTCATGATCTCGGGACACGGCACCATCGCCACGGCGGTCGAGGCCACCCAGCGCGGGGCGTTCGACTTCCTCGAGAAGCCGCTGGACACCGATCGGCTGCTGCTCACGGTGCGGAACGCGCTGGCCCACGCCGAGCTGGTGGGGGAGAACGCCCGCCTGCGTGAGGCCGCGGAGAGCCGCTACCAGATGGTCGGCACGAGCCCGGCGCTCGAGGCCGTGCGCGTACTGGTCGCCAAGGTCGGCCCCACGGCGGCGCGCGTGCTCATCACCGGCGAGAACGGGACCGGCACGGAGCTGGTGGCGCGCGGGCTGCACGAGGCATCGCCGCGGCGCGACCGTGCGTTCGTCGAGGTCAACTGCGCCGCCATCCCGTCCGAGCTGATCGAGAGCGAGCTCTTCGGCCACATGAAGGGATCGTTCACCGGCGCATTCGCCGACCGCGCGGGGAAGTTCGAGCAGGCGGACGGCGGCACCCTGTTCCTCGACGAAGTGGGCGACATGTCGCTCTCGGCCCAGGCCAAGCTCCTCCGGGTTCTCCAGGAGGGCGTGGTGACGCGGATCGGCGGTTCGAAGCCGGTCCAGGTGGATGTTCGGGTGCTGGCGGCCACCAACAAGAACCTGGAGAGCGAGATCGCCGAGGGACGCTTCCGCGAGGACCTGCTGTACCGGCTGAACGTGGTGCCGATCGAGGTGCCGGCCCTGCGGGACCGGCTGGAAGACGTGCCGGCGCTCGTGACGCACTTCGCGGGCTCGTTGGCCGCGAGCGCCGGCGTGCCGGGGAAGCAGTTTGCCGCCGATGCGATGGCGCGGCTGCAGGCGCGCGCCTGGCCGGGCAACGTGCGCGAGCTCCGGAACGCCGTGGAGCGGGCCCTCATTCTGGCCCCCGGCAAGGTGGTGACGGCGGCCGATGTCGACCGGCTGCTGCCCGGCGGCGATGGCGGCGCGCCCGTCCCCCCGGCGACCGACGGCGCGCCCACCTTCGAGACGTTCAGACAGGACGCGGAGAAGCAGTTCCTGGCCCAGCGGCTGCGCGAGCACGACTGGAACGTCGCGGAAACCGCGCGCGCGCTCAAGATGCCCCGTTCGAACCTGTACAAGAAGATGGAGCGCTACCGTCTTACGCGGGAGCCGACATGACCGAGCAGCCGAGGGACTGGGACCGCGAGCTGGCCGATGTCGACCGGGCTATCGCCAAGCAGGGGAGCGCCGGCCCCGGGGGCGCGCTCCCGGCGGGGCCGGCGCCGGCAACGAGAGTGCCGATCGTCCCGAGTGCGCACCCGGTCCGCAAACGATCGGTCGCGCTCACCTGGTTCTGGGTCGCGCTGGCCGTGGCGCTCGGCGTGGCCCTCGCGGTCTGGCCGTATCAGCGGGGTTGCGGACTGCAGCTCAGCTTCTTCCTCGGCGCGGCGGCCGTCACCGCCATCATCGCGCGTCTCGGGGCGCTCGCGAGCTGGTCACACCGCCGGGGGTTCGCCCACGTACTGTCGCTGCTCGTGATCCTGTGGGTCGGATTCGTCGCGCTGCGCGAGGTGCTGCCGCGGGTGGGGTACGCCAAAGTGAGCCGGAACTGGATGTGCGAAGCGGCGCCCACGGTGGCCGCCCCCGCCGCGCCGGCACCGGCGCCGGCAGCGCAGTAGCCCGACGGCGGACCCGCGGACGCGCGTCACCCTTTCTTCTCAACCTGGGATCGTATGGCCAAGAGCTTTCGCAACTTCATCGGCGGCGAGTGGGTGGCGCCGGCCGGCGGCGCCTTCCTCGAGAATCGCAACCCGGCGGACACCGGTGATCTGATCGGCCGCTTCCCCGATTCGGACGCGCGCGATGTCACCAGGGCCGTCCGCTCGGCCAAGCGGGGCTTTGCCGCCTGGTCGAACACGCCGGCGCCGCAGCGCGGTGACGTGCTCCGCCGGGTCGGTGACCTGATGGTCGAGCGCAAGGAGGCCATCGCCGACGCCATGTCCCGCGAGATGGGCAAGGTGCTCGCCGAGACCCGGGGCGACGTGCAGGAGGGAATCGACACCGCCTACTACGCCGCGGGCGAGGGGCGCCGGCTCTTCGGCCGCACCGTCCCGTCCGAGCTCGGCGCCAAGTGGGCCATGAGCTGGCGCCGGCCGATCGGCGTCGTCGGCCTCATCACGCCGTTCAACTTCCCGATGGCGATCCCGACCTGGAAGATGTTTCCCGCGCTGCTGTGCGGAAACTCGGTGATCATCAAGCCGTCGGAAGACGTGCCGCACACCGTGCACCTGCTGGTCGAGATCCTGCTCGAGGCGGGGCTGCCGCCGGACGCGGTCCAGCTGGTGCATGGACGCGGCGAGACGGTGGGCAAGGCACTCGTGGAGCACCCGGAGGTGCCGGTCATCTCCTTCACCGGATCCACCGCGACCGGTGCCATCATCGGCGAGACCTGCGGGCGCATGCACAAGCGCCTCTCGCTGGAGATGGGCGGCAAGAACGCCATGATCGTCATGGACGATGCCGATCTCGACCTCGCTCTCGAGGGGGTGTTGTGGGGCGCGTTCGGCACCACCGGGCAGCGCTGCACGGCCACCAGTCGGCTCATCCTTCACCGGAAGGTGCACGACCGCTTCCTGCGCCGGCTGGTGGAGGCGGCAGAGGGGCTCCGGCTGGGCGACGGCCGGGCCGAGCGGACCGACGTCGGCCCGCTCATCCACGAGGCGTCGCGGGCCAACGTGGAGCGGTACGTCGAGATCGGTCGCGAGGAAGGCGCCGAGCTCCTGACGGGCGGCAAGGCACCGGGCGGCCGGCTGGCCGCCGGGTGGTTCTACCGGCCCACGGTGTTCGCCGGGGTGCGCGCGGGAAACCGCCTGGAGCAGGAGGAGATCTTCGGGCCGGTGCTGAGCGTGATCCGGGTGGGCTCGTTCGACGAAGCCGTGCGCGTCAACAACGGCGTGCGCTACGGGCTCTCGAGCAGCGTCTACACGCGCGACGTGAACCTCGCATTCCGCGCGCTGCAGGCGCTCGACAATGGAATCACCTACATCAACGCGCCCACGATCGGCGCGGAGGCGCATCTGCCGTTCGGCGGCGTGAAAGCCACCGGCAACGGGCATCGCGAGGGCGGCTGGGGAGTCTACGAGTTCTATTCGGAGACCAAGGTGGGCTACGTGGACTACTCGGGCCGGCTGCAGCGGGCCCAGATCGACACGTACGACGTGTAGTGCACCGCACTGCACGTGTGATGGATGACCGGCGCGCGCGCCGCGGGCGCGGAAGCGGTTGCGCGGCGTCTGACCGGAGAGTAAGGTTCGTCAGGATTTTCGTCGTGAGTCGTAGTCTTATCGGTGTGGTGAGGGGTTGGGCCTGGCATGCCGCGCCGCTGCACGAGTCCCGCCCCATCCAGTCCGAGGTCGATTCGCATGCGTCCAATGCAGGTTGGTGCCGGCCGGCGTGGTCCCTCGTTCGACGAGGGATCGCTGGATCAGTATCTCCGCGAGATCAGCAAGTATCCGCTGATTCCGCAGGAGGAGGAGGTGCGCCTCGCCCAGCGGATCCGCACGGGCGAGGCGGAGGCGCTGGACAAGCTCGTGCGCAGCAATCTTCGCTTCGTGGTGTCGGTGGCCAAGAAATATCAGAACCAGGGCGTCTCGCTCGCCGATCTCATCAACGAGGGCAACCTCGGGCTCATTCGCGCGGCGCACAAGTTTGACGAGACCAAGGGCATCAAGTTCATCTCGTACGCCGTCTGGTGGATCCGCCAGGCCATCCTGCAGGCGCTGGCCGAGCAGAGCCGCATCGTGCGGGTGCCGCTCAACCGCGCCGGGACGCTCCACCGGATCGGCAAGCGCTCTTCCGCGCTGCTCCAGGAGCTGGGGCGCGAGCCCACCCCGTCCGAGATCGCGGAGGGAATGGACATCTCGATGGAGGAGGTCCAGAAGACGCTCTCCATCTCCCAGAACCATCTCTCGCTCGATGCGCCGCTCACTCCCGGTGAAGACAACAAGCTCCTCGACTACCTGCCCGACACCCAGAATCCGGGCCCTGACTCCGAGACCTTCGAGCATGCACTCACCGAGTCGATCGAAGAAGTGCTCTCGACCCTCAAGGAACGCGAGGCCAAGATCCTGCGGCTGTATTTCGGACTCGACGGTCCCGAGCCGATGACGCTCGAGGAAATCGGCAGCCTTCTCGGCATCACCCGCGAGCGGGTACGCCAGATCAAGGAGAAGGCGCTGAGCCGGCTCCGGCACGTGAGCCGGGCGCGGGCCCTGGAGAGCTTTCTCGCCTAGGTGCGCGCGGAGTGGGGAGCCGTACTCCGCAGTATTCCTTCCACCTGCTCCCACTCGATGAGGAACGCGTCGTGCCCCGCGACCGACGCGATCTCCCGGTATTCGGCCGCCGCGCCGGCCGTGCGGTAGGCCTGGGTCCAGCTTCGTACCTCCTGCGCCGGGTAGAGAAGGTCCGTGTCCACCCCCACGCCCACCACCGTTCCCACCCGCTCCGCCGTCTCGCGCGCGGCCTCGCCCAGATCGCCCATGTCATGCAGATCCATGGCGCGCATCAGCGCGACGTAACTCGCCGCGTCGAATCGCGCCACCAGTTTGTCGCCCTGTCGGCGGAGGTAGTGGTCGACGTCGAACCGACCCGGCGTGCGTGATGAGACGCGGCCGAACCGGGTGTCGAACTCGATTCCGCTCCGGTAGGTGATCATCGCAAGCGCCCGTGCGGCGGCGAGACCAGCCGCCGGCCCCTCGCCGGGTGGGTAGCGTCCGCTCTGCCACCCGGGATCCGCCTCGATGGCCATGCGCTGCACGGTGTTCCAGGCGATCGCCTGGGGCGAGGTGGCCGTCGGCGCGGCGAACACCACCAGCCGGTCCACCGGGACACTCGAGTGGCGGCCCCATTCGAGCGCCACCATGCCGCCGAGCGATCCGCCGGTGGCGAGTGCGAGCCGTTCGACACCGAGTTCGTCCAGAAGCGGCACGTGCGCCGCCGCGAGGTCCGCGGGGGTGAGGTCGGGGAAGGGTTCGTGGTGCGCGTCGGCCCATTCCCGGGGACCGGTGGAACCGTAGCAGCTTCCCAGCAGGTTGGCCGAGACGACGGCATGCCGGGACGTGTCGAGTGCCTTGCCGGGCCCCAGCAACGGCCCCCACCACTGCTCCACGTCGGCACTGCCCGTGAGGGCGTGGAACACGAGAATCCAGCCGTTATCGCGCGCCGCCTCCGGATTGCCGACGACACGGTAGCGCAGCCGAAGCCCCCGAAGCACTCGCCCGTTGGCGGTGACGAAGGGGGCCAGCTCCAGATCGCGGGTGGACGGATGGCCCCCGATGGCGTGCGGCGGTTCATCCGTGGCAGGCATGGACCCGCTCGTCCAGGGCGGCCGGCGGGAGCACCCCGGCGGCGACCGCGTGCAGCGTCCGGAGCAGCCGGCTCCCTTCGGCCGCGGGAACCAGAAAACCGACAGCGTGCGGCCGGTGCGCCGTGCGGAGCACGAGCGCCCCTGTGCCCGCGGCCTCGAAGGCGGCGGCCGCGGCAGCGCGAGGCGTCTCACCGCCGCCGGCGGCGGTCACGAGGGACACGGTCGCCACCTCGGGCGGGTCGCCGGCCGCAGGGAGGAGCCCGCGATGACCCGCCCCCAGCACGACCGCGTACATGCGCGCGTCATCCATCATGGCACGCCCGACATCCGTCGCGGGCTCGCCATCGCCGTGCAGCGACGTGAACCGCAGCCGCACGCCATCATGTTCCGCCCGTCTGGCCGCAAGATGGTGGATGACGCGGGCCCCCGCGAGCGCGATCTCGGTGACGAAGCGGTGGGTGGCTCGTTCGATCGGGCGGGCGTCCGCCACGAGTCGCGGGTCGGCCGTATGCAGGGCGCCCGGATCCTTCACCAGCTCGCAGCCGTCGGCCCCCAGCGCGCCCGCCAGGGCGACGGCCGTGATGTCCGAGCCGCCGCGGCCGAGCGTCGTGAGCCGGCCCCGGTGCCAGCCCTGAAAGCCGGTCACGACCGGTGTGAGTCCCCGGGCCAGCAGTCGCTCGAGCCGGGCCGGCCTGAGCGTGGTCAGGGACGCGCCGCCCGCGTCGCCGGTGGTATGCAGCCCGGCCTCCCGTGCATCCAGCACGACGGCGCGGAGCCCGAGCTGCCCCAGGGCCACCGCGAGCAGCGCCGCCGCCACCAGCTCCCCGCTCGCGACGGCACGGTCGGACGCGGCCAGCGCGTCCGGCAGCGGGGCGCCGGGGGAGGGAACCGCGTCCCGCACCTGCTCCACGAGTCCGAGCAGGTGATCGGTGATGCCGCGCCGCGCGCTGGCCACGGCGACCACCGGCTGCGAGCGGCGCCGGAGCGCCACCCGCCGTGCGGCGGCGGCGATGCGTTCGGGTGTCGCCAGCGCATCGCCGCCGAACGTGACGACCAGCGGTGGGTTCACCTCGCGGCCCCGGCCCCGGCCCCGGCCACCGCCGCTGCCGCGGGTCGGGGTGCCGCCACATTCGCCGCGTGCCCGAGCGCCTGGTCCAGGTCGGCGATCAGATCGCGCACATCCTCCAGCCCGAGCGACAGCCGGACCAGCTCCGGCGTCACGCCGCTCGCGCGCTGCTGCTCGGGGCTGAGCTGCTCGTGGGTGGTGGAGGCGGGATGGATGATCAGCGACTTCGTGTCTCCCACGTTGGCCAGCATCGAGAACAGCTTCACCTGATTGATGAACGCCTTGGCCGCCGCGTGGCCGCCCTTTACGCCAAACGTGAGCACGCCGCCGAAGCCGCCGGTGAGGTACCTGGCCGCGTTCCGGTGCTCGGGGTGCGACTTGAGGCCCGGATACGACACCCACTCGACGCGCGGATCACGCTCCAGCCACTGCGCCACGGCGAGGGCATTTTCCGAGATCCGCTGCATGCGGACGGGTAGCGTCTCGAGGCCCTGCAGGAACAGGAACGAGTTGAACGGCGACAGCGCCGGCCCGAGGTCGCGGAGCAGTTGCACCCGCGCCTTGATGATGAACGCCGCCGGTCCGAACGCCTCGGTGTAGATCAGGCCATGATAGCTCGGATCGGGGCTGGTGAACTCGGGGAACCGGGCCCGGGCCTGCTCGCTGGTCCAGTCGAACCGTCCGGCGTCCACCACCACCCCGCCGATCGCCGTGCCGTGGCCGCCGATCCACTTGGTGGCGGAGTGGACGACGATGTCGGCGCCGTGCTGGATCGGACGCGCGAGGGTCGCGGCGCCGAAGGTGTTGTCCACCACCAGCGGGACCCCCGCCTCGTGCGCGACCGCGGCCAGCGCCTCGAAGTCGGGGACGTCGAGCCGCGGGTTGCCGATGGTCTCCACGAACAGAAGGCGGGTGCCCGCGTCGATCGCGGCGCGCACCTGGTCGAGGTCGTGGATGTCCACGAAGCGCGCCGTGATGCCGAGCTTCGGCAGGGTGTAGGCAAAGAGGTTGTGGGTGCCGCCGTAGAGGTTCTGCGAGGTGACGAAGTTGTCGCCCGTGCGCGCCAGGTTGAGAATGGTGAGCACCGTCGCCGACTGCCCGCTCGCCACCGCCAGCGCCCCGACGCCGCCCTCGAGCTCGGCCATGCGCTTCTCGAACACATCGCTCGTGGGGTTCATGATACGGGTGTAGATGTTGCCGAACACCCGCAGGCCGAAGAGATCGGCGGCATGCTGCGTATCATTGAACACGAAGCTCGTGGTGGCGTAGATCGGTACGGCCCGCGAATTCGTGGCCGGGTCGGGCACCTGGCCGGCGTGGACGGCCAGCGTGTCGGGATGGTAGGTCATGGTGTCGTGCTCCTCGCGTAGTGGAAATGAAAAAGGCCCGGACCGCCACGGGAGCGGTCCGGGCCTCGGTGCCGGGTGGGAAGACTACGAGCCGCTTCCGCCCGCGTGCGCCGACGACGCCGGCCGCCCCGAAAGGGGGGGACAGGGAATCATTCGACAACACATCTGACGGTACGTGGCGCAGTACATGGCAGGGCGGCAGCGCATGGCGATCTTCCCGGGATCAAGCGTCGGCGAGGGCAAAGCACAACGCCCTCCGGCCTGGTGCGCGCGGAGGGCGATCGTCCGGCGCTTTAGCTCTTTGGTTTGCCCCACCGGAGGTCCGGTGCGCAGGCGGGAGCAAGTGGCCTTAAATCAACCGCCGGCCGGAAAGACTAGCGGCCGGGCAAAGGCTTGTCAAGCACGGGAGCCGGGGTAATCCTTCCCGCATTCGGCCGCACCCCTCGGTCTTCCCCCACCTTCGCGCGCGCTCATGGCCAGCAATCCCTCGTTCGACGTGTCCACCGGCGCCGACCTCCAGGAGGTCGACAACGCGGTCAATCAGGCGCTGAAGGAGATCGGCCAGCGCTACGACTTCAAGGGCACCCACTGTGTGATCGAGTTCGACCGCCCGTCCGCGGAGATCCGCCTCGCGGCCGACGACGAGTTCCGGATGGACGCGCTGCTGGACGTGCTGCAGACCCGGATGATCAAGCGCGGTGTCCCGGTGAAGAACCTCGATGTCGGCGAGGTGGTGCCGGCCACGGGGCAATCGGTCCGGCGGACGGTCAAGCTGACGCAGGGGATCCCGCAGGACGCCGCCAGGAGGATCATCAAGGCGATCAAGGAGGGCGGCTTCAAGAAGGCGCAGGCGACGATCCAGGGCGACGAGATCCGCGTGGCCGCCCCGTCGCGCGACGAGCTGCAATCGATTATCGCGTTCCTGAGGGCCCAGGATTTCGGGATCGAGCTCAACTTTGGCAACTATCGCGGCTGAGTGCCGCGGCCGGCGCGTGCTGGCGCGTTGGGGCGGCGTGGTCGTGGGGGCCGCCGCGGCCGTCGCCGTCGTCGTGGCGAGCTGTTCTCCATCGGCGCCGCCGCCGAGCCCGGCGCCGGCAGCACCGCCCGCCCCGGGGCCCGAGGCAACGCGGGCGCCCGCGCCGGCGCCACCCGCCGCACCGACCATCCGGCCGACGCCGTCCGGCACAGGCGAACCGGTGGTTCGGGTGGGCCTCGTGGTGGGCGCGTCGTCTGCGACCATCGCCGGGGCGGCGGGCCTCAGCGTGAGCGACCCCTCGGGCGCACGCCTCGCGGAGATCCCGGCCGGCGAGGTCTGGCGGGTGACGCTCAGCGGCACCACCGGACTCGTGGCCACGTCGCCCGGTGGGGCCGCCATCGCGCCGTCCGAGGTGCTCGAGGTCGCGTCACCCGATCCCGGCGCGCTGGTGCAGGTGAACGGGCGCCCCTACCGCGGCGCCGTCACCGCGCTGCGCGTCGGCACCGGGCTCACGGTCGTGGACCGGTTGCCGCTCGAGTCCTACCTCGCCGGCGTCGTCTCGGCCGAGATGGGGCGCAGGAGCGCCGTCGAGCAGGAAGCGTTGCGCGCGCAGGCGATCGTCTCCCGGACCTACGCCCTCCGGAATCTCCGCCGCTGGAACGCGCAGGGGTTCGACTTCTACGCCTCGGTCGCGGATCAGGTGTACGGCGGCGCGGGAGCGGAGACGCCGGAGGGCGGCGAGGCCGTGCAGGTCACGCGGGGACAGGTCCTGACCTACGGCGGTGCGCCGATCGACGCCTTCTTCTATTCGACGTGTGGCGGCCGAACCGCGGAGGGCACCGAAGTCTTCCGCGCCGCCGACCGACCCTACCTCCGGTCCGTCGCCGACGCCGCCCCCGATGGTTCCGTCTACTGCAGCATCTCGCCCCGCTACCGCTGGCACGAGGAGTGGACGGGCGAGGCGCTCCGCGCGACGTTGCGGCGGACGCTGCCCGCCACCGCCGACGTGCCGGGTGGGGAAATTCGCGAGGTGCGCGATGTCCGCGTGGCCGCTCGCACCGCGTCCGGCAGGGTGGGCCGGCTCAGCATCGGGCTCGGCGGGGGAGACGTGGAGGTCGAGGGCCCGAGCGTGCGGCGCGTCCTGACCTCCGCGTCGGGCGAGATCCTCCGGAGCGCGGCCTTCACGCTGACGGTCACGGGCGCCGGGCGCCGCGTCACCCGGCTCGCCGTCGACGGGGCCGGTGCCGGCCACGGCGTCGGTTTCTGCCAGTGGGGGGCCGTTGGCCGCTCGCGGGCGGGGCAGGACCACGAGCACATCCTCGCCGCGTACTATCCTGGCGCGGTGCTCGAGCGACTCTACTGATGAAGGAGGCAGCCGCATGACCGCCAGCCGGACCACGAGCGAGCGCCTGCGGGTCGGGATCATCGGCGGCGGGGCGATCGCCCAGGTTGCCCACCTGCCGGTGCTGAAGAAGCTCAAGACGGTCGAGGTGCAGGCTATCTGCGACACCGACCTGCCCAAGGCCCGGGCGCTCGCCGACCGGTTCGGAGTCAAGGACGCGCTGGATGACATCGAGGATCTGCTGCGGAACGAGGAGCTGGACGCGGTGGTCATCTCCTCTCCGAATCATCTGCACGAGGCGCACGTCCTTGCCGCCCTGTCCGCCGATCTCCACGTTCTGGTCGAGAAACCCCTGACCGTCACCTCCGCGAGCGTCCAGCGGATTCTCAAGGCGGCCGAGAAGCGCGACCGGATCGTCATGGTGGGGATGAACCATCGCTACCGCCCCGACGTGCAGATCGTGCGGAGCTTCGTCCAGAGCGGAGAGCTGGGGCGCATCGAGAGCGTGCGGGGGAGCTGGCACATCTTCCGTCCCAGCCGGAATCAGCTCGGCTGGCGCCAGCGCCGCGATCTGGCGGGCGGCGGCGCGATGCTCGACCTCGGGCTCTCGGTCCTCGACCTCGGCCTGTGGCTCGGTGGCACGCCGGCGCCGGTCCGCGTCAGCGCGTGCCTCGACAGCGTGGGGCGTGAGCGCGCGGTGGAACAGAGCGGCAGCGCCTTCGTGGTGTGCGAGAACGGCATGTCGCTCTTCGTGGACGTGACGTGGCACCACCTCGGCGAGGGCGAACGGTTCGGCGTGGGCCTCCGCGGCAGCAAGGGCACGGCGGCCATCAATCCGCTCACCGTCTGGAAGGAGATGAACGGGATGCCGATGGATGTGTCGCCCACCGCGTCGGGGAGTCGCGAGAACGCGTTCACCGCGTCGTTCCGCGCCGAGTGGGCGCACTTCGAAGCCGCCATCGCGGGCGAGGCCAAGCTGGCGCCGCTGCAGGATCATCTGGTGCTCCACCGGATTCTCGATGCGATCTACAAATCGGCGGAGGAGGGGCGGGACGTGGTCCTATGAGGGAAACGCGCTCCGCACGGCGGCGGCCGGCGGCGTTTGCGCGCCGGGCGACGCTGGTGCTGCTGCTGACGCTGTGTGGTCCGGTTCCGGATCTGCCGGGGCAGGCGCCCCCGCCATCCGGGCTCACCGTTTACCTCATGACCTTCGGGCCGGGCCGCCAGGTCTGGGAGCGGTTTGGGCACAATGCGCTCTGGATCCACGATCCGGTCCACGGCACCGACGAAGCCTACAACTACGGTCTGTTCGACTTTCACCAGGAGAACTTCGTCCTGCGCTTCGTGCGTGGGCAGATGTGGTACTGGATGGCGGGCTTCCCGGCGCAGCAGTACGTGGACCAGTACGAGCGCGACAATCGCTCGGTCTGGGTGCAGGAGCTCGAGCTCCCGCCCCGCGCCAGAATCCAGCTTCAGGAGCTCCTCCAGTGGAACGCGGAGCCCGAGCACCGCTTCTATCACTACGACTACTACCGCGACAACTGCTCCACCCGCGTCAGGGACGCGCTCGACCGGGTGCTGAACGGCGCGTTGCGCCAGCAGACCGCCGGCGTGCCCTCGGGCACCACTTACCGGTTCCACACCCTGCGCCTCACGGCCAACGAGCCGCTCGTTTTCACCGGACTCCTGCTCGCCCTCGGCGAAGGCGTGGATCGACCGATCTCCGCCTGGGAGGAAATGTTCCTTCCCATGGCGATGCGGGACCACGTGCGCCGGGTGACGCTCCCGGGACCGGGCGGCACGCGCGTGCCGCTGGTGCGGTCCGAGCGGACGATCTTCGAGTCCTCCGCGCCCGTGCCGCCGGCTCGGCCGCCGTCCTGGGTGCCGTGGTACCTGGTTCTGGGCGCGGCTATCGGCGGCGGCGCGCTGCTCCTGGCACGCAGTGCGCGGCGCTCCGCCGCGGCGCGGTTCGGCTTCATGACGATCGTCGGCGGGTGGGCGATCCTGGCAGGGCTCGCCGGGCTGCTGCTCGCCGGTCTCTGGGGGCTCACCGACCACGCGATGGCCGCGCACAACGAGAACCTGTTGCAGTTGAATCCGCTCGCGCTGCTGCTGCTCCCCGCGATGCGTGCGGCCCTGGCAGGGAAGCCCGCCGGGCGGTTCTACCGCGGCGCGGCGCTGCTCGTTGCCGGGGTGTCCGTCCTCGGCCTGGCGCTGAAGCTGCTACCGGGATTCGATCAGGTGAACGGGCCGATCATCGCACTCGCGGTTCCGGCGCAGGTGGGTATCGCGGCTGCTTTCGGCCGGCTGCGGGTCGGTGGCCCAGGTGCGGCTACGCTCCCCGCTCGCGCGGCGGTCCGCCCCGTGTCTCAGGCAGTTCCGGGCAGGCGTTGAGCGCGCGCGGGCCCGCCTCGTCGCGCGGGCCTTGTCGCTCCACTCAGAGGGTGAAGCCCGTGCCTTCCGCCGCAGCCTCGACCACCAGCCGCGGCGACAGCTCGCGGGCGTAGGCCTTCGCATCGGCCAGCAGGCCGTCGATCGTAGCGTCGTCGTGCTCCGGCTCGTGGTGGAACAGAATCAGCCGGGCGCACTCGGCGTCGGCCGCCAGCCGCACCGCCTCCCGCGGGGTGGAGTGCCCCCAGCCCGCCCGCAGCCTGATGAACTGATCCGAATACATCGCGTCGTGAACCAGCGTGTCGGTGCCGGCCAGAAACCGCACCAGCCGTTCGCGCCAATCGTCCGAGACGGGATAGGTGCCGCCGGGACCGAGCTCGTTGTCGGTCAGGTAGGCGATCTCCCGCCCGCCGGCGGCAGGCGAGATCCGATAACCGAACGTCATCCCAGGATGCCGCAGGCGGAACGCGCGTACGCGGAAATCGTGGAGCGGCACCTCGCCCTCCCCGATGTCGTGGACCTCGATCCGGGCGGCGAGTGCCTCGAGCGGAATCGGGAAGACCACGGGGTCCATCTGGCGCCGGAGGATCTCCTGCAGCGGCACGCCGTCCTGGGGCGCGCCGTAGACACAGAAGCGGTTTCCGCTCTCGCTCAGCGGCTTGAAGAACGGCAGCCCCTGGATGTGGTCCCAGTGAGTGTGGGAGAGGATGATGTCGGCCGAGAGCCGGCCCCCCTGCCGGCGCATCAGCTCGTGACCGAGGGGGCGGAGCCCGCTTCCCGCGTCGAGGATGGCCAGGCGACCGTCGGGCCCGGCGAGGCTGATGCACGCCGTGTTCCCGCCGTACCGCATGGTCTGCGGCCCGGGCGTGGGGATGGAGCCCCGGGTGCCCCAGAAGGTCAGTCGAAACGACACGCCGTCGGCCCGGTGGGAGGGAGCATACCCGAAGCTCTCTCCCCGGGCGCCTTTCGAGCCGGGTGCGCAGTCACAGCACCGGCGTGACTGCGTTCACGCCCGGCGCGCGGCCAGCATGAGGGATCGCCGGTCGCGCAGCGTGATCTCCTTCCGGGTCACCTGGATGATCCCGCGCTCCACCAGATTGCGCATGGTGCGGGAAACCGTCTCCCGGCTCGACCCGATCATCTGGGCGATGGTGTGATGGGTGAGCTTCCGGGTGATGCGGTCGCCGCCCTCGTCGTCCGCCATCCGGAGGAGGAGATGCGCCACCCGCCCGTTCACGTCGAGCAGCACAAGGCTGCCGATCTTCTCGTCCGCGCGCCGGAGCCGCCGCGAGATCTCCCGGAGCAGTGAGATGGCCACCTCGGGCGAGCTCCGCAGCCGGGCATAGAAGTCCTCGCGCCGCAGCACGAGGAGGCCGGAATCCTCCATGGCGATCACGTGAGCCGAGCGCGGCTCGTCGTCGATGACGGCCATTTCGCCGAAGAAGCTCCCCTCGCCCAGCACGCTCAGAATGACCTCGCGGCCGTCTTCGGCGATGATGACGACCTTGACCTGTCCGGCCGCCACGAGGTAGAGGGCATCGCCGGGGTCGTCCTCGAAGACGATGACACTGCCCTTGGGGTAGCTGCGCTCTCGCGTCAGCTCGGCGAACGCGGCAAGATCGGGCTCCCCCAGGCCGGAGAAGAGGGGGACCTTGCGAAGGACTTCGATCGGTGACAGGGGCACTCGGGCCTCACAGGCGCGGAAGTGGTTGAGGGTACCATACTTGCGGTTGGGGGGGCTGTCAATCAGGACGGAAGGACGGAAGGAGGGAATGGCGGAAGGGGTGCGGCCGCCGCCGCTGTCATCCCGAGCCTGAGCGCAGCGACGGGGAGGGATCTACTCTGCCCGCGGTCCGACCTCGGCCCGGCAAGATCCCTCGCTCCGCTCGGGATGACAGTGCCGCCCGAAGGCACGTGCCCTCTTTCCGTCCTTCCGCCCTTCCGCCTCCTTCCGCCAAGCTCCCATCCCGGCTATGTTTATCGGCTTCGCACTAACCGACAGGAGTTGTGCCGTGAAGCCCGATCTGCACCCCACCTACAAGAAGGTCATGGCCGCCTGCGCCTGCGGGAACTCGTTCGAGACCCGCTCCACAGCCGCGTCCATCCACGTCGAAGTCTGCGCGCAGTGCCATCCCTACTTCACCGGCAAGCAGCGGCTGGTGGATACGGCGGGCCGCGTCGACCGTTTCCGCCGGAAGTACCAGACCGAGCCGGCCGCCGCCCCCAAGGCCTAGCTGATGGAGGCCCGACTCCGCCAGGCGCTGCAACGGGCGGAGGAGGTCGGCCAGGCCCTCGCCGACCCGGCGGTCGCCCGGGATCCGGCCAAGCTGCAATCGTTCGGCCGGGAGCATACGCGCCTCGCTCCTGTGGTGCGCCTGGCCGAACGCCTCGCCCGGCTGGAGCGCGAGCTCGCCGATGCGCGGGAGCTGGCCGCCGAGACCGATCCCGAGCTGGTGGCGCTGGCGCGGGCCGATCTCACCCGCCTGCCGCCCGAGATCGCGGCGGTGTCCGAGCAGCTCCAGGAGTTGCTGCTTCCCCGCGACCCCCACGACGACCGCGATGCTATCATGGAGATCCGCGCCGGCACCGGCGGCGACGAGGCCGCGCTATTTGCCGCCGACCTCTACCGGATGTATCAGCGCTTCGCCGAGCGCCACGGCCTGCGCTGGGAGCCGATGTCGCTGAGCGACGGCACGCTCGGAGGTCTCAAGGAAGCGATCGTCGCCGTGCGCGGCGCGGAGGCCTATGGCCTGCTCCGCCGCGAGTCGGGTGTGCACCGGGTTCAGCGCGTCCCGGCCACGGAAACTCAGGGACGGATCCATACCTCCGCCGCGACGGTCGCGGTGCTGCCGGAGGCAGAGGAGGTGGACATCCGGATCGAGCCGCAGGACCTCAAGATCGACGTCTTCCGATCATCCGGTCCTGGCGGCCAGAGCGTGAACACCACTGATAGTGCCGTCCGCATCACCCATCTCCCCACCGGCCTGGTCGTCAGCCAGCAGGACCAGAAGTCGCAGCTCCAGAACAAGATCAAAGCCATGGAAGTGCTGCGTGCCCGGCTGCTCGACCGGATGATCGCCGAGCAGGAGACGGCGCGTGCCCGCGACCGCCGCGCCATGGTCGGCACGGGCGATCGTTCCGCCAAGATCCGCACTTACAACTTTCCGCAGAGCCGCATCACCGACCACCGCATCAATCTGTCCGTGCACAATCTCGCCGACGTGCTGAACGGAGATCTCGATGCGCTGCTCGAGGCGTTACGCGTGGCGAGCCGGCAGGAGCAGGATGCGGTCTGAAGCGGGTCTCTCCCGGCGCGCGCTCCTGAGCCAAGCCGCCGATGTGCTCAAGGCGGCCGGGATCGGCGCACCGCGCCGGGAGGCGCGGCGCCTCTGGACCGACCTCATGGGCGATCCGCCGGACCACCTTGTACTGCACCCGGAGGAGCCGGTCTCGGCGGAGCGCGGATGGGCCTACGGGACGGCCGTCGAGCACCGCGCCGCTGGTGAGCCGCTCGCGTATGTGACAGGCTGGACCGGATTCCGTCACCTCATATTGCGGTGCGACCCCCGGGCGCTCATCCCGCGTCCCGAGACGGAAGGCTTGGTGGACCTCGTTCTGGCCCGCGTCCCCATCGGCCGGATCGCGGACGTGGGGACCGGCACGGGTTGCCTGGCACTCAGCCTGGCGGCGGAGGGCAGCTACGCCCAGGTCCTGGCCGTGGACCTTTCTGCGTCCGCACTCGAGCTCGCCGGCGAGAATGCCCGGGGTGTGGGCGCGAGGGTCTCCCTGGTCCGGGGCGATTGCTGCGCGCCCCTTCGGCAGGCGAGTTTCGACGCGCTCGTCTCCAATCCCCCCTATCTTTCGGCGGGCGAATACGCGAGCCTCGACCCATCGGTCCGAAACTGGGAGCCCGCCCTGGCGCTGGTTGGCGGAGCCGTCGGACTCGAGCTCACCGCGCGCCTCCTGGACGAGGGCCGAGCGGTCCTGCGTCGAGGGGGGTGGCTGGCACTGGAGATCGACTGCACCCGGGCGGCGGAGTGCGCCGCCCGGGCCGGAGCGCTCGGGTGGAGCGAAGTCGCCTTACATGCTGACCTTTTCGGGCGCGAGCGCTACCTGCTCGCGCGAAGGAGCGATGCCCCGTGATCTGGGACAAGGCGCAGGACCTCGGACGGTTGATCGGCCAGTCGGCGGAGTACCAGACCCTGCGGCGAGCGGAGGCGACGCTCCGTGAGGACAGCGACACCGTAGCCAAGCTGGACCAGATTCAGACCCTGGCGCGGCAGGTGGACCAGATGGTCTCGACCGGGCAGATGCCCGATCCCGCCACCGCGGAGTCGTACGAGGCGGCCGTGCACGACCTGGAAAACAGCCCGGTCGGGCAGGCGTACGTGGTGGCCCGGGCCAATTTCGAGAAGCTGATGGCCAAGGTGAATCAGCAGATCAGTGAGGGGATGGAGAAGGGCTCGGCCAGCAGCATCATCACCCTGGGATGACCGGCCGTGGGCTCTTCGTCGTGTTGGAGGGCCCCGAAGGCTCGGGCAAGTCCACGCTCGCCGGCCCGCTCGCCGGCCTGATGCGCGAGCACGGCGTGGAGCCGGTGCTGGTACGTGAGCCCGGGGGCACGCGAACGGGAGAGATCGCGCGCCAGGCACTGCTCGATCCGGAGCACCCGGTCGGGGCGCTCGCGGAGCTGTTTCTCTACCTCGCGGCACGGGCGGAACTCGTGAGCTCCGTCGTCGCGCCGGCGCTGGCCGCCGGGCGTGTGGTGCTCTCGGACCGGTTTTCGCTGTCCACCGAGGCCTATCAGATGGCGGGCCGTGGGTTGCCCGCGGAGGTGGTCCTGCCCGCCAACCGTGCGGCCGCGGCCGGGCAGCGGCCGGATCTGACGCTCATCCTCGACGTCGCGCACGACGTCGGGCGCGCGCGGCAGCTGGCCGCGGGAAAGCGGCTCGACCGGCTCGATGCCGAAAGCGCCGAGTTCCACGGCCGGGTCATCGACTACTACCTGGCGGTCGAGGGTGACGGGGTGCGACATTTGGATGGGTGTCTCCCACGGGAGCGGCTCTTGCAGGCGGCCTGGGCGGAGATCGTTCGGGCAGCCCCCGAGCGGTTTGCCGGGAACGGCGGGCGATGATGCGGTACGCACGCGTTACGAGGGCGGGCAATCGGCTCGTCGAGGATTCCGAAGCACCGGAGGCAGTATGAAGCAGCGTTGGGGCCTGATCACGCTCGTCGCCGTGATCTCCTTCTTGAGCGGCGGCTGGCTGTTGCAGCGGGGCGTCGCCAGCGGTGGCAATGTCTATCAGCAGGCCCGGCTGTTCGACGACGTCCTGGGGCACGTCAGCGCCTATTACGTCGATTCCATCGGCGAGACGGACCTGTACGATCGTGCCACCCGCGGGATGCTGGAGCAGTTGAAGGATCCCTATTCCGTGCTCCTCACGGGCGACGATTACAAGGCGCTCACCGAGCAGACCTCCGGCAACTACGCGGGTCTCGGCATCCAGATCGAGGTGCGGGACGGCTGGATCACTGTCGTCGCGCCGTTGCCGGAAACGCCGGCGGAGCGCGCCGGGGTGGCCACGGGCGACCAGATCATCGAGGTGGATGGCAAGAGCACCAAGGGCTGGAAGAACGATGAGGCCGTGAAGGCACTGCGCGGCGAGGCCGGCTCGACCGTCACGATTGCCGTGGTGCGCTCAGGCGTGACCGATCCGATCAAGTTCACCCTCACCCGGGCCCAGATCCACGTCCGCTCGGTCCCGCAGGGGACGATGTTCGACGGCGGCGTCGGCTACATCTCGCTCAATCCGGTTGCCGAGACCTCGGCGGAGGAGCTCCGGAGCGAGGTTGTCCGCATGAAGTCGAAGGGCATGAAGTCGATGATCCTCGACCTCCGGCTCAATCCGGGTGGGCTCCTCGATCAGGGCGTGAAGGTGGCCGACCTCTTCCTCGATCCGAAGCAGGAGATCGTCGCCACGCGCGGCCGAGCCCGGGGGTCCACCAAGGAGTTCTACGACGACGCGCGCCAAACCTGGCCGGACCTGCCAATCGTGGTGCTGGTGAACGACGGCACGGCCAGCGCCGCGGAAATCATCGCCGGCGCGCTGCAGGACCATGATCGCGCCGTAGTCGTCGGCACGCCGACGTTCGGCAAGGGTCTGGTCCAGACCCTCTTCCCGTTGGGCGACGGCGTGGCGCTCAAGCTGACGACGGCCCGCTGGTACACGCCGAGCGGCCGAACCATTCAGCGCGTCGCGAAGAACGAGGAGGAGCAGGCGCAGCAGGCCGCGAACGAGGCGGGCGACACCTTGCCCGGCGTGCCCATCGAGGAGCACACCGACTCGGCCATCCAGAGCCGGCCGATCTATCACACCGACGGTGGTCGAGTGGTGCGGGGCGGCGGCGGCATCGTGCCGGATCTCGTGATCCGTCCCGACACGCTGTCGGGCGGCGAGAAGGATTTCGCCAAGGCGCTGGGCAGCCACCTGCCCGAGTACCGCGACGCGATCACGAGCATCGCGCTCGAGGCCAAGAACAAGGGGACGGTCAAGTCCGAATCCTTTACGGTGACACCGGAAATGCGCCAGGAGCTCTATCAGCAGCTCCGGGCCAAGGGGATCGAGATGACGCCCCAGGTCTACGAGGGCGCCAACGGTTTCATCTCGAAACAGATCGGCTACGAGGTCGCCCGGTATGTGTTCGGCCGGTCGGCGGAGTTCCGCCGCCGCGTGCACAACGATCCGCAGATGCAGACCGCGATGACCCTGCTCCGCAAGGCGCAGAGCCCACGCGAGCTGCTGGGACTGGCCATGTCCGACCGGGCGGCGCGCACGGCGCAGAACTAGCACGGTGGGAACACGCGCGGGTTCGTCCTGAGCACAGTGAAGGGGACATGATCCAGGTCATGTCCCCTTCAGGCTGTTCGGGATGAGTCGCCGCCGCACTGGCGTTCGATGATGCTGCGTTCCGAGTGGCACCCGATCTCCATCATCGGGGCCGGCCGCATGGGGCGTGGCCTCGCCATCGCGCTGGAGCGCACCGGCGCCGAGGTGGGATTGCTCACCCGGTCCCGTCGGCCCGAGGAAACCCGGCACGCTGGGCTGGTCCTGCTCGCGGTGCCGGACGACACGATCCTGAGCATGGCGGCCGAGCTGGCAAAGGAGGGCGCGGTGAGCGCCCGACAGGTGGTGCTGCACCTCTCCGGCCTGCTCGACCGTCGGGCGCTCGAGCCGTTGGCCGCGACCGGCGCGGGCCTCGGTTCGTTCCACCCGCTACAGGCGATAGCCGAGCCCTCTGCTGCGCCGGAGCTCCTTGCCGGGTCGTTCGCCGGCCTGGAGGGAGACGGGCGAGCCCTTGCCGCGGGCGAATGGCTCGCTGCGACGCTCGGCATGCGGCCGGTGCGGCTCACGCCCGGCGCCAAGCCGGCCTACCATGCGGGCGCGGTGATTGCTTCGAACTACGCCGTCGTCCTGGCCGACATGGCCGAGCGGCTGGCGCGCCAGGCGGGCCTGTCCGCGGCGGACGCCGCGGCGATGTACCTGCCGCTCATGCAAGGCAGCGTCGCCAATCTCGCCGGAGGGTCGGTCGCGGCGCTCACCGGCCCCATTCGCCGCGGCGACGCGGCCACGGTCCGTGCTCATCTCGCCGCCCTCGCCCCGGAGGACCGAGAGCTCTATCGCCAGCTCGGCCTGGCTGCCCTGCGACTCGCACGAGAGGCCGGCCTGTCGCCCGCCGCGGCGGCGGAGCTGCAGCGGGCGCTGGAGCGGCGGTCGGAGTGAGCGCGGAGCTGTGAGGGGTAAGCCGTACGCGCGAAGTGGTCGCCGAAGATCTCCTTGCTTCCGTCCTTCCATCCTTCCGCCCCTCGCTACCGCTCCACCACCCGCACCCCCGCCGGCACCTGGAACGTGAACGTCTTGTCCGGCACCGGCTGGTTCACCCGAACCCGTCGGAGGGTGAGCGTGCGGGTCGCGCCCGAGTGTTCCGTGATCTCGAGCCGCCGGGGCAGTCCGTCGTCGCGGTCGAGCCAGAGCACCGCCCGCTCGAAGGGCAGGTCGGGGACCGCAGGCACCAGTTGCACGACGTCCACCCGGCGGCCGTCGAGCCGATCCCCGCGCATGTACGACGTGGTGTAGCGCTCGGCCGGGCGGTCGAGCAGCCAGCCGAGCATGTTGTAGCCGTACACCGGCCCGCCGCTCGGGACTCCCATCCGGATTACCTGGCCGGGCGTCGTGCTCGGGGTGTAGATCCAGACGTAGCGCCCGTCGATCACGATGGCCTCGCCGGGCGGGTCGGTGAAGCGCATGGCGAGCTTATCGGGGCCGGCCTGGACCAGGGTTCCCCGGCTCTCCGCGCTGTCGATCATGGGGTTGTCGATCAGCTGGACGAAGTCGGCCTTGAGGCTCGACAGCGAGCGGTAGACGCGCGAGGAGCGGCCGACGATCGCCTGCGCATCCTGGCCCCGGGCGACGGCGATCGGCGCGGTGAGCGCAGCCACGCTCAGCAGGACGACTCGCGCAAGCGCGCGGGTGGTCACGGGCGGGCTCCCGCGGCCTCGGCCACGCGCCGCCCGATCGCGTCCGCGATGAGCCGCACTTCCTTCATCAGCCGCTCGAACTGTTCGGGGTAGAGGCTCTGGGCGCCGTCGGAGAGCGCGCGGTCGGGGGCGGGGTGCACCTCGACCAGCAGTCCGTCCGCGCCTGCCGCCACCGCGGCGCGAGCCATGGGAATCACCATGTCGCGGTGTCCGGTGCCGTGGCTCGGATCGGCCACGATCGGAAGGTGCGACAGGCCGTGCACGACGGGGATGGCGGTCAGGTCCAGCAGGTTGCGGGTGGAAGGGTCGAAGCTTCGGATGCCGCGTTCGCACAGGATCACTTGCCGGTTCCCTTCCGCCAGGATGTACTCGGCCGAGAGGAGCAGCTCCTGGATGGTGGCGGAGAGGCCGCGCTTGAGGAGGATCGGCTTCCCGCAGCGGCCCGCGTGCTTGAGGAGCGAGTAGTTCTGCATGTTCCGTGCGCCGAGCTGGACGATGTCGGCCACCTCGACCACCTGTTCGAGCCCCTCGGCGTCCATGGCCTCGGTCACGATGAGGAGGCCGGTCTCCTCCCGCGCCCGGGCCAGCAGCTTGAGCCCCGCGCGGCCGAGTCCCTGAAAGGCGTACGGCGAGCTTCGCGGCTTGAACGCGCCGGCCCGCAGCACGGTGGCGCCGGCGTCCCGTACCGCTCGCGCCGCCGCCAGGATCTGCGGCTCGCTCTCGACGGAGCAGGGGCCGGCCATGACGACCACCTCGTCGCCGCCGACGCTCAGGCCGCCGGGCAGGCGCACGGTGGTGGCCTCGGGCTGCCACTCGCGCGAGACCTGTTTGTACGGCTGCGTGACGTGGATGATCTCCTGAACCCCGGGCAGCGCGGCCAGCCGGGAGCCGTCCACTCGGCCGTCGTTGCCCACGAGCCCGACGGTGGTCCGTTGCCGGCCGGGCATCGGCCGCGCCTGGTAGCCCATCTCCTCGATGGTGGCGACCACGCGCTCCACCTCTTCGTCCGCGGCACCGTGGCGCATGACGATCAGCATGCGGTGCTACCTCGCAAGTCGTGAGTCGCGGGTCGCGAGTCGCAAGTCGCGGACCGCATTTTCGTGACTCGCGACCCGCGACCCGCGACGTGCCTACGCCACATGCTCCGCCTCTCCCAGCCGAACGCCCACGATCGTCGACACCCCGGGCTCCTGCATCGTCACCCCGTAGACCGCGTCGGCCGCCTGCATCGTCCGCGGGTTGTGGGTGATGACCAGGAACTGCGTGTCGGCCTTGAACTCGTCCAGCAGCCGGGTGAAGCGGCCGACGTTGGCGTCGTCCAGGGGTGCGTCCACCTCATCCATCAGGCAGAAGGGACTCGGCTTGGTGAGATAGATGCTGAAGAGCAGGCTCACCGCCACCAGCGTACGCTCGCCGGAGGAGAGCAGGTGGATGCGCTGGGTCCGCTTGCCGCGTGGCGCGGCGTGGATGTCGATCTCGCTCTCGAGCGGCTCGTCCGGGTTGGCCAGGCGGAGCTCGCACTCGCCGCCGCCGAACAGCGTCTGGAACACCCGGGTGAAGTTGCCCTGCACGGCGGTGAAGGTCTCGAGGAACATGGTCCGGGCGGTACCGTCGATCTCCCGGATCGCCTGGAGGAGCGACTGGCGGGCCGCCACCAGATCGTCCCGCTGCGTGGTCAGGAACTCGAGCCGCTTGAGTTCCTCGGCGTGCTCCTCGACCGCCAGCGGATTCACCGGACCGATCGCCTCGAGGGCGCCGATGATACGCGCGGCCTCCGCCTCGAGCGTCTCCAGGTCGAGCTCCAGCATCGGTGCCTGCTCGACGAGCTGCTCGAGCGGCCGGCGCCACTCGGCCTCCACCCGCTCGAGCACGCTGCGGCGCGCACCCGCCGCCTCGGTGAGGCGGACCTGGAGGCCGTGGCTCTCCTCGCTCGCGGCATCGAGCTCGGCGCGCGACCCGCCCACCTCCCGCTCCGCGCCGGCAAGCGCGGCCTCCAGGCGGGCGAGCTCGGTCTCGGCGTCGCGGCTCGCGGCCTCCAGCTCCTGGACCGCCACTTCACGTTCCGCGCGCGCCTCGCGCCACTCGCTCTGCCGCGCAGCCAGCGCCGTGAGATCGGCTTCGAGCTGCGCCAGCTCGCCCGCCAGCGCCAGCGCGCCGCCCTCGGCCTCCTCGCGCGCCGCGCCCGCCCGCAGGAGCCGCTCGTCCGCGGAGCGAAGCCCGCCGGCCACGTGCGCCTCCTGCACCTGCCAGTGCACCCGCTGCTCCCGCGCGGCTTCCTGCTCGGCCTCGAGCTCCGCCAGCCGCCCGCGCCCGCGCCCGAGCTCCTCGTCCAACCGGCCGCGGGCGAGGTCGCCTTCGACCAGGGCCGCGTCGATCTCCGCCAGCCGCTGTTCGGCCCCGGTGAGCCGCTCGGTGACCCGGGTGAGCTGGGCCTCGGACTCGGCCATCTCGCGGCTCAGGTTGCCGGCGAGCCGGACCGCGTCCTCGCGGGCCGCCGCGGCCTGCCGGTCGGCCTCGCGAGCCTGCTCGAGCGCCGTGCTCGCGGCGGCGAGGGACTGCTCCCGCTCCGCCAACCGCGAGAGGGTGGCCTGCAGCGCCTCGTCCGCCGCGACCAGCGCCGCCGTGCCGCGCCCGACCTCGTGCGCCAGCGCCGCCAGCTCTGCGCGGCGGCGCAGCGGGCCGGACGGGGCCGCCGCGCCAGACAGAAAGATGGCACCGCTGGCGCGCCGGAGGACGCGGCCGGCACCGTCGAGCACCTCGGAGCCGGCGAGCGCCGCCCGCACCCAGCCCGCGGCCGGCCCGTCGGCGCGAAGCCGTTCGTCGAGCGGCTGGGCGCTCGAGCCGCCGAGTGGGCCGGGATCGAGCGGCAGCAGCACCAGCGAGCCAGGCTGGTGCTCGGCGTGCCACTCCTGAACCGCGCGCGCCACCTCGTGGTCCCGCACGAGTACCGCGTGCATCCAGTCGCCCAGGAGCCGCTCGGCCAGCTCGGCGTCGTCCCGGCTGGTGTTCACGAAATCGCTGAGTGGACCGAGCACGCCGCCGTCGAACCGGTCCCGGGCCGCGAGGAGCGCCGCGGCGCCGGGCGCGAGGCCGACACGGTCACGCTCCAGCTCCTCGAGGGCGTGGCGCCGCGCGGTCATCTGCGCGAGCGCCTCCTCGGCGCGGCGGCGGCCGGAGCGGTGCATCGCCTCCTGCTCGCGCGCCTCCGCCACGAGGTGCCGTGCGTGCTCCGCCTCCGCGGCGGCGCGCTTGGCCTCGTGACCCCGGAAGGAGGACCGCTCGACCGAATGGTCTCTGCGGCGCTCGGCCCCCGCCAGCTCGGCCTGCAGCTCCGCCCGATGCGCTTCCGCCCCGGCAGCGCGTTCGCGCAGCGAGGCGAGCTCGCCCTCGAGCGCGGCCCGCTCGCCTTCCAGGGAGCGGAGCGTCTGCGCCTGGGTCTGCAGGTCCTGCTCATGCCGTCGCACCTGCGCCCGCTCCTCCCCCAGGCGCCGGCGCACCTCCTCCTCGGCATCGGCGCGGCCGGCGAGCTCGCTGCGGATCCGCTCGTGCTCGATCGCCGCGGCGTCGCGATCGGCGGTGGCCGCCTCACGTTCGATCAGGGCCTGCTGCGCACGATGCGCCATGACGGCGCGCTCCTCCTGTGCGCGCAGGCGCCGCGCCGCGGCGTTGGCCAGGCGCTCCGCGGCCAGAGCGAGATCGCCATCGAGCCGGCCCAGCTCCACTCGCACGCTACCGAGCTCGCGGCCGAGTTCGGTGCGTCGCGCCTCTGCCGCGGCCCGCGCCCCAGCGGCCGCTTCGCGCCGATGCTCGCCGTCGGTCAGCCGGCGGCGGATGGCCGGCAGCAGCTCGGACAGCTCGGCGAAGCGCGCCTCCATGCCGGCCGCGTCTTCGGCCAGGCGCTCGAGCATGCGCCGCGCCAGGGTGATCTGTACCGCGAATTTCTCCTCGACGAGCTTGGCGTGCCGCTCGGCCTTGCCGCGCTGGCGGGCCAGGCTGCGGATCTGCGACTGGACCTCGGCGACGAGGTCTTCGACCCGCTGCAGGTCGGTGGCGGTTTCCTCGAGCCGCCGCTCGGTGCTGTGCTTCCGGTCGCGATACAGGCCGATCCCCGCCGCCTCCTCGAACAACGAGCGACGCTCGTCCGCCCGATCCGAGAGCAGGAGGTCGATCATCTTGGCCTCGATCACCACGCCGGCATCGCTCCCGAGGCCGGTGCCGCGGAGCAGGTCCTGGACGTCGCGCAGCCGGACCGGGGCGCCGTTCAGCAGATAATCGCTCTGGCCCGACCGGGAGAGCCGCCGGGTGACCACCACCTCGCGGTAGGCGATGGGGAGATCGCCATCGCCGTTATCCAGATAGAGGGAGACCTCGGTGACGTTGACGGGCCTGCGCCCGGTGGACCCCTGGAAGATCACGTCTTCCATCTTGCCACCGCGCAGCAGCCGCGCCGACTGCTCGCCCAGGACCCAGCGCACGGCGTCGGAGACGTTGGACTTCCCGCAGCCGTTCGGGCCGACGATGGCGGTCACGCCCTGCTCGAACGTGAGGTTGACGGTATCCGCGAACGACTTGAAGCCGGACAGCTCGAGCCGGGTGAGCTTCATGCGGGCGTCCTGCCGATGGTGGGATGGGCGCGCCGCCGGTCGCGGCGCGGGGAGTCAGCGCTCCGGCGCGCCTTGCGCCGAGACGATGAACGACGGCATGCCGATCTTCCGGCCGGTCTCCTCCGCCTGCTCTCGGGTGGCGTAGGGACCCAGCACGACGCGATGCGCCTCGTCACTTCGGGCCGGCGCCAGTACCGAGGCGGGCAGGCCAGCGCCGCGCAGCTTCTCCGCAAGCTCGCTGGCCCAGGCGGGATTCTGCGAGCTGCTCACCTGCAGGTAGACCCCCGGTCCCGCCTGCACGCTGTCGGCATTGGCCAGTGCGGTCGAGTCGGCGACCACGCCATTCTCGGTTTCGTCGGATGGCCGCCACGCGACCGGCAGCCACTCGTCGGCCGCGCCACCCTTCACCCGCCCCGTCTCGGGGAACCCCTTCGCGGCCAGGTCGAGCGCCACGACATCGTCGCCGCGGCGCGCCAGGAGCGTGTTCGGCGCGGCGATGGCCGGCAGGTCGACCACCCAGCGTGCCGCCACCGTGCCGAGAAGCCGCTGCCTGCCCACGTCGATGACCCACGCGGAATCGCCGGTCTCCGGCTGCACCAGCAGCCACTCCCCGAAAGACCCGCCACGCAGGCCCTTCGCGGCGCCGGGCAGCTCGATCTTGTCGAGCTCGTCGCCGCTGAAACGATCCAGCACCAGCAGCGCGTGGTCCTGCTGCGCCACGTAAAGCCGGTGCCCCGACGGCGAGAACAGCACGGCGTGCGGGTGCCCGGAGAGCGGAATCGATTTCGGCTTGTTCTTGCCTTGCGTCTGGTAGAGGATGACTGCGGTGTCCGTCGCCACGGCCACCAGATCGCCGTAGAAGCTGGGAACCACCGCTTCCGACGGGAGCGTCATGGTGGTGGGTGCCTGGTCCGAGCCCAGCACCTCGAGCACCGGCGCCTTCTCGCCGACCCGGGCGAGGAGGGCGCCGGTCATCGTCGCGTGCAGCTCCCGGGGCGAGCCCTGCAGCTTGGCCCGGAACCGCACGGGGGCACGACGGACCATCTGGGTCACGGTGCTTCCCGTGTCGACCGCGTAGAGCGCTCCGTCCGGTCCGACCGTGGCCGCCCGCACGCCCTCGAGATACGTGCGCACTCGGCGGGTCTCCAGGTCGAGCGTCACCAGATTGCGCTTGCGATCGAGCGCGAAGACCACGCCCTGCTCGGGGTCGGCGCCGACGATCCGCTCGACCGCCGGCATCTTGTCCTCGGCCTTCCAGGAGGACGGCTCGAGCGAGGGTATGCGGTACAGCCGCGCGAACCCGCCGTCCTCCGGGAATCGGAGCACCGACGAGGGCACGGTCGCGCGGGCCGCTCCGTGGAGATTGCTGTCCAGCGCCAGCCGCTCCGGCTTCCGGCCGCAGGCCAGCAGGAGGAGCACGGAGGCGACGCCGAGGCGGTAAGGGAACTTCACGCGGGAAAGATAAGGGAGGCAGGGGGGAGGGGGGAGGCGGGGCGGCCCGGCGGGGGGGGGGCGGCCGACCCGAGGCCCCC